>JBLNBU010000196.1:0-8101 GCA_050260215.1 Actinomycetota bacterium
GCAACTCTCCCTCACCCCGCCCCTCTCCCGCTGGGAGAGGGAGTATTCCTACTTCCCCCCGAAGCCCTGCAGCGCGGCGCGGAGGTTGCTTTCGGCGTCGATCAGGAAGTTGGCGCGCACCACCACCTTCTCGCCTTCCGCCAGGCCGCGGGCGATTTCGACCAAGCCGTTGCCGCGGGCGCCCAGCCCAACTTCGCGCGGCTCGTACAGGCCTTCGCCGCGCTCGACCAGCACCACCTGGCGGGCGCCGCTGTCCAGCACCGCCGAGTCGGGCACCAGCACCACCGGATGGCCGGCGGTGGGGGCGGCCAGCTCGACGGTGCCGTAGAGCGCGGGCTTGAGGGTGCCGCCGTGGTTGGGCAGCTCGATGCGGACCTTGGCGGTGCGGGTCTGCTCGGTGACGGTGGGATAGACGAAGGTCACCTTGCCGTCGAAGCTCATCCCCGGCAGGGCGTTGAAGGTCAACCGGGCCGGCTGGCCGACGCGCACCAGGGGCAGGTCCTGCTCGAACACCTCGGCGATGACCCACACGGTCGACAGGTCGGCGATCTGGTACAGCGGCTCGCCGGGCATGAAGCGCATGCCCTGCACCGCCCGTTTTTCCAGCACCACGCCGCCGGCCGGCGAGGCCAGCGCCAGGGTGCGCGACGGCTGGCCGCCCTGGCGCAGCCGCTCGATCTGGGCGGCGGGGATGTCCCAGTTCTTCAGGCGCGACAGCGCGCCTTCGGCCAGGGCGCGGGCGGACTCGCGCGCCTCGGGCGAGGCGGTTTCCAGTGCGCGCGCGCCTTGCAGCGCCAGCACGTATTCCTGCTGGGCCAGCACCAGGTCGGGGCTGTAGACCTCCATCAACGCCTGGCCGCGCGCCACCGGCTGGCCGGTCTGGTTGACGTTGAGCCGTTCGATGTAGCCTTCGAACTTGGGCGCCACCACGTGCAGGTTGCGCTCGTCGACCTGGACGGTGCCCACGGCCCGCACGGTGCGTTCCAGGGTGCCCAGGCGCGCCGCCTCGGTGCGCACGCCCAGCTTCTGCACCTTGTCCAGGCCCACCTTCAGCGTCGGCCCGCCGTCGTCGTCGCCCTCGTACACGGGCACGTAGTCCATGCCCATGCTGTCCTTCTTGGGCACCGGCGAGGTGTCGGGCAGGCCCATGGGATTGCGGTAGTAAAGGATCTTGCCGGTCTTCTTCGGCGCCGCGGCGGGCGTGGGCTCGGGCTCGGCGTCGGCATAGACGGGGGTGTAGTCCCTGCCCTGCTCGTCCTTCTTGGGCGTCGGCGAATAGTCCGGCTTCCCGTCGGGGTGCTGGTAGAACAGGATGGCGCGGTCCTTGGCAACCTGGGCGGCCGCGTGGGCGGCGTGGTCTTCCTTGGCCGGCGGAGCAGCCGGCGGCGGCGCCGAATTGCGGCCGAACCAGAACCCCGCGCCCAGGGCGACGAGCACGGCGACGACGGCAAGGGCACGGCTCACAGCGCGCCTCCCACCAGCTTTTCCAGCTCGGCCAGGCGGATCTGCTGGTCGAACTGGACGCGGACCAGGTCCATGTTGGACTTCCACAGCTGCTGTTCGCCGGTCAGCACGTCGAGGAAGTCGCCGCGACCCAGCTCGTAGGCCTTGGCGGCGGCCTGGAAGCCGATCTCGGCCTGGGGCAGGGTGTTCTCGCGCACCAGCCTCTCGACCTCGCGGTCGGACTTCAGTGCGATCCAGGCGTCGGTGACGTCGTTGGACAGTTCCAGGGCGCGCGCCTCGCGCCGGGCCCGCGCCGCCGCGGCCATGGCCTTGCTTTCGCCGATGTCGGACTCGCGCAGGCCCCACTGGAGCGGGACGTTCATGGTCAGCATCGCCTCGTAGCCGCGGAAGTCGTCCTCGCGGCGGACCGTGCCGATGCCGATCTCGACATCGGGGAACCAGCTCTTTTCGGCCAGGTCGACGCTTCGGTCGGCACCGTCGATGGTGGCGGTCTGGGCCAGGATCTCGGGGTGGGCGGTGCGCGCCCGGTCGGTCAGCGCCGGCAGGTCCAAAGCCTCCATGGCCGGGATGGGCCGCGGCGCCGGGGCCTCGACCAGCGGCGCGTCGAGGGGGCGGGCGAGCAGGCGGTTGATCTTGGCGCGAGCCTTGGTCCGCTCCCCGTTCATGCGGGCGATCTCGGCTTCCAGCATGGCCTTCTCGACCTCGGCGCGGGTGACGTCCTGCTGCTTGCCCAGGCCCTGGCCGTAGCGGGCGCGCGCCAGCTTGGACAGGGTGTCGAGCCGGGCCTTGAGGTCGGTGGCCAGGTCGATGACGAGATGGGCCGAGTGGTACTCGGCATAGGCCGCCTTGACCTTGGCGACCAGTTCGTTCTCCACCTGGCGCTTGAGCACCGCGGCCTTGCGGGCGTTGGCCTCGGCGATCTCGCGCTTGAGGTCGCGCTTGCCCCAGAACGGCAGCTCCTGGAAGACGCGGATCTTCTTGGTGGTGCTGGCGGCCGGATTCGACGGCCAATAGCCCGGCGAGTTGCGCGCCCAGTCCTCGACGGAGAACTGGATCTTGGGATCGGCCAGGCTGCCCGCGCCCTCGACCTTGGCGGCGGCGGCATCGGCTTCCAGCGCGCCCACCTGCAGGTCGGGGCTGTTGGCCTTGGCGATGGCGACCAGGTCGTCGACCGTGGCGCCGACCCTGCCGGAGTGGTCGTGGGCATGCTGGGCGGCGGCCGGAAAGGCCACCGCCAGCGTCAGGGCAACCGCCAGGATCGGGCTGCGCATGGCGATGTCCTCAGTGGGAGTGGCCGCCGCCGGTGGCGGTAAACGGCACCGTGCCGGTGATGGTGGCCGCCTCGCCCTGCACCTTGGCCGAGACCGTCAGCGTCCAGGGCCCCGCCATGGAGAGGTCGGCGGTGAACGGATACACGCCCTTGCCGTCGGGGGCGCCCGCCTTGACCGCGGTGGCCATGGGAGCCATGCCGTCCATGGGCATGACCACCTTGGGCTGGAAGACGATGGCGTCGCCCACCGGCTTGCCGGTCGGCACGTGCACCAGCCGCACCGCGATGGTGGCGGTGGGCGAGGCGGCGACGTTGGACTGCACCGGCTCGAAGCGGTAGTCGTTGGGCGCGGCGATGGCCTGGGCGGCCAGCAGGGCCAGGCCGAAGGAAAAGGCGGCAGTCTTGAGCATGGAGCCCTCGGTTTGTCCGAAAGATGACTATTTCATACACCCACCGGCGACACCGACCTTGTAAAGAAGTGTAAATGCCATTGGCGGCCGGAAATGCCCGGACTAAAGATGTGCACATGAAGCGCCTGCTGCCCGATTCCATCGCCGGCCGCACCTTGCTGGTGCTGCTGGTGGGGCTGACCCTGTCGCACCTGGCCGGGATCGCCCTGGTCTCGTCGGACCGCCACGACACGGCGCTGGCCGCCAGCGACCGGCTGGCCGCCGAGCGGGTGGCGGTGGTGGCGTCCCAGGTGGACGGCGCGCCGCCTGCCGCCCGGACCGGCCTGGCCGCCGCCCTGTCCAGCCCGTCCCTGACCGTATCGCTGGCCGCCGGGCCCGAGGTGGCCTCGTCCCACCATGACGACATGCACCTGGCCATGATGGCCGAGGTGCTGGAACCCCGCTTCGGGCCGGTGGGCCACGACCGGCTGCACGTGGTCCACACCCTGGTGCAGGCCCATGTCCAAGGCTTCAGCCAGCAGCTGCTGCACGGCTTTCCCAAGGACATGGTGATGGCGGTGTCGTTCCGGCTGGCCGACGGAAGCTGGGCCAATTTCCACGTGGCCATGGCGCGGCAGTCGGCCCTGTGGTCGGCCCACACCCTGGTGTCGACCCTGGTGATGATGGCGGCGATCCTGGTGCTGGGCGCATGGGCGGCGGGCTGGGCCGGCCGTCCGCTGGGCGCGTTCGCCAAGGCCGCCGACCGACTGGGCCGCGACGTCGCCGCCCCGCCGCTGCCCGAGGACGGCCCGGCCGAGGTGCGCCGCGCCGCAACCGCCTTCAACGAGATGCAGGCGCGCATCCGCCGCTTCGTCGACGACCGCACCCAGATGCTGGCTGCCATCAGCCACGACCTGCGCAGCCCCATCACCCGACTGCGCCTGCGCGCCGAGATGCTGCCCGACGGCGAGGGCAAGGAACGCACCCTGGCCGACCTTGCCGAGATGGAGGGCATGGTCGCCTCGACGCTGGACTTCGCCCGCGGCGAGGCCGGGGACGAGGCCGCCCAGCCCATCGACCTGGCCGCCACCCTGGAAGCGGTGTGCGACAACGCCACCGACATGGGGCTGATGGCCGACTTCCACTGGGACGGCCGGCTGGTCTGCACCTGCCGGCCCACCGCCATCAAGCGGGCGCTGGCCAACCTGGTCGAGAACGCCGCCCGCTACGGCGGCCATGCCTCGGTGCGGGCCAGCGTGGCGGACGGATCGGTGACGGTGACCATCGACGACGACGGCCCCGGCATCCCGGCGGCCGAGCTGGAAAGGGTGTTCGCGCCGTTCTTCCGCCTGGAGGGCTCGCGCAACCGCAAGACCGGCGGCATGGGTCTGGGGCTGACGGTGGCGCGCAGCATCATCCGCGCCCATGGCGGCGACATCCGGCTGGAAAACCGCGCGCAAGGGGGCTTGCGCGCCGTGGTGACCATCCCGCAGGGGGACGGGCCATGAGCGCGCACATCCTGGTGGTCGACGACGACGCCGAGATCTGCCGCCTGGTCACCGGCCTTTTGGAGCGCGAGGGATTTCGCGCCACCGCCGTGGGCGACGGCGTCGCCATGCGCCACGCCCTGGCCGCCGGCGGCATCGACCTGGTGGTGCTGGACCTGATGCTGCCGGGCGAGGACGGGCTGTCCTTGTGCCGGGACCTGCGCGCCCGGACCGACCTGCCGGTGATCATGCTGACCGCCAAAGGGACGGAGGGCGACCGGGTGGCCGGGCTGGAAACCGGGGCCGACGACTACCTGGCCAAGCCGTTCGGCGCCGCCGAGCTGCTGGCGCGCATCCGTGCGGTGCTGCGCCGCGCCCGCCCCCGCCAGGGAAGCGAGGTGCTGTGCTTCGCCGGCTGGCGGCTGGATACAGTGCACCGCCGCCTGACTTCGGCCGAGGGCGTGCTGGTCGAGCTGACCGGGGCCGAATACGACCTGTTGCTGGCCTTGCTGCGCCATTGCAACCAGGTGCTGGACCGCGACCGCCTGCTGGAACTGACCCGCGGGCGGTTGGCCGGCCCCGAGGACCGCACCATCGACGTCCAGGTCGGCAAGCTGCGCCGCAAGCTGGAACCCGACCCCAAGGCCCCGACGCTGATCAAGACGGTGCGCGGCGGCGGCTACGTCCTGGCCGCCGAGGTCCGCTCCGCCTGACTACCGTTCCGAGACCCCGTAGCGGGCGAGGATGCGGGCCAGGCTGCCGTCCTTGCGCATTTCGCGCACGCCGGCCGACAGGGCCGCGGCATAGGCGGCGGCGCGCGGCTTGGCCGGCGAGAAGGCGATATAGATGGCCCCGCCCGGCATATGGCCGGCAATGCGCATCTTGCTCTCGTTGCCCAGCCGGGCCAGCGTGTAGGCCACCACCGCCGCGTCGTCGACCACCACGTCGATGCGCCGGTTCAGCAGCTTGAGGATGTTGCGTTCGAGCGCGTTGCCGCCGCCCAGGGGGCGCACCTGGTCGGGGTGGTCGGCCAGCCACTGGTCGATCTCGGCGGAATAGCTGTAGTCCTGGATGCTGCCGACCCGGCGGTTGCCGATCGACCCCAGCCCCTGCATGGTCCACGGATCGTCGGCGCGGACCACGAACACGTTGGACTGCAGCCCCAGCGGCTCCTCGGGCAGGATCAGCCCGGCGGTGCGCGCCTCTTGGGCCAGGGTCCCGGCGGCGCCGTCCGCCTGGCCGCCTTGGACGTCCTTGATGACCCGCGCCCATGCCACCGACTTGTAGACCAGATCGAAGCCCGACCGCGCCAACGCCTCGCGGGCGACTTCGATCATGTAGCCGGGCTTGGGGTCGGCGGCGTCGCAGGTGTGCGGGCACCAGGGATCGGCCTCGACCACCACGGTTTCGCGCGCCTGGGCGCACGCGCTCCACAGCCCCACCGCCAGCGCCAACGCCGCACCGAGACCTCTCATCGCCCACCTCTCCCGCACGCAGCGACCGCCACGACCCTGGCCGAGAGGGGAGCGGCCGTCAACTGCATTCCTCTACCACTGGTTTTGGTTGAATGGGTCGGCGGCCGCTAGCCAACTGATCGCCATTGCGGCCTTTCTTGCAGAGACGATGGTTTCCCCACCATAATGAGGGGGCAGGCTTCGACTCATCTGCGGGCGATACATCAACCCGCGATTGGAATACCCGCGTGCTCGATCGACCAAGCCCGGCCATGTGACGATGAAATCCCCCCTTTCCCGCCTGTCGCTGGGAACGCGGGTCCTGGCGATCACCCTGCTGGCGACCGTGGCGGTGGTGTTTGCCTCCGAGTTCTACGGCATCATGGTCATGCGCCAGGAAAGGCTGGACCTCTTGCGCCAGAAGGCCGAGCGCATGGCCGACGTGCAGACGGTGGCCATGGCGCGGCCGCTGTTCGACTACGACCGCGCCGTGGTCGAGGCCCTGGTCCGCGCCATGGCCGGCGACCCCGAGATCGCCCATGTCGAGGTCATCGCCGCCGACGGCAGCACGGTCGGCAGCCTGGGCAATGTTGACACCGCCAGATCGGGCCTGATCGAGGTGCGCCGCCCCATCATCCACCGCGACGGCGACGAGGACATCCAGGTGGGCGCGCTGGCCATCGGCTTCTCGCCCAAGGGCGCCGCCCACGACGTCCAGCGCAACGTGCTGCTGAGCCTGACCGGCATGGCCGCCACCCTGGCCACGCTGTCCCTGGCCATCATCTTCAGCCTGCGCCGCATCACCATCCCCTTGCGGGACATGACCGCCAGCCTGCTGCGCCTGGCCGAAGGCGACAAGGAAGTCCGCCTGCCCGGGGTGGGGCGCGGCGACGAGATCGGCGACATCGCGCGGGCCGCCGAGGTGTTCCGCCGCCATGCGCTCGAAATCGAGCGCCTGGAGGCCGAGAAGGCGGTCGAAGCGGCGGTGCGCGAAAGCGAGGAACGCCTGCGCCTGATCGTCGACCACATGCCGGTGCCGGTGGTGATGACCCGCATGGCCGACCAGCGCATCTTGTTCACCAACCGCCAGGCGCGCGAGGTCCTGCTGGGCGGGGCCGAACTGGTCGGCAACCCCACCCGCGACCACTACGTCATTCCCACCGACCGCGACCGCCTGCTGGCCGAACTGCAGGCCACCGGAAGCGTCAAGCACTTCGAGGCGGAGCTGAAGCGCGGCGACGGGTCGACCTTCTGGGCGCTGATCTCGGCGGTTCCCACCGTCTTCCGCGGCGAACCGGTGCTGATGGCCGGCGTCTACGACATCACCCAACGCCGCCGGGTCGAGGAAGAGCTGAAGGACGCCAAGGAACGCGCCGAGGCCGCCACCCGCGCCAAGTCGGAATTCCTGGCCACCATGAGCCACGAGATCCGCACGCCCATGAACGGCGTCATCGGCATGGCCCAGCTGCTGCTGGAAAGCTCCTTGAGCGCCGAGCAGCGCGACCAGCTGGAAACCCTGCGCAATTCGGGCCGGGCGCTGCAGTCGCTGCTCAACGACATCCTCGACCTGTCCCGGCTGGAATCAGGCCGACTGGACCTGTCGTCGGTGCCGTTCCGCGTCGCCCCGCTGGTCGGCGAGGTGGTGTCGCTGATGGCCGCCCGCGCCGAGGAAAAGGGAACTGAGATCGTCCGCGAAGTCGGCCCGGACGTGCCCGAATGGGTGCGCGGCGACGACCTGCGGCTGCGCCAGGTGCTGCTGAACCTGGTGGGCAACGCGGTCAAGTTCACCCGCGAGGGACGCATCGCGGTCCGGATCGGGACGACCCCGGCCGGCTTTGTCCGCTTCGAGGTCGCCGACACCGGCATCGGCATCGCCGCCGAACAACAGGCCGCCCTGTTCCAGCCGTTCGAGCAGGGCGGGGCCGACATAACCCGGCGGTTCGGCGGCACCGGCCTGGGCCTGGCCATCTGCCGCCGACTGGTGGAACTGCAGGATGGCCGCATCGGCGTCGACAGCGCGCCCGGCAAGGGCAGCAC
>JBLNBU010000197.1:0-17758 GCA_050260215.1 Actinomycetota bacterium
TCGGCCTTGCGGGGGTCGATCTCGACCGCCTCGCGCAAGCTTCGCGCCAGGCCCTTGAAGCAGCTTTCGACGATGTGGTGGCTGTTGTCGCCGTACAGGGCCTCGACGTGCAGGGTGGCGCCGGCCGCCTGGGCGAAGGCCTGGAACCACTCCTTGAACAGTTCGGTGTCCATGGTGCCGACCTTGTCGCGCGGGAACTCCACCTTCCACACCAGGTAGGGACGGTTGGACAGGTCGATGGCGACCCGGGTCAGGGTCTCGTCCATGGGGGTGTAGGCATGGCCGTAGCGGCGGATGCCCTTGCGTTCGCCCAGCGCCTTGGCCACGGCCTGGCCGATGGCGATGCCGACGTCCTCGGTGGTGTGGTGGGCGTCGATGTGCAGGTCGCCGTCGGCCTTGACGTCCAGGTCGATCAGCCCATGCCGGGCCAGCTGCTCCAGCATGTGGTCGAGAAAGCCGACCCCGGTGTCGACCGCGTAGCGGCCGCTGCCGTCCAGGTTGACGGCGACCTTGATGCGGGTCTCGGTGGTATTGCGCTCGACGCTGGCCTGACGCATGGGGGCCTCCTGAGATGCTCGGGTTCCTTAGTATCAGGATGGTTGCGGCGATGCCAGATCGGAAACAGCCCGGCCGCCCGGCCGTCCACCACCTATCGCGGGTGCGTTTCCTTCATCATTGCCTGCATTAAGGGGAATGGGATACCCTGGACCCCCACATCCGCGAGGAAGGACTCATGCTGCGACGGGCGAGAATTATGGCCGCGGTCATCCAGGCGGCAGCCCTGACGGGCTGCAATGCGGAGGTCAAGAAGGCCGAGCAACGCCCGATCGTGCAAATGGAGGCCAAAACATCCACCGACCCGATACGCTTCGAAAAATTGGTATTCGACGTCAAACGCGGAGCCATGATCGGCGGCTACGTCTTCAACCCCTTCCTCTGCCGAGCTAACCCCGCGGACATTAGCTGGGGTGCGGGCCGGGTGAATGCCTCGTCGATCGAAACCGCGGACATCTTCTACAATGAGATGGTCTCGGCCGGTTATCAGGTGCTGGGAGATCCCAAGAAGCTGTTCGCCGAGCGCAGCGAGACGCGGGCCACCTACGGGGTCGCCGGCCGGGTGACCGAGGTGCAGTTCGCCCTGTGCGACGAAGTCCATCCCCTGTTCGGCTATCGGGTCGGCCTCAGCGGCGACGCCTATGTGAAGATCCAGTGGCAGGTCCTCGACAAGCATTCGCGGCGCGTCGTGTTCGACACCTTCACCGAAGGGAGCTTCAAGAACACCACGGCGACGGTGGACGGCGACATCGTCGCGCTCAATGGCGCCCTGGCCAACGCGGTTGCCAATCTTGCCGCGGACACCGGGTTCTTTGATCTGGTTTCGGGCAAGGGCAGCACCGAAGCGGCGGCCGTTCCACGCGATGAGCAGCCGCTGATACGGGTTCGTGTTCCCAGCAAGCTGTCGGCAGCACCGATCAACCAGCACATGGACAAGGTTCGGGCCTCGGCGGTCACCATCCTGTCGGACGGCGGCCACGGTTCGGGGTTCTTCTTCTCGCGCGACGGCTACGTGCTGACCAACCAGCACGTGGTCGGCGACGCCAAGATGGTTACCGTCCGCCTCCCCAGCGGGCGCGAAATGATGGGCGAGGTGATCCGCCGGCACAAACTGCGCGACGTCGCCCTGATCCTGGTGGAAGAGCAGGGATATCCCGCCCTGCCCATGCGCCGCGGCGAGCCGGTCAGGATCGGCGACGAGGTCTTCGCCATCGGCGCGCCCCTGGAAGTGAAGCTGAGCGGCACGGTCACCAAGGGAATAGTCAGCGCCATCCGCCGTGACGAACGCGACGGCCAGGAGATGATCCAGGGCGATGTGTCCATCCACCCCGGCAACAGCGGCGGCCCGCTGCTGGACGACAAGGGGAACGTGATCGGCATAGCCGTCGCCGGCTATACAGGCGGATTCGGCAACGGCCTGAACTTGTTCATTCCCATCGACGATGCGCTCAGCAAGCTGAGGGTGCAGCTGGTGGACGAACGCGCACCGCGCTGACCGCCCTTCCCTTCCGCCGGAACTGCCCTATCTATTGGTCCGGCACCACATCCCCCGGCATTGCGGTCCGGGCGGGCGTTTGCCATCATCGCCCTCCCATCCGGACCCGTCGAAGGAAACCCATGTCCGACCACCCTGAAAGCTGGCACGGCACAACCATCCTGGCCGTGCGCAAGGCCGGCCGCGTCGTCCTTGCCGGCGACGGCCAGGTCAGCCTGGGCCAGACCGTCATCAAGGGCAACGCCCGCAAGGTCCGCCGCATCGGCGGCGGCGAGATCCTGGTCGGCTTTGCCGGCGCCACCGCCGACGCCTTCACCCTGCTCGAACGCCTGGAGGGCAAGCTGGAGAAGCACCCCGGCCAGCTGATGCGCGCCTGCGTCGAACTGGCCAAGGACTGGCGCACCGACCGCTACCTGCGCCGCCTGGAAGCGATGATGGCGGTGGCCGACCGCGAGGTGTCGCTGGTGCTGACCGGCCAGGGCGACGTGCTCGAACCCGAGGACGGCATCATCGGCATCGGCTCGGGCGGCAACTACGCCCTGGCGGCGGCGCGCGCCCTGATCGACGTCGACGGCATGGACGCCGAGGCCATCGCCCGCAAGGCCATGGAAATTGCCGCCGGCATTTGCGTCTACACCAACACCAGCATCGTGGTGGAAACCCTATGAGCGCCGCCGCCTTCTCCCCCCGCGAGATCGTCTCCGAGCTCGACCGCTTCATCGTCGGCCAGAACGACGCCAAGCGCGCTGTCGCCGTGGCGCTGAGGAACCGCTGGCGCCGCCAGCAGCTGCCCGACTCCTTGCGCGAGGAGGTTCTGCCCAAGAACATCCTGATGATCGGCCCCACCGGCGTCGGCAAGACCGAGATCGCGCGGCGCTTGGCGAGGCTGGCCCAGGCTCCGTTCATCAAGGTCGAGGCCACCAAGTTCACCGAGGTCGGCTATGTGGGCCGCGACGTCGAGCAGATCGTGCGCGACATCGTCGAGGTCGCCATCTCCATGACCCGCGAACGGCTGCGCAAGCAGGTGGTGGCCAAGGCCGAACTGGCGGCCGAGGAACGCCTGCTCGACACCCTGGTCGGTGAAACCGCCACCTCCGAGACCCGCCAGAAGTTCCGCAAGATGCTGCGGGAGGGCACCCTGGACGACCGCGAAGTCGAGATCCAGGTCGCCGATACCGGCGGCGGCGCCATGCCCACCTTCGACATCCCCGGCATGCCCGGCGCCAGCATGGGCATGGTCAACCTGGGCGACATCCTGGGCAAGGCCTTCTCCGGCCGCACCCGGCCGCGCAAGCTGACCGTCAAGGACGCCATGGCGGTGCTGACCGAGGAGGAGGCCGACAAGCTCCTGGACCAGGAAACCGTGGTCAAGGAAGCCATCTGGTCGGTCGAGAACAACGGCATCGTCTTCATCGACGAGATCGACAAGATCTGTGCCCGCGGCGCCGAGCAGCGGGTCGGCGGCGATGTCAGCCGCGAAGGGGTCCAGCGCGACCTGCTGCCCCTGATCGAGGGCACCACGGTAGCCACCAAGCACGGGCCGGTGAAGACCGACCACGTGCTGTTCATCGCCTCGGGCGCCTTCCACCTGGCCAAGCCCAGCGACCTGTTGCCCGAACTGCAGGGCCGCCTGCCCATCCGCGTCGAGCTGCAGGCTTTGACCCGCGACGACTTCGTGCGCATCCTGACCGAGCCCGAGGCCAGCCTGATCAAGCAGTACAAGGCGCTGCTGGCCACCGAAGAGCTGGATCTCGAATTCGAGGACGGCGCCATCGAGGCCATCGCCGACCTGGCCGCCGAGATCAATCGCGGGGTCGAGAACATCGGGGCGCGGCGCCTGCAGACGGTGATGGAACGCCTGCTGGAGGAAATCAGCTTCACCGCCCCCGACCAGCCGCCCGGCACCCGCATCGTCATCACCCGTGCGCTGGTGGAAGAGCGGGTCGGCGAACTGGCACGCAAAACGGACTTGGCGAAGTTCATCCTGTAAGGAGATAAAGGACGAGGGGATCCGTCCCCTCGCGCTCTTCGTAGGTGGACCTTCAGCCGATGCGCCTTTTCGTCCTCGCCCTCGCCCTGCTGCTGTCCGCGCCCGCCCTGGCCGGCGAGCGGTTCACCTTCGCCGCCATCGGCGACCTGCCCTATGTGCGCGAGGACCCCCACGTGCTCGACCCCGAGGCGGCGGCCAACCGCGACTTCTCGCGCCTGGTCGAGCGCATCAACGCCTCGCGGCCCGCCTTCACCGTCCATGTGGGCGACACCAAGGCCGGCAACACCACCTGCACAGACGAGCATCTGGCCTTCATCAAGGCCCGCTTCTTCGACCGTTTCGACGGCCCGCTGGTCTATACCCCCGGCGACAACGAGTGGACCGACTGCGACCGCAAGGGCGGCGACCCGCTGGTCCAGCTGGCCCATCTCCGCAAGCTGTACTTCGCCCAGCCCCACAGCCTGGGCCGGACGCCGATGAAGCTGACCCGCCAGCACGACTTCCCCGAAAACGCCCTGTGGACCCGCAGCCAGGTGGTGTTCGCCACCCTGAACGTGCCCGGCAGCAACAACGACGAACGCCAGCCCGAGGAATTCGCCGCCCGCAACGCCGCCGACCTGGCCTGGCTGCGCGGCGCCTTCGCCCGGGCGCGCTCCGACAAGGCCAAGGCGGTGGTCCTGTTCATGCAGGCCAATCCCGGCTGGTTCTGCACCCGCAAGGAATGCACCAACGGCGAGGGCGACGGCATCGCCAACTACCGCGAGCTGCTGGCCGCCCTGGTCGCCGAGGTCGAGGCCTTCCCCCGCCCGGTGCTGATGGTCCACGGCGACACCCATGTGTTCACCGTCGACAAGCCCATGCGCAAGAACGGCGACGTGCAGCCGCGCTTCACCCGCCTCGAGGTGTTCGGCGACACCGACAGCCATGCGGTGCTGGTCGACGTCGACCCGGATTCCCCCGACGTGTTCGGCTTTCGGCCGCTGATGTAGGCCATCGGGAGAGGGGCCGCACCCGCCGGCGGGCGGGCGGTGTTCATCCTGCTGTCCGTCGCGGCAGCAAGGAGGTCCCCCGATGTTGCGTCCCCTCGCCTGCGTCCTGATCCTCGCCCTGGCGGCCCCGCCGGCCTTCGCCCAGGCGGCGCGCGGCAAGCTCAGCCGCCAGGACCGGGAATTCGCCACCCATGCCATGTCCGGCGGCCAGTTGGAGGTCGAGCTGGGCCGCATCGCCGAACGCCAGGCCGGATCGGACGCCGTGCGCGGCTTCGGGCAGAAGATGGTCCAGGACCACTCGGCCAACAACCAGCAGATGCAGACGGTGGCGCAAGGGCTGGGGCTGACCCAGCCGGCCCAGCTGCCCGCCGACGAACGTCGCCAGGTCGAGCGCCTGAGCAGCCTGTCGGGCCCCGACTTCGACGCCGCCTACATGCCCTTCATGGTCAAGGACCACGAGAAGGACATCAAGGAGTTCGAGAAGGAGATCCGCAAGGGCACCAACGCCCAGCTGAAGGGCTATGCCCAGCAGACGCTGCCCGTTCTGCAGCAGCACCTGCAGCTGGCCCGCCAGGTCAGCGCCGCCCAGAACGTCGCCCAGACGCCCCGGCAGCGCTAGGGGCTGGCATACGGCCGTCCTTCCCGTCCCTCGTCATGGCCGGGCTTGACCCGGCCATGACGGTCAGGTGTCGGACACGACTGCCTCGACCGCCTCCCATGCGTCGTCGACGCCGACGCCGGCGACGCAGGGAAAGGCGTCCTGGCCCGAGGCGCGCTTGGGGCAGCGCCACAGGCAGTGGTAGCAGTCCATGGCGTGGTGCAGGAAGGCGGCGCCGGCCGGGCGGATGGGGTCGGGATAGGGGACGAAGCAGCCGAAATGGCCGCCGCCGGCGATCAGAACCGTCGGCGCCCCCACCCCCAGGGCCAAGTGGCCGGGACCGGTGTCGTTGGTGACCACGCAGGCCGCGTGCTTGAGCACGTCGATCAGCTCGGGCAGCGTCAAGGTGCCGATGGTGTCGACCACGCCCGGATGGTCGAGCGCGGCGATGGCGGGCTTGGCGAAAGCCTCCTGGCCGGCGCCGACGAACACCACCCGCAAGCCCGCTTCCAGGCAGCGGCGCGCCAGCGCCAGGAACTGGTCGAAGGGCCAGCGCCGCCCCGGCTCGTTGGAGCCGAAATTCATCGCCACGTACGGCCCGCCCGCCGGCAGCCTGGGGGGAACGTCGCGCCAGGGGATGGCGGGGACCTCGGGCGGATGAGGCCGGCCGGTCAGCCGCTCGAGGAAGGTGAAGTGGCGCAGCCCCTCGTGGGTGGGATAGGGCCCGGTATCGATCACCCGGGTGGCGCGGGCGAGGTACCAGGCGAATTCGGACCGGGTCTTGTCGGTGATGAAGGGCTGGCACACTACCCGCTCGGGTGCCCGGCTCATCCACACCAGGGAATCGGCGGTCAGCGTCTTGCGCATGAACATGTCGCAGACGGCGACGCCAAAGCCCTGGCGGCGCACCCACAAGGCCACTTTCAGGCGGTAAAGCCACTTCTTCTCGAAGGCGTGCTCGTCGATGGCGACGACGGTGAATCCGGCGAACACCTCGGCCGCCAGCGACTTCCACGAGTTGCACCCCAGCACGGTGATCTGCTCGGGCTCTACCCCGAAGGCCGCCGGATAGTGGTCGAGCGCCCGGCGGAACATCACCATGTCGCCGATGCCGTCCATGCGCACCACCAGCACGCCCTGCCGCCGCTTCGGGGCCGGCCACAGCGCCACCAGGGCGTCGATGGGCCGGAACATCCACCAGCGCCGGCGCATGCCGCGCGGAAACAGGGTGGAAAGCCAGCTCATACGGTGCCGCGAGCCAGGATGTCGCGTACCAGCCCGACGATCTGCTCCTGGGACAGCTGGTTGACGCAGCGGAACATGCCGTTTTCCAGCGGGAACCGGCACTTGCCCAGGCAGCCCTGGCACTTGATCTCGGTGTAGAGGAAATTGACGTGAGCGGGCATGACCTGCTCGTCATAGGGCACGCCGGCGCCCACATAGGCGGCGCTGGCCAGGCAGACGGTGGGCACCGACAGCAGCACCGCCAGGTGCAGCGCCGCGGTATCCAGACCGATCACCATCCGCGAGCCGCGCAGGATCGAGGACAGGCGTTCGAAGTCGTGGGTCTCGGCACGGACGTTGGGCATCTGCAGCAAGATGCCGTATTCGGGATTGCGCTCGAAATCCATGCTGTGGCCGGCGATGCGGATCTCCCAGTCCTTGGGGAAGGTCTGGATGACCTCGCGCCACAGGGCCACCGGCAGCTGGCGCGCCTTGACGCCCGAGAACGGCATCAGCACCGCCGTGGGCGGCAGCTTCAACGGCGTAGGCAGGACGGCCTCGGTGACCACGGCCAGCTGCGGCTCCTGGCGGTCGTCGAGCAGTTCGTCGGCGAAGTGCGACCAGCGCAGGATCTTGTCCTGGCGGGCCGGACCCACGTCGACGGTGTGGCGGATCAGCTTGCGGCTGGTCGACACCCCCTTCATGGCCGCGGTGCCCATGGCGCCGCTGGCGGCGACCAGGACCTCGCCGTTGTCGTCGTGGACGTGGTCGAGCAGCACCGCCAGGCGGTAGTTGGCCTTCCACAGCTCGCGGAAGATCTTCCAGCGATAGCCGATCTCTTCCATGCGGTTGAAGTTGATGCGCTTGGTGCGCAGGGTGGGCGGAAACAGGAAGCCCATGCCGCCCGAGTCCATGCGGCACAGCAGGGTCACCGGCTCGCCGTCGCCGGCCAGGCGCATGAAGCGCGGCAGTACCGCCGACAAGAACACCATCTCGGCCGGTCCGCGCGACGACACCAGCAGCACGCCGTCGGGCCGTCCTTTGCGCCCGAACAGGCGCAGGGTGCTCAGCATCAGGGGATCGAGCAGCCTGCCGACCAGGGACTTCTTCATGCCGCCGCCTCCGCAATCATCTCGCGCACCGCCGCGACCACGCTGGCTCCGTCGAGCGCTGCGATACAAGGATACATTCCCTCAATCGCGGGTTTCCGGCAATCACCCAGGCAACCGGCGCAGTCCATGGGCTGCCACAGGAAGCGGACTTTGGGGGGCGTAATCTCGGGCGCATAGGGGACGATCTCGCCCACATAGGCGGCGCTGGCCAGGCACAGCGTCGGCGCCCCGGCCGCGGCGGCCAGGTGCATGCAGGCGGTGTCCACCGACACCACCAGCCTGGCCGACTGCAGGGTCGAGGCCAATTCGGCAAACGGCGCCGGGTCGAAGGACACGCCCGGCACCTCCAGCAGGGGCCGGAATTCGGGGTTCTTGTCGAGGTCGCTGGGGTGGCCGGCGATGCGCACCTGCCAGCCGGCGGGCAGGGCGGCGAAGATGGCCCGGTACAGCGCCGGCGGACTTTGCTTGGCCTTGACCGCCGAAAAGGGCTGCACCACTACCGTGGGCGCGGCCAGGCGGGCCGGCGGCGGCAGCGTTCCGGCCGGCAGGCGCACCGGCGGGGCGGGCAGGGTGCGGCCGGTGAGGAAGTCGGCGAAACGGGTCCAGCGCACCACCTTGTCCACGCCCGGCGGGCCCGACTGGAACAGGCGGCGGTACAGGCGGCGGTTGGCGCCAAGCCGGCGATCGTATTTGGGCCAGGAGCGGGGCTCCATGGCCGCGGTCTCGGGGGCGGCGCAGGCGGCGACCAGCGCCTCGTCCAGGTCGGGATGGCGCAGGAAGTCGGTGGTGACCACCAGGCGGTAATGGGCGGAAAACAGCTCGGTGAACAGCCGCCAGCGATAGCCCGGCTTGCGCAACGCGCCCAGGTCCACCTTGCGCACCGCCACGTCATGGGGAAACACGAAGGCCATGCGCGCCGCATCCGAGCGCATCAGGACCGTCACCCGCTCGCCCGGGCGCGCCAGTTCCAGCAGCCGGGGCAGCACCAGGGCGAACAGCACGGTATCGCCCAGCCCGCCGAAACTGACCAGCAGCACGCCTTCCGCCTTCTTCCGCCGCCGCAGGCGCAGCAGCAGGCCCATGACCGGGTCGAGCAGGCGGTGGGCTTTCATTCTAGAAACGACCCTCGCCGGGCGCGGCCTCCAGCCGCTTGGCCGCCGCCTCGATGGCGGCTGGTTCAGTAGGGCGCATACGACTTCTCTTCGACCAGCGCCGAGCCCAGCAGGTCGTTGATGCGCCGCTTGACCGCGGCGCGCTCGTCGTTGGTGAAGTAGACGGCGCGGGCCAGCTCGACGAACTTCGGCCCGAAGTCCTTGGCGCGCTCGCAGTCGCGGATGTCGTCCTCGACCACCCACAGCTTCTCGTTGATCGCCTTGAGCTCGGCCGCAAGCTTGGCCAGGCCCGCATGGCCGGGAAATTCGCGCTCGCGGACGGCGGCCAGCTCGGCCAGTTCCTTGGTGACGTTGGCGAGCTTGGCGGCATCCGTCAGGCGCTCGGCCTTGATCTCGAGGATGGTGATCTTGTCGATGATCTCACCCCAGGAGACCGGAACCAGCACGGACATGGCGACCCTTTTGGCTTTTTGGAACGGCTGAAGCCGCGTTCTTAGCAGGTTCGTCGAAACGACGCAAAGGCCGGGCGGAACCTACCGTCCCCGCAGCACGGCGAAGGGGGAATCGGCGCGGTCGGGGGGCGGCCGGCGCGGCGGCGGGCGGCGGGCCGCCTGGAAGGCGTCGCCGTGGCGGCGGAACCCCAGTCCTTCGAGGACGGCGGCCGCCTCGTCGGGCTTGCAGCCCAGCAGGCTCATCAGCTGCGGCGGCGGCTGGAAGGCGCCCGTGCGCGCCAGCCGCCGGGCCTCGGCGGCGAAGCGTTCCAGCATGTCGACGCGCACCGCACGCCCACCCAGCACCCGGTAACCGACGGCGGCGTAAAATTCGGCCTCGGCCTCGGCGGCCACGCTGACCTTGCCGGCGGGCGGCCGCGGATGGGGGCGGCCGCTCCAGACCCCCCACAGCAGGGCGCGCAGCTGCTGGGCCGCAGGCTTCAGCAGCGCCGGCTGGAACACCGTCTCGACCCCTAGGCGGATGCCCAGGCGGGCCAGCTCGCGGCGGTCGTCGTCGGACAGCGCCGCCACCTGGGGCCCGGCGGCGACGCGCGGCACCGAGCCCAAGGCCTCGGCCATCTGGTGGACCAGGCCGCGAGCGGCCCCTTTGAGCGGTGCCGCGCGGGCCTTGACCAGCGGCGCCAGGCCGTGGCCCACCGCATCGGCGACGAACACCGCCAGGCGCCGGCGCACCTTGTCGCGGGCAGCCGGTTCCAGCAGGTCACTGGCCAGCAGCTCGACGCGGGGGTCGAGGGGGTGGCTGCCGGCGGCCAGCCGGGCCACCGCCGCGTCCCGCCACAGCACGGATCCGTCCTCGGCCAGGGCGAAGCGGTCGTCGGGATCGGCGGCCAGCGCCCGGACCCGGCGCGCGATCTCGCCCTTCAGCGCCCGGGTGGCGGCGGCCAGCATGGTGCGCGCCGCGCCCGCGGTCTCGGTGGCGTCGGGGCGGAACACGAAACCGTCCAGGCGACCCACATGCTCGCCCTCGACCATCACCCCGCCGTCGCCGGCCACCGCGCCCAGCAGATCGACGTCGTCGCGCATGCGGCGCACCAGGACGGCAGTGCGGCGGTCGACGAAGCGCTGGGTCAGGCGGTCGTGCAGGGCGTCGGACAGCCGGTCCTCGATGGCGCGCGTCGCCTCCTGCCAGTGGGCGGGATCGACCACCCAGTCGCCGCGGTGCGCCACGTAGGTCCAGGTGCGGATGTTGGCGATGCGCCCGACGATGGTGTCGATGTCGCCGTCGGTGCGGTCCAGCCGCTTGACGTGGTTGGCCAGCCAGTCGGTGGGCAGCCGCCGCCCCGGCCCGGTCAGGTGGCGGAACACCTGGCCCAGCAGCCGGGTGTGGGCCTCGGCCATCACCTTGCGGAAGTCGGGGATCTGGCACACCTCCCACAGCAGGCGCACCCGCTCGGGATGGTTGGCGACGGCCAGGATGTCTGGGTCGGCGGCCAGCGCAGCCAGGGCCAGCTGGTCGTCGGCCTCGCGGGCACGGACCAGGCCGGGCAGCTCGGGCGGGCGGTCCAGGCTGGCGACCAGCGCGGCGACCGAGGTGAAGCGCAGCTCGGAATTGCGCCACGACAGCGCCTTGAGGGGCGGGAACTGGTGGGCCTCGACCGCCTCGACCATCTGGGGCGGGATGGTGCCGGCCTCGGCGGTGGTGCCGAAGGTGCCGTCGTTCATGTGCCGCCCGGCGCGGCCGGCGATCTGGGCCAGCTCGGCCGGCTCCAGGTCGCGGGGCACCCGGCCGTCGAACTTGCGCAACTGGGCGAAGGCGACGTGGTCGACGTCCATGTTCAGGCCCATGCCGATGGCGTCGGTGGCGACGATGTAGTCGACCTCGCCGGCCTGGTACATGCCGACCTGGGCGTTGCGCGTCCGGGGCGACAGCGCGCCCAGCACCACCGCGGCGCCGCCCCGCGAGCGGCGGACGAATTCGGCCATGGCGTAGACCTCGGCGGCCGAGAACGCCACCACCGCCGACCGCGGCGGCAGCCGGCCCAGCTTGCGCGCGCCGGCATAGGTCAGCTGCGAGAAGCGCGGCCGGGTCAGGAACTCGACGCCGGGCACCAGCCGGCGCAGCAGCGGACGGATGGTTTCGGCGCCCAGGAACAGGGTTTCCTCGGTGCCCCGCGCATGGAGCAGGCGGTCGGTGAACACGTGGCCGCGGTCGGGGTCGGCGCACAACTGGATCTCGTCGACCGCCAGGAAGGACACTCGCCGGTCCAGCGGCATGGATTCGGTGGTGCAGACGTACCAGCGCGGGCTGCGCGGGATGATCTTCTCCTCGCCGGTGATCAGGGCGACCGAGGCGGCACCGTGACTCTTGGCGATGCGGTCGTAGTTCTCGCGCGCCAGCAGCCTGAGCGGGAAGCCGATCATGCCGCTGGCGTGCCCGAGCATGCGCTCGAGCGCGAAATGGGTCTTGCCGGTGTTCGTCGGGCCGAGGACCGCCAGCACCCGCCCCCGGCCGGCATTCATCGCCATGATGGTCATCAGAGTCGGCCTTCCGGCACACGAATGCAAGGGCGGGCTGGCCTGCCGGTACTCCATTCGAACGAAGCCAGGGCCGATGACCTTACTGCCGATGGGCGCCCTGCCTTCTGCGGCTGCCCTTTTGCCCCGCCACCCCCCTTGGGCGTTGAATGGCCCCGCCGGGGTTGCAGGGAGTCGCCCGATGGAACAGATGGCCGAGGAACTGCTGGTGGCGGTCAGTCCCAGCCTGGGATACTGGGTGCTGCTCCTGCTGGCGGGGTGGTGAGCCGGAGGGGGGATGGCCGGGCCGGCGGGGCTCTGCTAGACTAGGCCAACGGTATGTCTTTCGGCCAGAGGTCCATGGCGCACCCAACCTCCCTTCCCGCCTGGCGGGCGCTCGAAGCCCACGCCCAGGCCATGCGGTCCGAACACATGCGCGACATGTTCGACCGCGATCCTGACCGCTTCAGGACGTTCTCGCTGCGGCTGGGCGACCTGCTGCTCGACTATTCCAAGAACCGCGTCGCCCACGAGACCATGGGCCTGCTGGCCGACCTGGCCGCCCAGGCCGGCGTCGAGCAGGCCCGCGGGCGCATGTTCGCAGGCGAGCCCATCAACGCCACCGAGCGCCGCGCCGTGCTGCACACCGCGCTGCGCAACCGGTCGGAGCGCCCCGTCATGGTGGACGGCCACGACGTGATGGGCGATATCCGCGCCGTGCTGGCCAAGATGAAGGACTTCTGCGGCCGGGTGCGCTCGGGCGCGTGGGTCGGGCACACCGGCAAGCCCATCGCCGCGGTGGTCAACATCGGCATCGGCGGCTCGGACCTGGGGCCGGCCATGGCGGTGCAGGCCCTGGCGCCCTATGCCCAGCGCGGCCTGGCGGTGCGCTTCGTCTCCAACGTCGACGGCTCGCACCTGGCCGAGACCATCCGCGACCTCGACCCGTCGACCACCCTGTTCATCGTCGCCTCCAAGACCTTCACCACCCAGGAGACCATTGCCAACGCCACCTCGGCACGCGCCTGGCTGGTCGGCCACTTGGGCGAGGCGGCGGTGACCAAGCACTTCGTCGCCCTGTCCACCAACGAAAAGGCAGTGCGCGCCTTCGGCATCGACCCGGCCAACATGTTCGGCTTCTGGGACTGGGTCGGCGGCCGCTACAGCCTGTGGTCGGCCATCGGCCTGTCCATCGCCGTGGCCATCGGCTTCGAGCGGTTCGAGGAGCTGCTGGACGGCGCCTTCGCCATGGACGAGCACTTCCGCACCGCGCCGCTGGCCGCCAACATGCCGGTGATCCTGGCCATGCTGGGAGTGTGGTACAACAACTTCATGGGCGCCCAGGCCTATGCGGTGCTGCCCTACGACCAGTACCTGGCCCGGCTGCCCGCCTACCTGCAGCAGCTGGACATGGAAAGCAACGGCAAGGGCACCGCCACCGACGGCGCCCCGGTCGGCTGGCAGACCGGCCCCATCGTCTTCGGCGAGCCCGGCACCAACGGCCAGCACGCCTTCTACCAGCTGATCCACCAGGGCACCAAGCTGATCCCCTGCGACTTCCTGGCCGCGGCGCAAAGCCACAATCCCATGGGCGATCATCACCGCATGCTGCTGGCCAACTTCCTGGCCCAGCCCGAGGCGTTGATGCGCGGCAAGACCGAGGCCGAGGTGCGCGCCGAGCTGACGGCTGCCGGCATGGACGAGGCCGAGGTCGCCTTCCAGCTGCCCCACCGGGTGTTCCCCGGCAACCGCCCCACCAACAGCCTGCTGTATCGCCAGCTGGACCCCCGCACCCTGGGCATGCTGGTGGCGCTTTACGAGCACAAGGTGTTCGTCCAGGGCGTGGTGTGGGACGTGTTCAGCTTCGACCAGTGGGGCGTCGAGCTGGGCAAGCAGCTGGCCAAGAAGATCCTGCCCGAACTGGCCGCCCCGGGCCCGGCCACCGGCCACGACGCCTCGACCGCCGGGCTGATCGCGGCGATCAAGGAGATGGGGTAGGTGCTCCTTTGGCCGTCACCCCCGGGCTCGACCCGGGGGTCCACCCGTGGATGCGCGGGTCAAGCCCGCGCATGACGCACGAGTCGGGGTTTATCTCCCCGTCCGCTTCCGGCGCCTCAGCACTCCCAGATAGGCCTCGGTGACCTGGGCCAGCACCTGCTCGCGCTCGGGCGGGTGCTTGGTGGTCAGCGCGTCGTGGAGGGTGTGGCCGATGGCCACATAGGCGGCCTCGTCGGGGTCGCCGCCGAAGGCCAGCGGGAAGGCGCCGAGAACGGTGAGTGCGGCGTCCAGTTCATGGCGGAAGCGGGTCTTGGCCATGCGCTCGCAGACGTCGAGCAACAGGACTACCGCCTGGGCGACGGCGTCCTCGTCCATGCCGCGGCGCAGGGCCTCGCGCAGCTGGAAGGCCATCTCGCGCGGGCGGCGGGCCACCTCGCTTTGCACGAAGGGGCGCTTGCTGGCCTGGGCGGTCTTGTCGATGCTAGAGCCCACGCAGATCTCGTAGAGCTCGTTGAAGCCGAAGCGGCCGTCGCCGTGCTCGTAGAACAGCATCACCACCAGCAGGTCGGACAGGTGGTTGCTGAAGGTCTCGTCGACGAACTTCAGGCGGTCGAACAGGTATTTGCGGGTGGTCTCCTTGTGGCCGACCAGGGCCGAGAACTCCTTGGCGGCCTGGCGGAACCGCTTGGCGTCGAACTCGAACAGGGTGCGCAGCAGCTGGAAGTCGGCGCCGGCGGGCAGTTCCAGGCCCTCGTCGGCGGCGATGTCGCGCCAGTCGGCGAAGGCCTCCATCGCCTCGACCTCGACCTTGTCCAGCTCAAAGGGCGACTTGGCCTTGACCTTGACCTTCTTGGTCGCCGCCTTGGTCCCCAGGGTGAAGCCGACGCCCAGGATGCGATAGGTGCGCGGCCTGGACACCGGCACCTCGACGATCTTGTAGGCGCCGTCGTCCTCGGCGGTGGCGGCCTGGGCCAGCTTGGCCTCGGCGTTCTTCTGGGCGCCGGCCAGCTTGGTCAGGTACTCGATGACGATCTTCCACACCTCGGGCCGCTTTTCGGCCAGGAAGGCATTGCGGCTTTCCGCCTCGGCCAGCACCTCGGGCTTGGCGTGACGATAGACGCGCCGTTCCAGCCCGATGCGGCACCGCACCAGCAGCGGCCCGGTGGCGAAGCGGCGGACCACCGTGCGGAAGGCCGGCGTGAACAGGAAGAACGGCCGGTCGTGGCAGTAGGTGACGGTGGGAAAGCCGGCCGGCGGCACCGTGAAGATCTCTAGGCGCCGGTCCAGCACCTCGGCGATGTAGTCGGCCACCACCGACTCGCTGCTGGCGAACTCGTAGGGCGGCTGCGGTTCGGCCGCGACGGCCGGCACCTCGTCGTAGTCGGCCAGCGGCGGCAGCGGATCGACGGCAGGGTCGTCGTCGCCGTCGAGCGGCGGCAGCGGCGGCAGCTGGTCGGTGGCCCGCCTGGCCGGCTGCGGCACCGCGGCGCGGGGCCCGTACAGTGCCTGCCACGCCCGGGCGATCTCGGGACGCTTCTCGATCACCACCCGGATGACCTCGCTGGCCAGCAGCTTCTGCTCGGCCGACTCGCGGCCGGCGATGCCGTCGGTGAAGGCGTCCTGGACCGCCGCCAGGAATTCGGCGTCGCCCTGGCGGCGCAGCAGCGAGTGCAGAACGCCGGCCATGAACGCGATCAGTGCCGCCTCGTCGACGATGGCATCCAGCCGGGCGGTCAGGTCGTCGTAAAGCTGGCGCTGGTCGGCGGGCATGGCCATGGTCACGGACCCCAGTTCTTCTGGATCGGCACGGCCGAGATGGAGTTCTTGGGCGAGCCCTCGATGATCTTGTCGCTGTAGACCAGATAGACCAGCACGTCGCGCTTCTTGTCGTGGAAGCGCACCACCTGCATGGTCTTGAACAGCAGCGAGGTGTCCTTCTTGAACACCGTCTCGCCGTCCTTGAACGTCTCCTTGACGCGGATGGGGCCGACCTGGCGGCAGGCGATGGAGGCGTCCGAAGTGTCCTCGGCCACGCCCAGCCCGCCCGAAACGCCGCCCTTCTTGGCCCGCGACAGGTAGCAGGTGACCCCGTCGATCTTGGGATCGTCGAAGGCCTCGACCACGATCTTGTCGTTGGGGCCAAGCATCTTGAAGACGGTGGAGACGCTGCCGATCTCCTCGGCCGCGGCGATGGTGGCGACTGCGACGGCCAGCGGCAGCGCAAAGGCCAATACCTTCCTCATCGGGCGTGCTCCCCAAATGGAACCATGGCGGAAATCTGCAAAATTTTAAGTAAATTCAGCAGGGTAGCCGCGTACACGTTCCTTATATACGCCCGGTTATTTCGCCAGAAAAGGTCAAAGATCGGGGAACCACTTACGGCATTGCGCCCCCACCCCAGGGCTCGTCACCCTCGGGCCCAGCCATGACGGACAATTCAGTCCGCCACTACGGCCTTTTCGCCCCATTCGGCCAGCTTGGCCAGCAAGGCTGCCGGCTTGAACGGCTTGCCGATGTAGTCGTCCATGCCGGCGGCCAGGCAGCGGCGCTCGTCGCCGGCCAGGACGTTGGCAGTCATGGCGATGACGGGGGTGCGCGCCGCCGGGCCGCGCAGGGCGCGGATGCGCCGGGTGGCCTCGAAGCCGTCCATCTCGGGCATGTGCACGTCCATCAGCACCGCGTCGAAGCGGGCACGGCGCACCGCATCGACCGCCTGGACGCCGTTCTCGACCGCCACCACCTGGTGGCCGGCCCGTTCCAGCAGGGCGACGGCGACCTTGCGGTTGACCGGATTGTCCTCGGCCAGCAGGACGATCAGCGGGCGGTTGGTCGGCTCGACCGCCTCGGGGGTCAGCGCCGGAACCTCCTCGGCGATGGTCAGGGGCAGGGTAAACCAGAAGCGGCTGCCCTTGCCGACCTCGCTGTCGACGCCGATCTCGCCGCCCAGCAGCTCGACCAGGCGCTTGCAGATGGCCAGGCCCAGGCCGGTGCCACCGAACCGGCGCGAGATCGACGAATCGGCCTGGCTGAACGAGGTGAACAGCCGCTCGATGGCCGATTCGGGGATGCCCACGCCGCTGTCGGTGACCTCGAAGCGCAGCAGGATGCCGCCATCGGCGCGCCGCCCGGCCAGCCACACCGACACGGTGACGCCGCCCTTCTCGGTGAACTTGACCGCGTTGCCGACCAGGTTGAGGAGGATCTGGCGCAGCCGCGCCACGTCGCCCGACACCACGCGCGGCACGTCGGGGGCAAGGTCGACCGACAGCGCGATGCTTTTGGCCCGCGCCCGGGGGCCCATCAGCGCCACCACCCCGTCCAGCGCCGCGCCCAGGTCGAAGGGCACCGCCTCGGCGACCGCGCGGCCGGCTTCGAGGCGGGAGAATTCGAGGATGTCGTTGAGGATGGTCAGCAGCGCCTCGCCCGAGCCGTGGATGGTCTCGACGTAGTCGCGCTGCTGGACGTCCAGGCCGGTGTCGAGCAGCAGGTGGGTCATGCCCAGGATGCCGTTCATGGGCGTGCGGATCTCGTGGCTGATGACCGCCAGGAATTCCGACTTGGCGCGGCTGGCGGCCTCGGCCGCCTCCTTGGCGCGGCGGAGCTCGTCCTCGACGGCGATGCGGTCGGTGATGTCGACCATGGCGCCGACCACGCCGCCCACCCGGTTGTCGCCGGTCATCAAGGGGGCCTTGGTGATCAGCACGCTCTTGCGGCTGCCG
>JBLNBU010000198.1:0-8539 GCA_050260215.1 Actinomycetota bacterium
GCCGCCTGAAGGACTTCCGAAGGATCGCCACCCGTTACGACAAACGCGCGGACACGTTCCTCTCGGCCGTCTTCCTCGTCGCTGCACTCGTATGGTGGCTCAAATGAGTCCGGACCCTAGCTCGCCGGCGGGCGAACGAATGGGGCCGGCATTGCATAAAACGGGGATCTTCTCGCCGTCCTCGGCAACGACGATCATTTCCCTGTTGGTGACCGTCTCGCCGTAGATGGCCGCCCGGGCAAGCGGCAAGTCCGTGGGAGGCGCAGGCTCGCCGGTGGCGGGGTCGAGGACCCTGTAGGCATCGGGATGTGCCTCGACGCTGATGCCTTCCAGCCGCTCACGCGGGCGCTGCAACAGGCGGCTGCCGAAATCCGATACGCGCAGGATGGTGCAGCCGGGGGCGGTGGCCAGGGTCAGGCCCGAGGGCACGTTCTTCATCACAGCGTCGAGGAGCGCCCTGCCTTCGGGGGTAAGGAGGCCGGTCAGCATGTCGGAAGTCCTTTTGAGATGCAGGCACAGAAATTGTGCAAATCTCAACTCACAATCCGCCGTTGCAGAAAAAATAGCAATGATGCAATTGGTATTATTAGACCGAATTCATTTGATCAAATTCTACAGATTTTTTATCTGCTTCATCATCTCGAATGGTCTTGCCCACCGGGCTCGAGGTGCCCCCGCCCAACGACGATGGGCGGGGGCATCGTCCGGCAAGGATGTTCGCAGGAGCCCGCGGTCTAGCCGGCCCTCCATTTCATCCGGCAACCCGGGCCGCGGCCTCGCTGTTTACGGCAGGCATTGCGGGCGGAGGTTGGGCCATGTTGAAGGCTGTGGGCTGGATCGTCGGCATCATCTTCCTGATCGGCCTGCTGGTGGTGCTGGGCCTGCTCAAGTGGATCTTCTGAGCAGAGGTGCGGCAGACCCTGGCGCCGCTGCTGGACGATGGTTCGACGGGCTAATAAGATGCGCCGGTCGGCCATCAGCGCGCGGGGGAGCGCCTCATGTACATCCAGTATCTCGACAAGGACCAGCGGCAGGCCCTGGTGATCCTGACCTATTACGTGATGGTCGCCGACCACAAGGTGACCGCCGAGGAAGAGGCGCTGATCGACGCCCTCGAACACGAATTGGGAATCGAACCGGTGCATCCGGGCGAAATGCTGGTCGAACCGGCCTTCACCCTGTTCCGCGACCGCCGGTCCAAGATGGCGCTGATGCTGAAGCTGTCGGCGGTCGCGCACGTTGATCGCCAGTTCCACCCGTCCGAGCGCGCCATGCTGGAATCATGCGGGGAGCGGCTGGGCCTGTCGGCCGAGGACGTTCAGGAGGTCATCAAGTGGGGCCGCCTGCACGCCGAGCTGGTGACCCGCGCCCAGCACCTGGTCGACGGCTGAAGCCGGGCTTTTTCAGCCCAGCATCTTGACCAGTTCGTCGGGGACTTCGGCGGCGGCGGCGCGGATGGACGCCAGCACCTTGCGTTCCAGCTCGTCGACGATGTTGTCGCGCAGCAGGTGGCCCTTCAGCCAGTCCCATTTGGCCGCGGTCAGCGCCGTGCCGCCGTCCATGGCGAAGCGGGTCAGCACGTCGACGAACAAGGCCTCGAAGCTTTCCGGATAGGTCGATCCCGTCAGGATGGTGTTGAGGTCGAGCAACAGCTCGGCCTCCTCCTCGCCGACGCCGGTTGCCAGCACGTCGCGCAGGGTCTTGACCTCGCGCTCGTCGATCTCGCCGTCCTCGTAGACGCACTGCTTCAGGTCGCGCAGGTATTCGTTCATGGGACCTCTCCGTGTCTCTGTTGCCGGTCGGCCCGCCTTCAAAAGCCTGGGACCGCCACCAGCAGCGTATAGCCGTTGATCATCATGAAGGTGGCCGCCCCGGCCAGCACCACGCTGACGGCCATGATGCCCGGGAACGACAGCATGGTGGCGATGGACGCGGTGACGATGGCGATCTCGAACAGGGCGTTGGCGTAGTCGAAATAGGGGTCGCGCTGGGCGGCGACGTCGCGCTGCTGTTCCAGTTGGCGAGCGCGGGCCAGCAGCTCCTTCTTGCCCTCGCCCTTGTC
The DNA here is from genome assembly GCA_050260215.1 of Actinomycetota bacterium. Lineage (GTDB taxonomy): Bacteria > Pseudomonadota > Alphaproteobacteria > Rhodospirillales > Magnetospirillaceae > JBLNBU01. Next base: position 2,063 of record JBLNBU010000198.1, read on the forward strand.
CGGATCGCTTTCGTAGCGGGCAACGGTGCGCTCGTAGTTGGCCAGCCGCTCCTCCATGCCGGCACGCATGTCGGCGGGCATGTCGCGACGCGAACGCAGCTGGTAGCGCAACTCGTCTGCAGCGATCTCGTAGGAGGTCTGGCGGATCGATTTGGCCTGGAAGAAGTTGTAGGTGTCCGAGGCACCAATGTAGCTGGCCATGAAATCCTTGGTGGCATTGTTGCCGCCGAGGTTGGTTATCGCCAGCAGAACCGCGAGAATGGAAATATAGAGGGCAGCTTTCTTGTCGCCGCCGTGCCCCGAGTGCTCGTCACCTTCTGCGATCTCTTTAGCCTTGGACATCGAGCATCCCATCCCCAGGAATGAAAGCAGCCACCCGTTCTGCCGCCCAGCAACCTATAACACAAGCGAATTGGGGTAAAGACCGCCGTCGCCTCACCAGCGCGGACACTGGGCCTTGACCGCCCGGTAGCTCTGCGCGGTGTCGAGGCCGGCATTGGCCTGGGCCCGCTCGCGCTCGAACGCTTCGCGCAACGGGCGGACCCCCTCGCCCAGCCGCCACAGCACCATGGCGTTGGCCGCCTCCCGGCCACCCTCGACCACCACCGGCCCCAGCGCCGCCACCACCGCCTTCAGCCGGGCTTCCAACTGGGGAGCGTAGGAATCGAACACGTGGCGGTTCAGAGCCACGTGGGTGGCCTCGTGGCGGGCCACGGCGGCATACTGGCAGCTGCCCGGCGGGTATTCCCGGGCGACGTCGACGGTGGTTTCGGCGATCCGCCAGCGCGCGGTCAGCGGCCCCGCCACGGCGCAGGTGCGCCCGCCCGGCAGCGGCCAGGACCGCACCACCGGGGCCAGTTCCAGTTCGGTGCGCAGGCGGGTCAGGCCGTCGAAGAAGGCACCGCCCGGCACGCGGCGGCGGCCCAGCAAGGCGGTGATCTCGTCGATGCCGCGGGAATTGGTCCACACCGGCTCGGCCACCGAGGTCTCGAAGGCCACCGTTGTCGCGGGCAGGGCCGCGCCCTTGGGCGGGCACTCGGCCGCTGCTGCCGCCGCTGCCGCGACCAGCATCAGCAACAGCGCGGCGGCCAGCCGCCTCACTTCGCCGCCGGCTCGTCCAGTTGGACCCCGTGGGCCTTGAGCACGTCGCGGTACAGCACTCGCCAGGCGGCGATGTCGTCGGCGGCCAGGTCGACCACCTGCACGCCCTTGTCGGCCAGCCGGCGGCGGGCGTCGGCGTTGCGCTGGACGGCATAGGCGTCGCCGTCGGCGATGGCCTGGCGAACGGCGGCCTCGACCGCCTCGCGCATGGGCCGGCTCATGTCGTTCCACAGGGCGGTGCCGGTGACCGCCACATGGGTCTCGAAGACGTCGTTGCTGCGGGTGACCACGCCCAGCCCCTCGGCGGCGCCCGACGACTCCAGGTCGGCCCAGGTGCCGCGCACCACCTCGACCGCGCCGCTGGCGATCAGGTCGGCGATGGATTCGCCCGAGCCGGCCAGCAGCGCCTTGCCCTTGGTGGCGTTGAGCAGCGCCCGGGCGATGGGGAAGTCGCGCAAGAGGAAGCGCAGCCCCTCGGCGTCGGCGGGGCGCAGCAAGGCGCGGGCGGCGGCGGTGTGGCGCGGCCCGGCGCGCAGGTAGCCCAGCCCGACCAGTCCCTTGGCCCCCAGCCCCTGCAGCAGCGCGCGCCCCTTGGGGCCGTCCTGCCAGGCGGCGATGTCTTCAAGCGAATTGAAGACGAAGGGGAACTCGAAGATCTGGAAGCGCGACGAATAGGCCGACATGAAGGGGACGGGGATCAGCGCCAGCTGGATGTCGCCCAGCACCACCGCGCCCGACAGCTTGCCCGGCTCGACCGCCTCGGCGGGATCGAGCACGCGGGCGGTGATCTTGCCGGGCATGGCGGCTTCCGCCAGTTCCTTGATGCGCCAGGCCGTCCACGCCGACGGCTCGTCGTCGCGCCCGACATAGGCGATGTCCAGGCGCAGGAACTGGGCCGCGGCCGGGCCCATCCCGGCCAGCAGGGCGAAGGCGGCCAGCACCCAGGCGAACAGGTTCCTCTTCACCGGCCCCCTCCTATTCCGAAACCAGCGGCCATTCGTGGACCAGGTCGGCGAACCCGTTGCGCTCCAGGATGTCCGGCCAGGCGGGCGACTGGCGCAATTCGGCCAGGCGGCGGTTGAACTCCTGCAACTCGGCGTTCGAGAACAACCGCGGCGACAGCACCGCATAAAGCGGCACCGAGCCCACGGCGGTATCGAGCAACTCGACCTTGGTGATGATGCCTTCCGAGCGGAAGGTGTAGCTGTCCGACAGCGCCGCGAAGATGGCCGCATCCAGCTTGCCCAGGACCAGCGCCCGGAACATGGCGCCGTCGGAATCGAAGGCGGTGGTCTCGACGCCCTTGTTCTTCTGCAGCAGCGGATAGGAATAGCCGGCGCGCACGCCGATGCGCCGCCCGGCAAGGTCGGCGGTGGCCTTGAGCGGAAAGCCCTCGCCCTTGCGCACCACCACGGCGTTGTATTCCATCACGATGGGGTTGGAGAACAACCCGGCGTCCTGGATTTTCGGCGTCTTGACGACCACCGTGGCGACGTCGATGCGGCCGTCCTTGAGGGCGGCGATGGCTTCAGGCTGGCGCATGGTCAGGAACTGCACCGGCCGGCCCATGCGGCGGAACACCTCGGCCACCGCCTCGGCGATGATGCCCTGGGGCTGGCCGCGGTCGGTGCGGCCGAAGATGTTGCCCGGCACCGCGATCACCACCGTGTCGTTGGGACCGGCGGCGCGGGCCTCGGCCGCCAGGCCTACGGCAAGGGCAAGGACGACGAGCAGCGCTGCGGCGAAGCGGGTCATAGCGAGCGGCCTCCGAAGCTGGCCGGCCGGGGCGCGGGGTCGGCCTGGCGCACGCCCCCCTCGGCCGCGCCCTGGCGGACCTGGGGCTGGGGCGCGGCATCGGGGACCGGCGGCTCGCCAGGCTCGGCGCGCGAAAGGGGCACGTCTTCGGCCAGTCCCGGCTCGCACGCGCCCACGGTACCGTCCGGCATCAGCGCGTTGCACAGGTTGGCGCCGCGCAAGATGACGTTCTCGAGCCGGGCGCCCAGCAGGTTGGCCCGCCTGAGGTCGGCGCCCTGGAAGTTGACCGCGTCGAGCACGGCGCCGCGGAAGTCGGCCATGCGCAAGTCGGCCTTGCGGAAGTTGGCGCGCGAGATGACGGTGCCGACGAAGCTGGCCCCCGACAGCACCGCGCCCGAGAAGTTGGTGGTGTTGAGGTCGGCGCCCTGCAGGTTGGCGCGCACCAGGATGGCGCTTTTCAGGTCGGCATCGACCAGCCGGGCCCCGCTCAAGTTGGCGTCGCGCAGGTTGGCGCTGCGCATGACCGCCGACCCCAGCTTGGCCTCGCTCAGGTCGGCGCCTTCCAGGATGGCGGTCAGCAGGTCGGCCTCGGTGAGGTCAGCCCCCGACAGGTTGGCCCGGGACAGGTTGGCCATGCCCATGCGCACCTTGCGGAAGCTGGACTTGAACATGGCGGCGTCTTCCAGCGACGCCTTCATCAGGTTGCTGTTGTCGAAGTCGGCCCATTCCATGCGGGCATAGTTCAGCGCCGCCGCCTCGAAGTTGGCGTTCTTGACGATCGACCACGAGAAGTTGATGCCGAACATGTACGAGCCCGAGAAGTCCTTGCCCGCCAGGTCGCGGGTCGAGAAATCCTCGTAGCGCAGGTCGCACATGGTGCAGCCCTCGCCGCCCAGCACCTGCGTGCGGAACAGCTGGCTGGGACGCGGCGGCTCGGCGCAGCCCGCCAGGGCAAGGCCGAGCAGGGCGACGGTGAGGCTCCGTGGGTTCATGGCCGCCCCTTCCCCTAGTAGTGCATGAAGTCTTGCAACTGGTGCAGCCGGTCACGCAGCGAGCGCATGTCCGACCAGCTTTCCAGGTCGACGTCACCGGTCCTGAACTCGCGGTACAGGCTGTTTTCCTGCAGGTGATGGAACACCGACGCCCAGTTGGGATAAGGCTTGAACCAGTCGGCATAGCGGGCGCGCAGGGCGGCGATGGGGCGCTCGTCCTCGCCCAGCGACTTCTCGTATTCCTGCCGGGCCTTCTCGGGCTGGTAGACGTACTGGGTCGGCCGCGGGGTCAGCAGGATCAGGATCGACTTCTGGTAGTCGAGCGTGGTGTTGCGCGAGAACAGGTACTGCAGGCCCGGCACCTCCTGCAGCCCGGGCACGCCGTCGCGCGACCCTTGCGTCTCCTTTTCGGACAGGCCGCCCAGGATCAGGGTCTCGCCGAAGCGCATGACCACGTTGGCCTCGACCCGGTGCTTCAGCATCTCGAACTTGTACTGGAAATTGACGTCGCTGCTGGCCGGCCGGATGAAGGTGCGCTGGGCCGACACCCCCAGCCGCAGTTGGCCGTCGGGCAGGAAGGCGGGGGTGACCACCAGCTTCACCCCGATCTCCTTCTGGATCAGGATGGGGTTGCCGCCCACCGAGGCGCCGGCCACCGCCGCGGCGTTGAGCTCGTTGCCCGAGAAGAACTCGGACGGCTGCCCGGCCAGGCCGATCAGGGTCGGACGCGCCAGCACCTCGTCGCGGCTGCTGGTCGAGTTCATGATGTTCAGCGTGTAGGTGATCGCCGGGATGCTGATGGCCCGCGCGATGGTGTGGGTGGACGCGCCGTCGCGCACCAGGTTGTCGCTGAAGCCCCAGGCCGGCATGTTGGCGCCCAGCGCGCTGCTGGACCCGGTGCCGAACTGCATGGTCAGGCCGTTGAGCAGGTTGACGCCCTTGGCCGTGGTGAAGGTCTCCTCGGTGGCGATCATCACCACGTCGACGACGACCATCTTGTTCTCGGTGCCGGGCGCGGTCGGCAACGACTTCATCATCGGGTCGGGGGCCTGCTGCTGGGCGCCGAACGACGGCAGGCCGGTGGCCGGATCGTACTGGGCCTTCTGGATCCTGGGATCCTTGTGGAAATACTCCCAGTCACGGATGCGCCGGCTCATCCATTCGAGGTTGGAGATGTCCAGGCGGCCTTCCAGCTGCTTCAGGTATTCCCAGGCCTTGGTGGTGTCGCCGACGGCCGCCATCACCAGGGGGGCGTTGCGAGCGGCGGCGGGCACGGCCTGGGTGCCGCCCTGCTCCTCGATGGTCTTGATAGCGCCGGCGGCGAGATCGGGATTGCCCGACCGGTAGGCGGCATAGGCAAAGGCGCTCAGCGCATCGCGGTCGCGCGGATTGAGCACCAGCGCCTCGGCCAGTTCGTTCTTGGCGCGGTTGAAGTCGCGGGTCTCGATGAACAGCCGGCCGAGGAAATAGCGGGCCATCCAGTTGGACGGGTCGAAGCGGATGGCCATCTCGTAGCCCTGCTGGGCCAGGTCGTAGGACGACTTCTGGCCCTTCAGCGCCATCAGGTGATAGGTCAGCCCGTTGATCAGGTGGTAGTACGAGCGGTCCAGCTTGATCGCCAGCGCCTGGTTGATGCGCGCCGACGCCTGCTCGAGCTGGCCGTCGGCCAGCAGCTGCGCCGCCTCGCCGGCAAGCTTGTCGGTCTCGGACATCGAGCCCTGAAGGGAGAGAGGCGCCGGCGGCGCGCCCGCATCCGCGTCCTGCACCCCGCCACCGGTGGCGCAACCGCCAAGAAGACTGGCAAGAACCAGCAAGGAAACTCCCGCAGTTCCACGCCGGAACTCGGCCAGAAGTGAATGACGCCCCACCAAGGACATGCTTCCCCCTAAGATCGCGTTCGCTTCCTCTACCCGCCAACCCGTGATACTGGCGGCCGAAGGTTTAGAAAGCATGAACGCGCAACAAACCACAAGCCAATCGATGCGCAGTCCATTGGGCCACCTGATTGCGGCCAGGCACAACCCCACACTTCGCAACAACATGTCACGAATCGACACATTTCATTGAAAGGCAGACTTCGCCCCGTCGACCGGCCCGAACATAGACTCCCTGGCGTGACCCGGCAACGACTTGAGAGACTGCCCCGCAAGCACATCGGGCGACACAATTCGGTGCAGATTGTTGCTTTGGGCATTGCGGGTGACCGTGTACCGTGGCGGCTCGTTGAATTGTATCCGGCACCGGCGGCCGGGACGGATCTGTGACCTGCCGTCCCCTCTCTTGTCGCCGTCGGGCCGCAGGCTTGGGAGGGGGAATGAAGAACGTTCTCAACGCCGGTGTTGCGCTGGCTATTTTCTCGGCCATCAGCGTGAGCGGCGCACCGGCCGCGGCCAAGGACGACCAACCGGCGCGGCAGACCACCTCCACCACGGGGGCAAACCCGTCCGGCGGCCCGGTGAAGCTTGAGAACGGTCCTGCCATCGGCACCGGCGAGCAGGGCAAGCTGGCCGGCGACGGCCCCGGCAAGGTCGGCAACGGCGAGCTGAAGAAGCTCGGCGGCGACGACGACGGCCGGCCCAAGCAGACCACCACCGGCACCGGCGGCAACCCGTCCGGCGGCCCGGTGAAG
>JBLNBU010000199.1:0-3510 GCA_050260215.1 Actinomycetota bacterium
TATCGCCCCGTCGAGGCGGGCGAGCACGAGGCCCGGCTCAAGGTCTACCACCTGGCCCGGCCGGTGACCCTTTCCGACATCCTGCCCATGCTGGAAGCCATGGGACTGAAGGTCATCGCCGAGGTCCCCCACGAGGTCCGCCTGCCCGACCTGCCCCAGCCGGTGTGGGTGCACGACTTCGCCGTCGAATCCGCCGACCGCCGGCCGCTGGACGTGGCCGGACGGCGCGACGCCTTCCACCGGGCGCTGGCGGCGGTCTGGCGCGGCGACGCCGAAAGCGACGGCTTCGACCGCCTGGTGCTGTGGTCCGGGCTGGACTGGCGCGAGGTCATGGTGCTGCGCGCGGTGGCCAAGTACCTGCGCCAGGCCGGTCTGCCCTACAGCCAGCCCTATGTGGAACGGGCGCTTTCGGCCAACACCGCGGTCGGTGCCGCCCTGGTCGCCCTGTTCCGTGCCCGCTTCGACCCCGACGGGGCCGGCGACGCCGAGGCGGCCGAACGCTCGCTGGCCGCCCTGCTCGACGGCGTGGCCAGTGCCGACGACGACCGCATCCTGCGCCGCGTCCGCAACGTGATCGCGGCCATGCTGCGCACCAACTGGTTCCAGCTGCCCGAACGCCCCTACCTGTCGTTCAAGCTCGACTGCCGCGCGCTCGACGAGCTGCCGCTGCCCCGTCCCATGGTCGAGGTATTCGTCTATTCGCCGCGCACCGAGGCCATCCACCTGCGCGGCGGCAAGGTGGCCCGCGGCGGCATCCGCTGGTCGGACCGGCGCGAGGACTTCCGCACCGAGATCCTGGGGCTGATGAAGGCCCAGATGGTCAAGAACGCGGTGATCGTTCCGGTGGGCGCCAAGGGCGGCTTCGTGGTCAAGAAGCCGCCGGCAGAGGGCGGGCGCGAGGCGCTGCTGGCCGAAGGCATCGCCTGCTACCGCACCCTGATCGGCGGCCTGCTCGACCTCACCGATACCTTGGACGGCACCACCGTGGTGCCGCCGCCGCGGGTGGTGCGCCGCGACGGCGACGACCCCTATCTGGTGGTGGCCGCCGACAAAGGCACCGCCAGCTTCTCGGATATCGCCAATGCGGCGTCGCTGGAGGCCGGCTTCTGGCTGGGCGACGCCTTCGCCTCGGGCGGCAGCCACGGCTACGATCACAAGAAGATGGGCATCACCGCCCGCGGCGCCTGGGAGGCGGTCAAGCGCCACTTCCGCGAGTTGGGCGTCGACTGCCAGGCCCAGCCGATCACCGTGGTCGGCGTCGGCGACATGTCGGGCGACGTGTTCGGCAACGGCATGCTGTGTTCGCGCACCATCCGGCTGGTGGCGGCGTTCAACCACTCGCACGTGTTCATCGACCCCGATCCCGACCCCGAGCGCAGCTTCGTCGAGCGCCAGCGCCTGTTCGCCGAGGCGCGCAACTGGCCCGACTACGACCTGACGCTGATCTCGGAAGGCGGTGGGGTGTGGTCGCGCGCCGCCAAGTCCATTCCCGTCTCGGCGCCGATGAAGGCCCGGTTCGGCATCACCGCCGACAAGCTGGCCCCGGCCGAGTTGATCCGGGCCCTGCTGGCCGCACCGGTCGACCTGCTGTTCTTCGGCGGCATCGGCACCTATGTGAAAGCCGCCCACGAAACCCATGCCGAGGTCGGCGACCGCGCCAACGAGGCCTTGCGCATCGACGGCAAGGCCGTCCGCGCCCGGATCGTGGGCGAAGGCGCCAACCTGGCCATGACCCAGCTGGGCCGCATCGAATACGCCCTCGCCGGCGGGCGGCTGAACACCGACGCCATCGACAATTCGGCCAGCGTCGACACCTCGGACCACGAGGTCAACATCAAGATCCTGGTCGACGAGCTGGTGCGTGCCGGCGAGCTGACCTTGAAACAGCGCGACCGCCTGCTGGCCGGCATGACCGACGAGGTCGCCGCCCTGGTATTGCGCGACAACACCCTGCAGACCCAGGCCATATCCATGCTGGAGTCGCAGAACTCCGAGCACCTGGATGCCGAAGCCCGCTTCATGCGCCTGCTGGAAAAGCAGGGCCGGCTGAACCGCGGCCTGGAATTCCTGCCCGCCGACGACACCCTGACCGAGCGCGCCGCCCACCGCCGCGGCCTGACCCGGCCCGAGCTGGCGGTCCTGCTGGCCTATGGCAAGATCTGGCTGAACGAGCACATCCTGCATTCGGATCTGGCCGACGATCCCTATCTGGCCCAGGACCTGACCCACTATTTCCCTGCCGCGCTGGCCCAGCGCTTCGGCACCGAGATCCCGCGGCACCGGCTTCGCCGCGAGATCGTCGCCACCGAGGCCACCAACAGCATCGTCAACCGGGTCGGCGGCGCCTTCGTCGTCGACCTGATGGAAAAGACCGGGGCGCCGCCGGCCCAGGTGGCGCGCGCCTACATCGTGGCACGCGAGGCGTTCTCGTTGCGCGAGGTGTGGCGCGACATCGAGGCGCTGGACGGTGCCATCGCCACCGGCACCCAGTACGCCATGCTGGTCGAGGCCAACCGCCTGGTCGAGCGCGCCACCCTGTGGGTGCTGCGCGCGCTGCCCGCCGCCTTCGACATCGGCGCCGCCATCGCCGAACTTGCCCCGGGGGTCGCCGCCCTGGCCGCCGCGGTCCCGGCCATCCTGCCCACCGATACCGCCCACATGGTCGAGCATCGTGCCCGCCACTTCACCGAGAAGGGCGTGCCCGCCGAGCTGGCGCAGCGGGTGGGCAACCTGATCGTGCTGGCCTCGGCCGCCGACGTGATGCGCATCGCCGCAGCCCGCGGCTTCACCGTCGAGGAGGCAGGCAGGTTGTATTTCGTCGTCGGCGCCCGCCTGGGGCTGGGCTGGCTGCGCGCCGCCGCCGAGCGCCTGTCGGTGCGCGGCCACTGGCAGAAGCTGGCCGCCGCCGCGGCCATCGAGGACCTTTACGCCCACCAGCGCGACCTTACCACCCAGGTCGCCGCCCTGGGCGCGGGCGAGGACGCCATTGCCGCCTGGATCGAGGCTCACCGCACCGGCGTCGAGCGCACCGACGCCCTGCTGGCCGAGCTGAAGGCCGCCCCCCACATCGACCTGGCCATGCTGACCGTCGCCAACCGCCAGCTGCGCACGCTGGCGGAGCGTTAAGGCCGCTCAGCCGGTCAGGGCTGCGCCTGCTCGATGACGTCGCACAGGGCGTGGCCCAGCAGGATGTGCATTTCCTGGATGCGGGCGGTGACATCCGAGGGCACGACCAGCAGCGGGTCGGCCACCTTGACCATGGGGCCGCCGTCGCGGCCGGCGAAGCCGGCGGGGATGCAGCCCACCGCGCGGGCCGCCTCGAGCGCCTTGAGCACGTTGGGGCTTTTGCCCGACGTCGAGATGCCGATCAGAACGTCGCCGGGCCGGGCCAGCGCCTCGACCTGGCGCGAGAAGATCTCGTCGAAGGAAAAGTCGTTGGCGCAGGCGGTCAGGGTCGAGGTGTCGGTGGTCAGGGCCACCGCGGCCAGGGCCTTGCGGTTGCGGCGATAG
>JBLNBU010000200.1:0-12864 GCA_050260215.1 Actinomycetota bacterium
GCCCACTCGTCATCGCTTAACCAAATAAGCCCGCCTGCCATCCAAGCCTCCCACCTCTGTCGGGAATCTTGAATCACAGCGCGGGCTCACTGGGAATCCCTTAATTGAGTACGGACCCTAGATCCCCTCGCTCTTGAACGGGCGCGACAGCAGGCCGGCGATGGTGGCGTCCAGGTCGGCGCCGCGGTTGATGACCGCGTCCACCGCCGCGCACAAGGGCATGTCGACGCCAAGGCGGCCGGCCATGTCCATCACCGCGCCGGCGGTGTAGACCCCTTCGGTGACCGAACGGCGCTCGCCCAGGATATCGGCCAGCGGACGCCCCTGGCCCAGCGCCAGGCCGAGGGAATAGTTGCGCGACTGGGTCGACGAGGCGGTCAGGATCAGGTCGCCCAGGCCGGACAGGCCCATCAGCGTCTCGGCCCGGCCGCCCTTGGCGATGGCCAGGCGCATCAGTTCGACCAGGCCCCGGGTGATCAGGGCGGCGCGCGCGTTGTCGCCCAGGCCGCGGCCCTCGACGATGCCGCAGCCGATGGCCAGCACGTTCTTGATGGCGCCGCCCATCTCGGCGCCCACCAGGTCGTCGGTGAGATAGGGGCGGAAGGTGGCGGTGCCGATGGCTTCGACCAGCCGCTGGCCCAGGACGGAGTCTGCGCAGGCCAGCGTCACCGCGGTGGGCAGGCCGCGCGCCACCTCGATGGCGAAGGTGGGGCCCGACAGAACGGCGATGGGGGCATCGGGCAGTTCGGCGGCGACCGCGTCGCTCATCATGGCGCAGGTGGCCAGCTCGATGCCCTTGGCGCAGATCACCGCCGGCACGCCGGCCTTCCAGTGGGGCGCCAGCGCCCGGCATACCGCGCGCAGGTGCTGGGCCGGCGCCACCAGCAGCACCGCATCGGCGTCGCACACCCGCGCATGGTCCGAGGTGGAGGCGATGGCCGGGTCCAGCGCCACGTCGGGCAGGTAGACGGTGTTGCGCCCGCTGTTGCGGATGGCCTCGGCGACTTCGGGCTCGTGGGCCCACAGCACGGTGTCGCGGCCGGCCCGGCGCACCGTCGCCGCCAGCGCCGTCCCCCATGCCCCCGCCCCGACGATGCCGATCCTGTCCATGACCCCTCCGCTGTCTCAAAGGGCAGGTTTAGCGCGCGCACGCCGCCCCGGCAATCCCCCTAAACCAGCACCCAGCGGCGCCAGGACGGGGGATGGGGGTCGGGCTTGAGCGTGGTCATGGCCACGCCGCGGGCAGCCAGGGCGGCCACCAGCTCGCGCATCAGGGCGACGGTGACGGCGGGTTTCAGTTCGCCGCCCGGCCGCTCGTTGATGGGCTGGTCATGCATCAGGATGACCGCACCCTCGATGTCGGGGCTGGCGGCGACGCGGACGGCCTCGGCGCGGCAGCGGGCTTCGACCTCGGCGGCCGAGATGCAGGCCGGCGCGATCAGGTGGTCCTCGGTGGACAGGCGCCAGTGGGCGATCTGGCAGCCGGGTGCCCACTTGGCCAGGGCGCGGTGCACCGCCACCTTGCGGTGGCCGCCGTTATAAGGCATGCGCACCAGGTAGGGCGCCGGCGTCGGCCGGTACTTGGCCAGCAGGGCCTCGCAGCGGTCGAAGTCGGCGACCAGCCGGTGGGTGCCGGCCCGGTCCAGGCGGATGTGCTCCCAGCCATGGGCATAGACGGCGTGGCCGCGGCGCACCGTCTCGGCCACCAGTTCCTCGGCCAGGGCGGCGCGGCAGCCGGACATGAAGAAGGTCGCCTTTGCCCCGAAGGCATCGAGCGCGTCCAGCATTCCCGGCATGCTGTCGGGCATGGGCGCGTCGTCGACGGTGATCGCCACCGAGCGGTCGCCGGCCGGCTGGGTGTACAGCACCGGCAGAAACATTCCGGGCGAGAGGCGGGTACGGATCTTCATCGCGTCCTCAGCCACAGCGCTTCCGCCGCGGCCACCACCCGGTCGACGTCGAGGTCGAGCATCAGGCAGGCGTGGCTGCGGTGGTCGAAGTCGGGGGAGTGGCAGATGTCCTCGAAGCTGCGAGGCCCGCGCACGGTGGCGGTCTTGGCCCCCCACGGCCCGTAGAACACCTCCGAGCTGGGGCCGAACAGCCCCAGCGTGGGAATTCCGGCGGCGGCGGCCATGTGCATCAGCCCGGAGTCGTTGCCGAGATAGAAAGCGCAGCGCCCCAGGCAGGCATAGGCCTCGGCCAGCGAGGTGGTGCCGACCAGGTCGATCACCCGCGGCAGGGCCAGCAGCGGCGCCACCGCGTCGCGCTCGGCCTCGGCACCGAACACCGCCAGCCGGGCGCCGGCCAGCGCGCCGCCGGGGCCGGTCAGGCGCTCCACCGCGGCGACGAACCGCTCGGCCGGCCATTGCTTGCCGCCCCAGTTGGCGGTCGGCCCCAGCCCGAGGACCGGGGCGCCGTCGGGAATCAGGACGCGGGCCCGCTCCACATCGGCGGGCGCCGACCACAGCTCGGGCGCCGGCGGATCGGCGGCCAGCCCCAGCAGCTCGGCGAAATGGATCACCCGGTGGCGCGGCTCCCACGACGAGCGGATGATGCGCCGCTCCCACGCCGGCAGCAGCCACGACAGCCCCGAGCCGCGCAGATCGACCACCAGCCGCCAGGGTTTCAGCACCGTGCGCCGCCACAGCTGCAGCCAGTGGCCGGCGCGGCGGCGCTTGATCATGGGAATGACCTCGACCACCCCGGGGGCGGCCTTGAACAGCTGCGCCGGAGCGGGCCCGCAGGCGACGTGGATGCGGGCCTTGGGATGGGCGCGGTGGAGATGTCCGAGAAGCCCCGAGGACAACACCGCGTCGCCGATGCGGGTCGAGGTGACGAACAGGATGTTCATGGGCGGAAGTGACCTGCCGACCGCTCCCGCTCAATGGGAATTGCGATCATACCCACAGCCGCTGCATCCAGAACCACTGGTCAGGGCGCTCCAGCACCCACGATTCGATCATCGACATCGCCTGCTGCATCACGACTTGCGAGAACTGGTCGCGCGGCTGGGAATAGTCGATGTCCAGGGGCTCGTGCACGGTGATGCGGTAGCGGCCGGGCTCCAGGCGCTCGACCCGGGTGGGCACCAGCGGGCAGCGGAACTTCTGGGCCATCACCGCCGCCGTGGTCGCTACCAAGGCCTTGCCGCCGAGGAAATCGACCTCGACGCCGCGGTTGTAGCGGTGGTCGATCAGGAACCCCAGCACGCCGCCCGAGGCCAGCAGGTTGAAAGCCTCCTTGGTGCCGCTGGTGCTTTTCTGGATATAGCCGACCCGGTCGTCACCGCGGCAGTTCAGCAGCACCCTGTCCACGTCCGGGTTGCCGGGGGCGCGGTACATCAGCTTGGCGTCGAAGGCGCCCAGGCCGGGCAGCAGCGACAGCACCTCCCAGTTGGACAGGTGGCCGGAGAAGAACAAGGTGCCCTTGCCGCTGTGTACCAGCCGCTCCATCACCTCGCGCCCCTGCACCTCGACCAGGCCGGCGCGGGCCATGGCGCGGATATGGGGATATTCGAAGAAGGTGCGCCCCAGATTCGCCCACACCTTTGGCAGCAACTCGTCGACGCGGGCGGGGTCGAACACCCGCGACAGGTTGCGCCGGGCCCGCTTGCTGATCGAAAGCCTGGGCCCCACGCTGCCCATCAGGCCGGCGCCCAGCCCCGAGGCCGCCTTCAGCGGCAGCGCCCCCAGCCCCTTGGCGAACAAGGAGACGGCGGCCGATTCGGCCAGGCGGAACGGGGAGGGGAAGTCCGCCATGCGCTCACCAGAAGGCCTTGGAGCAACCGGCGCAGATGCCGATCTCGCCCTGGCGGCCCTCGCGGTGCCTGGCGCGAATTTCGCGATAGGCCTGGTTCTTCCAGATGCTGCGGATGGTCTGCCCGTCCTCGGCCAGGTTGCCCAGCACCACGCGGCCGTCGTAGTCCAGGCAGCACAGCGACACCCGGCCGTCGGCCAGGATGGTGAAGGTCTGCCACACCCGCGAGCACGGCTTGCGCACCCGCGAATGGCGGGCGCCCTCGGCCACCGTGTCGGATTCCCAGTCGGCCCAGTTGTGGATGCTGGCGAAGGTGAAGCCGTCCACATGCTTCTCCAGCGCCGACATGGTGGCGTCCTTGTCGGTGGTCGAGCTGCAGGTGACGTTGATCCTGAGCTTGGCGCCCTTCTCGTTGCGGATCTCGGCCAGCCGGATGACGTTGCCCACCACCTGGTCGTATTTGAGCGGGGCGCGGATGCGCTCGAACTCTTCCTTGTTGGCGCCGTCGAACGAGATCTTGATCTCGTCGAGGCCGGCGTCGATCAGCGCGCGCGCCCGGTCCTCGGTCAGCAGCGAGCCGTTGGAGATGATCTTGACCCGCCGGATGCCCAGGCTTTTGCACAGGGCGATGCGCTCGGGCAGCTTCTTGTCGACCAGGGGCTCGCCGAAATTGTGCAGGTGCAGGGTGTCGACCCGGGCACCGGCGCACTCGGCGGCGATCTTGTGGAACAGCTCGTCGGTCATGATGCCCGTCACCCGGTCCATCTCGCCGTGGGGGCAGATGATGCACTTGGCGTTGCAGGCGTTGGTGGTCTCGACGCGGATGGTCCGAGGGAAATCCCCGAGCACGGCGTCGAGCGCCGTCGCAATGACCCGGGATGCAATCGCCCGCATGCAGTGTTCCTGAAAGGGGTAACGGTATCGATGCGGCGCACTATGCCGTTGGGTGGGTGGCGTGTTCAAGGATTTCCCATGCCGGGGCCGCAAGGCTCGGATGGGGAACCGCCGTTTGAAACCGCTCCCGCACGCTCCTATCTTATGGGGTAGGCCCATTATCGGTCAGGAGGTGCACCATGAAACGCACCGCCCTTGCCCTTGCGGCCGTCATGTTCGCGGCCGCTTTTCCTGCCCTGGCCGGCGACGGCTCGTGGTCGGTCTTGCCGATCCAGTCGCGCTCCTACCAGGCCGATCCCACCGTGGCGCTGAAGCTGGGCGCCGTCGACCCGGCCCATCTGCCGGGCGGCTTCGCCGGCGGCATCGAGGTCGCCGTCGACGATCCCCTGCTCAGCCCGCCGGTGGGCCGCATCCGCGACCAGTTCAGCTACACCGTCGCCGACCACGGAGGGGTGATGCTGCAGATGCTCGAAGTCAACCCGCACTACCTGTACCCGCTGGGGTCCAACTGGTGGGTGGGCGGCGGGCCGGGCGTCGGCTACGTCATCGCCAGCCCCGACCGCGGCTCGTCGGCAGACCTGTGGGCGGTCCAGGCCGGCGGCCAGATCCAGTACTGGTCGGGCGGCCTGATGGTCGGGCTCGAAAGCCGCTACCAGTGGACCGAGGACGCCACCATCGGCACCGGCACCGCCTCGGGCGGCGCCGACAACTGGCTGACCACGCTGAAACTGGGCGTGCGGTTCTAGGGCGCTTTGCTGCCGCCCTCGTCACCCCCGGGCTTGACCCGGGGGTCGGTGGATGGCCGGGTCAAGCCCGGCCATGACGGCTAAGGCGTCCTGCTTTCACGCGTCGATATGCTCGATCGGCTCGGCGTGGACGACCACGCGGGCGACATCCATCATGCGCGCCCGCAATGCGTGCTCGATGCGGGCGGTGACGTCGTGGACGCGGCGCACCGGGGCGGCGTCGGCGAAGGCGCAGTGGAAGGCGATGTACAGGCCCTCGGGGCCGCGCTGGGCGTGGATGCGGTGCACCCCGGCCACCTCGCCGTAGCAGGCGGCGACGGCGCGCACCTCGGCCACCACTTCCGACTGCTCGGCTTCGGTCAGGTGGTTGCCGTCGACCATGGGATTGCGGCGCGGGTCGATGTGGGTGTCGATGACGATGTCACCGCCCAGCTCGGCGGCCAGCAGCTGTTCCAGCCCGGTGGCGATATCGTGGGCGGCGCGGATGGTGAGCTGGTCGTCCACCTCGATGTCGAAGCTGACGTGGCGCTGGCCGCCCAGGGTGTAGATGCCGATGTCGTGCACCGACAGGCCGCGGTTGGCGGCGGCGATGCGCACGGTTTCGGCCACGTCCTCATCCTCCAGGGTCAGCGGTTCGGCCACCACCAGCGGCTCGACCGCGGGCATGGCAATCTTGACCGCGGTCGCGATCTCACCGCGGATGGCCTGGACCCGTTCGAACGGCAGGGCGCGGCTGACCTTGACCGTCAGGTCGACGAACACCGCCGCTCCGGCCGGCCGGGCGCGCACCGCGCCGATGCGCACCACGCCGGGCACGCTGGCGGCGACCTCGGCCACCTGCTCGGCGATGCCGTCGGGGGCGGTGTCGATCAGAACGTCGATGGTGCGCTGGCCCAGCCGCCAGCCGGCCAGGCAGACGAAGCCGGCAACGCCGATGGCGGCCACCGCGTCGCCCTTGGGCAGGCCGATGGCGACCAGCCCCAACCCCAGCAGCACCACCGCCGAGGACAGGATGTCCGAGCTGAAGTGCAGCGCGTCGGCTTCCAGCGCCTGGCTGCCGGTTTCCTTGGCGACCTTGGACAGGGCGCGGGACCGGCCGAAGTCGATGGCGATGGACACCACGATCACCGCCACCGAGTACCACGTGGTCTCGACCTCGACGGCATCGGACAGCAGGCGGGCGACGGCCTCCTTGACGATCCACAGGGCGGTCAGGAACAGCAGGCCGGTCTCGATCAGGGCCGAGACGCTTTCCACCTTGCCGTGGCCGTAAGGGTGCTTCTCGTCGGCGGGCTGGTCGCCGATGCGCACGGCGAAATAGGTCAGCGTCGCCGCCCCTAGGTCCAGAAGCGAGTGCGCCGCCTCGGACAAGATGCCGAGCGAGCCGGTCGCCAACCCCACCACCAGCTTCATCGCCGCCATGGCGGCACTGGCGAACACGGACGAAAGGGCTACGGATTCCTTGGCTTCCAGGGACATCGACGGTCATCCGCGGTGGAGTTGGGCAGACGCTTCAATACTCCACCGCGGATGAACCGGCGATGACTTTGTGAGCTACAGACCGTAGGCCTGGGCCATGGCCGGGTCCTTGGCGGCGACCTGGCGGGCCAGGTCGACGATGACCTTGGCCTGCTTCCAGGTGGCGTCGTCCTGCATCTTGCCGTCGATCATCACCGCGCCGGTGCCGTCGGGCATGGCGTCCAGGATCTTCTTGGCGAACAGCACCTCGGCGACATCGGGGCTGAACACCTTCTTGGCGATGTCGATCTGGCTGGGGTGCAGGCTCCAGCCGCCGACGCAGCCCAGCAGGAAGGCGTTGCGGAACTGCGCCTCGCAGGCGGCGCCGTCGGAGAAGTCGCCGAACGGGCCATAGAACGCCTTGATGCCGGCCGACTGGCAGGCGTCGACCATCTTGGCCACGGTGTAGTGCCACAGATCCTGCTGGAACAGGGTGCGGGCCGCCTGGCCCTCACGCGCGTCTTCGAGCACGCCGTAGAACGGATGGCCGCCGCCGACCCGCGTCGTCTTCATGCCGCGGCTGGCGGCCAGGTCGGCGGGACCCAGGCTCATGCCGTGCATGCGGGGGCTGGCCTGGGCGATGGCGGCGACGTTCTCGACCCCCAGCGCGGTTTCCAGGATGGCGTGGATCAGGATCGGGCGCTTGACCTGGTGCTTGGCCTCCAGCTGGGCCAGCAGCTGGTCGAGGTAGTGGATGTCCCACGGCCCTTCGACCTTGGGCAGCATGACCACGTCCAGCTTGTCGCCGGCCTCGGCCACCAGGGTGGTGAGGTCGTCGAGGAACCACGGCGAATTGAGGCAGTTGACCCGCGTCCACAGGCCCGTATTGGGATTGTCCCAGGCCTTGGCCACCTCGACGAAGCCGGCGCGCGCCGCTTCCTTGGCGTCGGCGGGGATGGCGTCTTCCAGGTTGCCCAGCAGCACGTCGACCTGACGGCCGATCTCGCCGGCCTTGGCACGCATCTTCTCGATGTGCGGCGGGAAGAAATGGATCATGCGCTCGAGCCGAACGGGGAGCTCGCGATAGGGGGCCGGAGCACCGATGGCCAGCGGCTCGAAGAACTTGCGGGGCGGCTTGGTGGTCATTGGGGCGCAATCCTCTTGCTTGGGATTTGTCAGGGGCGCAAGGATATTGCGTGATTGTGCGCCGCACAAGCGGTCATTCGAGGCCACCGTAACGGCTGAGCGAGCCGCCCTACCACCCCTTGCGCAAACCCTGGCAGATGGCGGCGTAGTCGGGGTCGGTGTCGGGCGTCAGCACGCCGCGGCGGATCAGGAAGTCCAGGATGACCAGGTTGACGTTGAACTTGAACTGGTCGGTGTCGCGGACCAGGCGGGCGACCTCGGCCACCGGCATCCGGACGAAGTGCTCGGCCTCGCCGTCGCGGGGGTGCGGGGTGAAGTCGGCGGGCAGTTCCAGGTCGAAGCAGAACATGGTGTCGGGCTTCAGCCCCCACTCGTCCTCCATCACATAGCTGACCAGGCCGACGGGCCGCGCGGTGCGGGCCAAGGCCTCGGGCACGTCGGCCTCCTCATGAGCTTCCTTGACCAGGTTGTCCAACAGGCCCAGCCCGGCCGGCTGGCCGCCGGCGATCATGTTGTCGAGCTTGCCGGGCGCCACCGGCTTGTCGGCGGCCCGGCGCGCCACCCACAGCGCCAAGGCGCCGTCCGCGCCGCGGACGAAGCCGTTGACGTGGACGCCATAGGCACGCACCCCGAACACGCTGGCGTGGCCGCGGTCGATGGTGGCCAGCGGCGCCTGCCCCCAGCCGGGTCCGACGATGAAGCGTTCGCCGCGCAGCCTGGGATAGGCCCATTCACGGTGAAGGGCGGCGCAGGCCTCGTCGAGGGCGGCCGAGCGGGCGTCGGGGGTGTCCAGGCGGGGGTGCAGGGCGACGGCGTCGTCGCCCACCCGGAAGGTGTCGGGAAAGGCCGCCAGCCGCCGCGCCGTGTCGTGGCGCACCCAGCCGACGTGCCGGCGTTCCACCATGAACGGGCGGAACCGCGTTATGTCGTGGGCGTTGCAGGCGGCGACATGGTCGAGATAGGCCATAATGGGCAGGATCACCCGTGCCGCCGGACTCGTCAAGGCGCGGGCGCGAGGTACCCCAGGCGCACCGATTCCTCCATCAGGGCACGGGCATAGGCCGCCAGCCGCTTCGAGCCGGCCTCGATGCGCGGCAAGAGCTTGGCGACGCGGTCGGCGGTGACGCCGTGTTCCTGCCAGGTACCGCCGCGGGTGGCGAAGTTGTGCAGGATCGGCTGCAGGCGGTCGAGCGAGTGGGCGAAGCGCGCTTCCGCGCTCTCGCGCGCCTCGAACTCGTGCCACAGGGCGGCCATGGCTGCGCCCTGGCCCGGGGGAAGCAGCCCGTAGATGCGCTGGGCGGCCTTGACCTCCAGTTCGGCCTTGGCGGCCTGGGCGGCCTCGTCGTGGATGAAGGCGTCGCCGGCATCGATCTCGACCAGGTCGTGCAGCAGCAACATCTGGGCAACCCGGCCGATGTCGACCGCCTCGTCGGCGTATTCGGCCAGCACGAAGGCCATGGTGGCGATGTGCCAGGAGTGCTCGGCGTCGTTCTCGCGCCGGGATCCGTCGACCAGCATGGTCTGGCGGGTGATCGCCTTCAGCTTGTCGATTTCGAGCACGAAGCCGATCTGCCGGACAAGGCGCTGGTCGTCGTAGGGGATCATCATGGTGCGCGGGCCTTTCGTGGCGGGGGCGCCATCCTACAACCCCTTGCAAGCGGAACCCAACGGGTGTAAACGGACCCCCTCGGCGCGGCACCCCTGGAGGCCGCGCCTTTACGTATTTGTCAGGAGATCGACATGACCGAAGTCACCACCATCGCAGCCACGCTGCGCGACCGGGCCGGAAAGGGGGCCGCCCGGGCCACGCGTCGCGCCGGCGGCGTCCCCGCTGTCATCTACGGCGGCAAGCAGGCTCCCGTCTGCATCACTCTCGAGCCCAAGATCCTGTGGGCCGAGATGCAAAAGCCCGGCTTCACCACCAAGCTGTTCGACGTCGACCTGGGCAAGGACGGCAAGCACCGCTGCCTGGCCCGCGACGTCCAGATGCACCCGGTGACCGACAAGCCGGTTCATGTCGATTTCATGCGCGTGTCGGCCGACGCCCGCCTGCACGTGGCCATCCCGGTGCACTTCGTGAACCAGGACAAGGCCCCGGGCATCAAGCGCGGCGGCGTGCTCAACGTCGAGCACCACACCATCGAGGTGACCTGCAGCCCCGACAACATCCCGCACGAGATCGTCGTCGATCTGGCGGGCAAGGAAATCGGTGCCGCGGTGCACGTCTCCGACCTGGCCCTGCCGGCCGGTGTGAAGGCCTACCACCTGGAAGGCGGCGAGACCGTGGCGACCATCGCTCCCCCGACCGTCGCCAAGGCGGCCGAGGAAGCCACCGAGACCCCGGCGGCCGGCTGACGGCCATGCTTCTGGTGGTGGGACTGGGCAACCCCGGCCCGGACTACGCCAGGAACCGCCACAATATCGGCTACATGGCGGCGGACGGCATCGTCCGCCGCCATTCGTTCGGACCCTGGCGCGCCAAGTTCCAGGGCGAGATCGCCGAGGGGACCATCGGCGGCGACAAGGTGCTGGTGCTCAAGCCCCACACCTACATGAACCTGTCCGGCCAGTCGGTCGGCGCGGCGGCCCGCTTCCTGAAAGTCCCGGTCGAGGACATCGTCGTCATCCACGACGAGTTGGACCTGCTGCCCGGGCGCCTCAAGGTCAAGCGCGGCGGTGGCGCCGGCGGCCACAACGGGCTGAAAAGCATCGACCAGCACCTGGGCCAGACCTACCGCCGGGTGCGGCTGGGCATCGGTCATCCCGGCGACCGGGACCGCGTGTCGGGCTATGTCCTGCACGACTTCGCCAAGGCCGACGAGGCCTGGCTCGGCCCGCTGCTGGACGCCGTCGCCGACTGCTTCCCGATGATCGTAGGCGGCGACGACGCCGGGTTCATGACCAAGGTGGCGCACCTGACCGCGCCGCCGAAGCCGAAGAAGGACAAGGCGTCCGTCGAGGCCAAGCCGGCCCCGGCGCCAAAAGCGGATGACAAGCCCAGCGCCTTCGGCGCCCTGGGCGAGGCATTGAAGGCCGCCTTCGGCGGCAAGAAGGACCAGGAATAGAGGATCCCCATGGGTTTCAACTGCGGCATCGTCGGCCTGCCCAACGTCGGCAAGAGCACCCTGTTCAACGCGCTGACCCAGACGGCGGCGGCCCAGGCAGCCAACTATCCGTTCTGCACCATCGAGCCCAATGTCGGCCGCGTCGCCGTGCCCGACCCGCGGCTGGACAAGCTGGTGGCCATCGCCAAGAGCCAGAAGGAAATCCCCACCCAGCTGGAATTCGTCGACATCGCCGGCCTGGTGCGCGGCGCGTCGAAGGGTGAGGGCCTGGGCAACCAGTTCCTGGCCAACATCCGCGAGACCGACGCCATCGTCCAGGTGCTGCGCTGCTTCGAGGACACCGACATCACCCATGTGGAGGGCTCGGTCGATCCGGTGCGCGACTCCGAGACCATCGAGACCGAGCTGATGCTGGCCGACCTCGATTCGCTCGAGCGCCGCATCGTGCCGCTGGAGAAGAAGGCCAAGGGCGGCGACAAGGAAGCCAAGGCCCAGGTCGACGTCATGAGCCCCATCCTGGCGGCGCTGCGCGACGGCAAGCCGGCCCGCACCGTCGTCCTCGACAATGAAGAGGACCGCAGGATCGCCCGCCAGCTGGGCCTGTTGACCCTGAAGCCCGTCCTTTACGTCTGCAACGTCGAGGAGGCCTCGGCCGCCACCGGCAACGCCTTTTCCGCCCAGGTCGCCGAAATGGCCGCCAAGCAGGGCGCCATCAGCGTGGTGATCTCGGCCGCCATCGAATCCGAGGTGGCCCAGCTGTCGTCGGAAGAGGAACGCCGCGAGTTCCTGGAGACCCTCGGCCTGGAGGAGACCGGCCTGGCCCGCGTCATCCGCGCCGGCTACGAGCTGCTGCACCTGGTGACCTTCTTCACCGTCGGTCCCAAGGAGGCGCGGGCCTGGACGGTACAGAAGGGCGCCAAGGCCCCTCAGGCCGCCGGCGTCATCCACACCGACTTCGAGCGCGGCTTCATCCGCGCCGAGACCATTTCCTACGACGACTTCATCGCCTGCGGCGGCGAAGCCGGCGCCAAGGAAGCCGGCAAGATGCGCCTGGAAGGCAAGGAGTACGTCGTCAACGACGGCGACATCTTCCACTTCCTGTTCAACGTGTGACCCCCTCCCCCCTCTCCCTCAAGGGAGAGGGAATATCTCACACCCGCTCCACCCACACCTTGGTGTCGTGGAACACCGCGCCGCCGGCCGGCAGGGCGGGTTCGGCGCTGGTCAGCAGGTTGATGCCCACACCCTCGACGAAGCAGTCGTCGGGCCAGATGCCTTCCACCGCCACCACCTGGCGGGCGATGCCGTCGGTGGGGGCGACGTGGACCACCACCGAGCCGCGCTCGTTGCCCAGCCGCACCATGTCACCGCCCCACAGCCCCAGCGCGCGGCAGTCCTCGGCGTGGATCAGCGCGGTCGGGCGGCCGGCCAGTTGGCGCGAGCTGGGGGTCTCGGTGAAGCTGGTGTTGAGGAAGTGGCGCGACGGCGGGGTGATCAACCGGAACGGATGAACGGCATCGACCTCGTCGGTCACCGGGCAGTGGTCGGGCAGCTCGGGCAGGCCGGCGTGGTCCGCGCCCAGACCGGCCCAATCGGGCGCGAAGCGGAAGCGCCGCTTGCCGAAGCCTTCCAGGAAATGCATGCGCTCGAACGACAGCGCGCAGTCGATCCACCGCGCCGCGTGCGCCTCGTCTGCTCCGGGCAGGCCGGACGCCTTCAAGGTGGCGTCGATCAGCGACCACTCGTCCATGACGAAGGCCGGATGCTCGGCCCCCAGCCGGCGGGCCAGCTCGGCCATG
>JBLNBU010000201.1:0-13232 GCA_050260215.1 Actinomycetota bacterium
CGACGGCACAGGGGGCGCCGCAGGCTGCCTGTCACTTCACCTGGGCGACGGGGCGGCCGGCGGCGCGGTCGAGGGCGGACAGCACCTCGCCTTCGGTCAGCAGCTCGGACAGGGCGATGCCCTCGGGGGCGGCGGGGCCGTAGACGGCGTTGAAGGGGATGCCGTAACGACCGAACGACGCGAGGTAGGCGGAAATGCGGTCGTCGGGGCGGGTCCAGTCGGCCTTCATCGCCACCACCTGGCCCGAGCCCAGGCGGCGGGCGACCTCGCCCCGCTCGACCACGGTGGCCTTGTTGACCTTGCAGGTAATGCACCAGTCGGCGGTGACGTCGACGAAGACGGTGCGGCCCTCGGCCACCAGGCGGCCGATGGCGACCTGGTCGAAGGGCACCCAGGCGACCGAGCCGGTTTCGGCGGTGGTCGGGGCCTGGGGCTCGCCGCGGAAGGGCACCGCCACCGCCAGGGCGACCAGCGCCGCCACCGTGGCCGGCACCGCGGCGCGCGAACGCTCGGGCATGCGGCTGCGCAGCGCCAGGATCGCCACCGCGCCGGCCATGGCGCCACCGACCGCCAGGGCCGAGGCCGGGCTGGCCGCGGCGGCCAGCACCACCAGCAGCCACCCGCCGGTACCTGCCAGGGCCAGGCCCATCAGCTTCTTGACCACCACCATCCACGGGCCCGGCCGGGGCAGGCGGCGGGCGGCGCCGGGCCAGGCGGCGACGGCGACGAAGGGCAGCGCCATGCCAAGGCCCAGGGCGGCGAAGATGGCGAAGATGTCGGCCGGCCCGCGCGCCAGGGCGAAACCCACCGCGGTGCCCAGGAACGGCGCCGAGCACGGCGTCGCCAGCACGGTCGCGAAGGCACCCGACAGGAAGTGGCCGACCAGGGTGTGGTGAGCGACGCCGCCGGGCGTGCGGTCCAGCAGCCAGGACGGCAGCGCGACCTCGAACACGCCCCACAGGTTGGCGGCGAACAGGGCCAGCAGCGCCACCATGGCGGCCAGGAACGCCGGCTGCTGGAACTGGATGCCCCAGCCCACCGCGGCACCAGCCGCCTTGACCGCGACGGCCGCCCCCGCCAAAGCCAGGAACGAGGCGACGATTCCGGCGGCCGACGCCAGGAAGGCGGCGCGTACATGGGCGCGCTCGGCCCCGCCGTGGCCCAGCGCGCCCAACAGCTTGATGGACAGCACCGGCAGCACGCACGGCATCAGGTTGAGGATGAAGCCGCCGAGGATGGCCACCAGCAGCATGCCGGCCAGCGAGGCCTCGGAGGCAGGGCCGGCTTCCATCAGGGTGCCTGTGCCGGGCACGGGGGTGACATGGGCCTCGATGCTGCGCAGGCCGTCGACCACGGTCACCGTCACCGGGCTGCCGGCCAGCGGCGCGGCCAGCGCGCCCTTGGCCACCGGCACCTCGATGCGGGCGACCCGGCCGCCCTCGGCCAGGGCGATGCGGGGCTGTTCGAAGGCGGACACGGCCTCGGCCTCGACGAAGGCGTCGGGCGCCGACCACGGTTCGGTGGCGGAAACCTGCAGGCGCAGGAAGGTGGCGTCGCCTTGGCCCACCGCCTCGGCCCGATCCAGGCGCAGGCCGTGGCGGGCGCCGTCGCCCGGCACCAGGGCGACGAAACGGTCGATGTCGTGGGCGAAGGCCGACGGCTGGGCCGGGCCGGCGGGCAGCTTAAGGGCCAGGTCGACGTGCTGGGGCACGCAGATCTGCGCGCAGGCGAGATAGTCGACCGCCACCTTGGCGGCAACCGGCCCGCCGGGCTGGGCGACGGGGGCGTCGATGGGCAGCACCACCTCGCCGGTGTAGCCGTGGTTCTGCAGCCCGGCCAGGACGAAGCGGTGCGGCGCCGGCCACAGGATGCGCGGCTCGCCCAGGTTGTCCGACCCGGTCCAGTCCAGCTTGGGCGGATAGCCGGCGTCGCCGGGGCTGCGCCAATAGATCTTCCAGCCCGGCTCCAGCCGGAAGTGCAGGCCCAGGCGCAGTTCGCGCGCCTGGCCGGTGGCGGTGGCGGCCGCCACCAGACGGACGGTTCCGGCCTCGTTGCGCACCCAGTCGGTGGCCGCCGGCTCGGCGGCGGCCGTCCCGGCCAGCAGCATCGCCAGCAGCCCCATCACCCACGCGCGCACGGTCGAATCCTTTGTTTCATGGATGCAAGGCGCAACAACAGCACCGGCGCGGCGGCGCTGTCAATCGCCACCTGGGGGACCCATACGGCTCGGAACTTGCTTTGACCGGGGCACCGGCATATGTGAGGATCATGCCCATGCAGAAGTCCACAGGATACCTTGCCGGCCAGATGTTGATCGCGATGCCGCAGATGCAGGATCCGCGCTTCCAACGGACCGTGCTGTACCTGTGCGCGCACACCGCCGACGGGGCCATGGGCCTGGTGGTCAACCGGCTGTTCGACGGTTTGTCCTTCCCCGACCTGCTGGAACAGCTGAACATCGTGCCGACCAGCCGCTGCGGCGACATCCGCATCCATTTCGGCGGCCCGGTCGAAGGCGGGCGCGGCTTCGTGCTGCACTCGACCGACTACGTCCAGGAAACCACCTTGCTGGTCGACGACAAGGTGGCGCTGACCGCCACCGTCGACGTGCTCAAGGCCATCGCCGAGGGCCAGGGCCCGTCCCATAGCCTGCTGGCGCTGGGCTATGCCGGCTGGAGTGCCGGCCAGCTTGACGCCGAGATCCGCGAGAATGTGTGGCTGAACGTGCCGGCCGACGACGACCTGCTGTTCGGCCCCGACCTCGAGCACAAGTGGGAACACGCCATCCACAAGCTGGGCATCGACTTCGGCTCGCTGTCCGGCGAAGTCGGCCACGCCTGACGGGGGTTCCCCCTCACACCACCCAGCCTGCCACCATGCCGCCGACGCAGGCGGCCATCACCAAGGTGGCGGCCCAGCCGGTCAGCTTCAGCCAGCCGCCGATGGCGAACGGTCCCATGATGCGCCGACGCGATGCCATCAGCATGACCATGACCATCACCGGCACCGCCACGGCGCCGTTGACCACGGCGCTCCAATACAGGGCCCGGATGGGGTCGATGGGGGTGAAGTTGAGCACCACGCCCAGCAGGGTGGCCAAGGCGATGGTGACATAGAAGGCCTTGGCCTCCATGGGGCGGCGGCCCAGCCCCACCGGCCACTTGCGCGCCTCGCCCACCGCATACGCGGCCGAGCCCGCCAGCACCGGCACCGCCAGCAGGCCGGTGCCCAGGATGCCGGCGGCGAATACCGCCTCGGCCAGGGGGCCGGCGACCGGGCGAAGCGCCTGGGCCGCCTGGGCGGCGGTGGCGACAGTGGTGACGCCGGCCGGGTTCAGCGTCGCCCCGGTGGTCAGGATGATGGCCAGCGCGATGGCGTTGGAAAACCCCATCCCCACCATGGTGTCGGTGCGGATGCGCGCCATGGCCCGAGGTGCCTGTTGGGGGGCGTCGAGCAGCGGCTCGCGCTCGGGCGCCACGCGCTGGTCCTCGGCCTCCTGCGAGCTTTGCCAGAAGAACAGGTACGGGCTGATGGTGGTGCCCAGGATGGCCACCAGGGTGGTGAAGAAGCCCTCGTCGAGCGAAAGGTGCGGGCTGACCAGCTGGACCGCCACCCGCCCCCACGGCACGTCGACGACCGCCAGCGCCGCCACATAGGCGAACAGCGAAAGGCTGGCCCATTTGAGCGTGCGGGTATAGCGCGAGTAGCGCACGAACACCTGCGCCCACACCGATCCCAGCCCGAACAGCCCCACCCACAACAGGTGAGGCCCGCCCACCAGCAGGCCGAGGGCATCGGCCATGGCGCCCAGGTCGGCGCCGATGTTGGCGATGTTGGCCAGCAGCAGCAGGGCGACGATGCCCTGCAGCAGGGCGTCGGGATAGTGGCGGCGCAGATTGCCGGCCAGGCCGCGGCCGGTGGTGCGACCGATGCGGGCCGACACCTCCTGGATGGCCACCATCAGCGGCCAGGTCGCCAGCATGGTCCACGACAGCCCGAAGCCGAACTGGGCGCCGGCCTGGGAATAGGTGGCGATGCCGCTGGGGTCGTCGTCCGAGGCCCCGGTGATCAATCCCGGCCCCAGCACCGACCACAGGCGGGGCTTGGCCGGCCCGACCGTGGGGCTGGGCGCTGGCTCGATGGGCACGATCGGTCTCCTGCTGTCGTCCTTTCGGGTCAACAGCGGCCAGACCGCTTGGTTCGCGCTATACCGCCGGAAGCGTGAAGTTGAACACCGAGCCGCCGCCCTCGGCCGGTTCCACCCAGATGTCGCCGCCCAGGCGCTCGACGATCTTCTTGCACACCGCCAGGCCGATCCCCGTGCCCTCGTACTGCTGGCGGGTATGCAGGCGCTGGAAGATCAGGAAGATGCGCTCGGCCTGTTCGGGGTCGATGCCGATGCCGCGGTCGGCGATCGAGAACACCCAGAAGCGGTCGTCCTGGCGGCCGCAGCCGATGCGGATCTCGGGCGGACGGCCCGCGGGGGTGTACTTGATGGCGTTGGCGATCAGGTTCTGGAACAGCCGGGCCAGGTCGCCGGGATCGGCCATCACCATGGGCATGGGCGTGGTCACCTGGACGTCGGCCCGGCTTTCGATCACCACCAGCGACAGGTCGGCCAGGGCGGTTTCCAGGGCGGCGGCGCTGTCGACGGGGCTCGGTTCGTCCCCGCGCCGGCCGATGCGGGAATAGTCCAGCAGGTCCAGCACCAGCCGGTCCATGCGCGCGGCACCTTCCTTGGCAAAGGCGATGAACTCGCGCGCCTGGTCGTCGAGCTTCGGCCCGTAGCGCTGTTCGAGCAGGGTGACGAAGGCGCCGATCATGCGCAACGGCTCGCGCAGATCGTGGCTGGCCACATAGGCGAACTGCTCGAGCTCGGCGTTGGAGCGGGTCAGGGCCGAGGCCTTGTCTTCCAGTTCGCGGGTGCGGGCCTCGACCCGCTCGGACAGCTCGCGGTTCAGTTCCACCACCTCCTGGCGGGCCTCGAGATGGCGCAGGCGCTCGGCCCCGGCATCGGCCAGCACGCCGGCCAGCTGGGCGAAGAACGCCATGGCGGCCTCGACCCGATCGGCGGGGATCACCGGCACCCGCTCGAGCGCAGCCAGGTATTCGCGCTCGTCGAAGCCGAACTCGGCGGCCTGGCGGCGGAAGCGCTCGACATCCGGCGGCTCGTGCAGCAACTGGCCCAGGAACATGGTGGCCACGTGCTCGCCGTCGATGATCACCGGCGCGGCATAGTCCATCAGCCCGTTGGCGCACTGGTAACCGACGAAGCCGGCGTCGGGCAGGCGGCTGGCGATGTAGTGGTCGCTGACCTGGCAGCGACACGCGGTCTCGGGGCAGACGCGATGGAATTTGGTGCAGATGTCCTGCCAGCCGATGGCCGACAAGATGGTGTCATCCACGTCCAGCAGGCCATGGGGAATACCCGTGGCCTGATAGAACCACCGCATCATGGTTCGGAAGCGATCGAGGTCGACGAGCTCTGCGAACCGCTTGTTCATCCGGCCCCCTTGCCCTCCCCGATCCCAACCTTCGCATATAAACTTCGTATGCGAAAGTATAAGATCCTCAGCGCAACCGGCAAGACCCGAAATGCGTGCCGGGCTACCGTGTCAGCGCGAGGAATAGGCGGGTGAGGGTTTCCGGCAGGCGGGCGACGCGGTCGACCACCGCATAACCGTTGGCCCCGAAGATGTCGGCGACGTACTCGTCGGCCTTGGGGTCGAGCGTGATGCAGAAGGTCGACACCCCGGTGGCACCCAGTTCGCGCACCGCCATGTGGGTGTCCCACTTCAGATAGTCCTCGTCGTCGACGTCGATGTCGGAGGGCTTGCCGTCGGTGAGCAGCAGCAGCAGCTTGCGCGCCTCGGGCCGCGCTTCCAGCTGGTGGCCGGCGTGGCGCAGCGCCGCGCCCATGCGGGTCGACGCCCCTGCCCCCATGGCCGCCAGCCGCGCCTTGGGCAAGGCGCCCCACGCCTCGGTGAAGCCCTTGTAGTGCATGTAGCGCACCTCGTGGCGGGTGCGGGTGGCAAAGCCGGCGATGGCCAGCGGGTCGCCCAGCGCGTCCACCGCCCAGGCCAGCAGGCTGGCCGCCTCGCGCGCCAGGTCCAGCAAGGTGCCGTCGACGCCCTCGGCCTTGGCCGCCAGCGATTCCGAGACGTCGACCAGCAGCATCACCGCGATGTCGCGCTCGCCCCGGCGCCAGCTTTGATAGACGCGGCCGTCGGGGATGGTGCCGGCGGCGAGGTCGATCATGGCGGCAATGGCCATGTCCAGGTCCAGCTCCTCGCCTTCCTCCTGGCGGCGGACGCGGCGGCGGCGGTCGGGCTCCAGGCGGTCGACCAGATGCTTGATGCGCCGGGCCAGCACCGAATTGCGCGCCAGCAGGGCGTCGACGACGCCCTCGTCGCCGGGCGCCTGGATGGCCTCGTACACCGTGGTCCAGTCGGGGCGGTACTCGGCGCTCGCATAGTCCCATTCCGGGTAGTGGCGCGGCAGCATCAGCCGGCCGGCGTCGGGCTCAGTGGGCGGGTTGTCGTCGCCGTCGGTGCCGTGGTCCGAATGGAACTGGGTGGTGTCCTTGACGTCCTCGAGGAAATGCCAGAGCCAACGGTTGTCGTCGCGGAACGACACCACCGTGTCGTCGAACCACACCTTGGACGAATGAAAGCTGGGCTGGTGGATGCGGGCCAGGTAGTGCACCCCCATCTCGGCCGCCCAGGCGGGGTCGAAGGGGGCGCGCTCCATCTCGGCGTGGAAGCGCTCGACCGCCGCCAGCAGCAGCGGGTCGCGGTAGGGGTGGTTCGGGTCGAGCAGCGCCCGCGACAGCATGGCCAGCTTGTGCCGGATGGGCGAGAAGCCCTCGGGGCAGGCATCCTCGGCCGGCATGGGGTGCAGGGCCAGCCACAGGCGGCGCAGGCCGGGCCAGCGGCGGATGGCCAGCGCCTCGACGCGGGCGTCCTCGAAAGCCTCGACCGCCAGGTGCTGGAACGGGCTGTAGTTGTCGGCCAGCATCGGCCGGCTCCACAGCTTGTGGGCGGCCATGTGGGCGACCATGGCGCGATAGCGGTCCAGCCCCGAAACCCCGTTTTCGGCATCGAGCACGTCGGGCAGGTGGAAGCCGCGCCGATCGATGTGGGGCATGGGCTGGCGCCGCGAATCGAAGGCCAGCGAGAACGGCCGCAGTTCCACCTCCAGCCCCCACAGGGCCAGCAGGGTCAGCACCAGGCCGCGGGCGTGGTCGGCGAACAAGGTGCCGTGGCGCTCGCGGGCCAGGATGGCGTGGGCGTCGGCGGTCTGCAGGCTGAAATAGTCGGCCCGCTGGTAGGAGCGGTCGCGGTAGGCCTCGATGGCGAAACCGGCCCAGTTGACCAGCCCGCCGATGGTCAGCATTTCGAGCAGCTGCGGTGCGTGGGTCAGGAGCGGCAGCAGCCCCTCGCGCGCATCGATGGTTATGCGCTTGAGCAGGGCGAACCACTGCGCCAGCGCCTCGGCGCTTTCCAGCCGCCGCGCCACCGGGGCCAGGGTGGCCAGGAACGGCGCCGCCGCCTGCACGTCGCGCAGGCCGGCAAGATAGGCGGCAGCATCGCTGGCCGCCTCGATCACCGCCTCATCGCCGGCGGCCCGGGCCACGTCGGGAACGGCGTCCAAGAACGCCACCACCGCCTCGGGACGCAGCACCATCTCGGCCAGGCGGGCGGCGCCGGCCAGCCAGGCCTCGACCCCCGCGGGCGACAGCAGCGCCTGGGCCTTGACCAGGGAATCGGCGAAGACGGCGTCGACCTCGGCGAAGTCGCAGCGCAGCCGCTTGCGGGCCTGGACCGCGTCCATGGCCGTCAGCCGAGCGCCAGATCGACCGCGTGGGCGAGCAGCGAACGGATGTCGGGGTCGTCGGTGACCGGACGGCTCATGGCCATGGCGCAGGCCTCGGCCGGGGCGACGCCGCGGCCGACCAGGCGGGCGGCATAGACCACCAGGCGGGTCGACACCCCCTCGTCGAGACCGTGGCCCTTGAGCGCGCGGGCGCGCCTGGCCACGTCGACCAGCGGCGCCACCTGGGCGGCCGGCAGGCCCGATTCGGCGGCGACGATCTCGACCTCGACCTCGGCCGGCGGATAGTCGAAGTCGAGCGCGGCGAAGCGCTGCTTGGTCGACTGCTTGAGGTCCTTCATCAGCGACTGGTAGCCCGGGTTGAACGAGATCACCAACTGGAAGTCGGGGTGGGCGCGGACCAGCTCGCCCTTCTTGTCCAGGGGCAGCACCCGGCGGTGGTCGGTTAACGGATGGATCACCACCACGGTGTCCTGGCGGGCCTCGACCACCTCGTCCAGATAGCAGATGGCGCCCATGCGGGCAGCGATGGTCAACGGCCCGTCCTGCCAGCGGGTGCCCTGGCCGTCCAGCAGGAAGCGGCCGACCAGGTCGGAGGCGGTGATGTCCTCGTTGCAGGCCACGGTGACCAGCGGCCGGCCCAGGCGCCAGGCCATGTGCTCGACGAAGCGCGACTTGCCGCACCCGGTGGGCCCTTTGAGCATCACCGGCATGCGCTCGGCATAGGCGGCCTCGAACAGCGCCACCTCGTCGCCGGCGGGGCGATAATAGGGCTGCTCGGCGATCAGGTACTGCTGCCGGTCGCTGGAATGGGGCATCGGGCACTCTCCTTTTTCCTTCCGCGAACTATACGGGGCGGACGGGATGCGGCGAAACCCGCCGAAGGGCAGGCCCGGAGCGACCCCGAGGGGTGGGCCTTTCGTGGAATATGAACAGATGCTAAAGTTGGGGAATGGACCTCTTCACCGCCCTCGCCGACCTCCTCACCTATCGAGTGCTCGGCCTCGCCACCGGCTCCGATTGGGCCGAGGCGATCCACTTCTTCGTCGAGGACACGACGAAGATCTTCACCATGCTGGTGCTGATCGTGTTCGTGATCGGCTTCTTCCGCTCCATGCTGTCGCCCGAGCGGGTGCGGCGCATCATCGGCGGGCGATCGCGGCTGTTCGCCTATCCGGCGGCGGTGACCCTGGGGGCGGTAACGCCGTTCTGCTCGTGCTCGTCGGTGCCGTTGTTCATCGGCTTCCTGGAAGCCGGCATCCCGCTGGGCGTCACCATGGCCTTCCTGATCACCTCGCCGATGATCAACGAGATCGCGGTGGTGCTGCTGGCCAGTTCGCTGGGCATCAAGTTCGCGTCGGTCTACGTCGCCACCGGGCTGGTGGTGGGGCTGGCCGGCGGGCTGGCCATCGACCGCCTGCGCATGGAGCACTACGTCGAGGACTACGTCTGGAAGATCCGCATGGGCGAGGCCGACCTGCCCGCCGGCGCCGACACGCTGGGCGAGCGCCTGGCCTATGCCGCCGCCCAGGTGCGTGAAATCGTCGGCCGGCTGTGGCCCTATGTGCTGGGCGGCATCGCCGTGGGCGCGGGCCTGCACGGCTTCGTGCCCCAGCAGGCCCTGCTGGAGTGGGCCGGGCCCGGCAACCCGCTGGCGGTGCCTGTGGCGGTGCTGATCGGCATTCCGCTTTACTCCAACGCCACCGGCGTCATCCCGGTGGCCGAGGCCCTGCTGTCCAAGGGCGTGCCGGTGGGCACGGTGCTGGCGCTGATGATGAGCATCGCCGCCCTGTCGCTGCCCGAGATCATCTTGCTGCGCCGGGTGCTGAAACCGCGGCTGATCGCCACGTTCGTCGCCGTGCTGTTCGTCGCCTTCGTCGCGGTCGGATACCTGTTCAACGCCATTTATTCGTGAGGGGCGCCATGAAGGAGATCAAGGTCCTGGGCGGCTGCTGCGGCAACTGCGACACGGTGATGAAGATGATCGAGGCCAAGGCCGGGGCCTTGGGCGTCGACATCCACCTCGAAAAGGTCACCGACATGGCGGCGATCATGGGATACGGGGTGATGTCGACGCCGGGCGTGGTCATCGACGGCAAGGTGGTGCACAGCGGCAGCGTGCCGCCGGCTTCGGCAGTGGAAAAATGGCTGACCGGGAAGTAGGCACCGCTGCAACCCCCCTATGCGGCATTGTCGGAACCATTCAGGCCTTCTAAAGTTAGAATTGTCTGAATTACGAAACGGAAGGGGGATCTTCCATGACCGCGTCCCAGGTGCCGCAAGGAATCGTGCCCTTCTACAAGGAACGCGGGCAGCAAGTGCCCCGCGGCGTCAAGGGCGTCTTCCGTAATCTGAAGTGGTGGGCCATGGCCATCACGCTGGCGTGGTGGCACCTGGCTCCGTTCATGCGGTGGGACCGCGGCCCCGGCGCGCCCAACCAGGCCATCCTGATCGACATGCCCGGCCGGCGGGCCTATTTCTTCGACATCGAGATCTGGCCGCAGGAGGTCTACTACATCACCGGCATCCTGCTGATGTCGGCGATCTTCCTGTTCCTGATGAGCGCGGTGGCCGGCCGCGTGTGGTGCGGCTTCCTGTGCTGGCAGACGGTCTACACCGACGTGTTCGTCCAGGTCGAACGGCTGGTGCTGGGCGGGCGGACGTCGCGGCTGGCGTTCAAGAATGCCCCGTTCTCGGCCGGCAAGCTGGCCAAGCTGGCGGCGGTCAACCTGCTGTGGATGGCCATCGGGGCGGCCTGCGGCATCGGCTTCACGCTATGGTTCGGCGACGCCTTCGAGATGTTGCGCGACATCTTCACCGGCGAGGCCAGCTCCTCGGTCTACGCCTTCATCCTGATCATCGGCGGCTTCTGCTTCCTGCTGGCCGGCTACGCCCGCGAGCGGGTTTGCGTCTACCTGTGCCCCTATTCGCGCTTCCAGTCGGCCATGCTCGACGAGCATTCGCTGGTGGTGTCCTACGAAGCCTGGCGGGGCGAGCCGCGCGGGCCGGCCCCGTCAAGCCACGACTTTTCCGGCCGCGGCCACTGCGTCGACTGCAAAATGTGCGTGATCAGCTGCCCCACCGGCACCGACATCCGCTTCGGCAACCAGCTGTCGTGCATCGGCTGCGCCCTGTGTATCGACGCCTGTGACGCGGTGATGGACAAGTTCGGCCTGCCGCGCGGCCTGATCTCGTACGACTCGTCGTCGAACCTGATCGCCCATGCCGAGGGCAAGCCAGGCGTGATCAAGCTGGTGCGCCCGCGGACCCTGATCTATGTGGGCATCCTGGCCATCGCCGCCACGGTCATGCTGACGGCGCTGCTGCTGCGGTCGCCCACCGACGTCAACATCCTGCACGAGCGGGCGCCCCTGTTCGTCCAGATGTCCGACGGCGGCATCCGCAACGGCTACGTCTACAAGATCCTCAACCGCGTGCGCGAGGACCACTCGTACATGCTGAAGGTCACCGGCATGGACGGCGCCACCATGGACGTGGTCGGCGTCGCCACCAACGTCACCGAGGCGCAGGTGTCGGTGCCGCGCGACGACGTCGGCACCTTCCGGATCTACGTCACCGTGCCGGCCTCGTCGGTGAAGGGCAAGAGCTCGCCCATCACTTTCCAGCTGACCCGCGAGGACGGCCGGGTGGTCAACAGCCAGAGTCTGTTCGCCGCACCCGAATAGGGGCGGCCCCCCACCCGCCGGCCGGGCTTGACCCGGCCGGCGGACATCCCCTTATGTAAGTCGGCGTAGTCCGCGCCGCCGACAAGATCGAGGGGAGGACCGTCCATGCACGTCAAGACCATCCTGAAGTCCAAGGCCCGCGGGGCCGGCGTGGTGACGGTGGCGCCCGACGCCACCATCGCCGAGGCCGCCCGCGTGCTCGCCACCCACCGCATCGGCGCCCTGGTGGCGGTCGAGGCGGACGGCGCCATCGCCGGTATATTGTCCGAACGCGACATCGTCCGCGGCCTGGCCCAGTCGCCCGAAGGCTGCCAGCGCCAGCGCGTCCGCGACCTGATGACCGCCGACGTCTTCGTCTGCCACGAGGACGACACCATCCAGGCGCTGATGCAGACCATGACCGCCAAGCGCATCCGCCACCTGCCGGTGATCGGCGACAGCGGCCGGCTGGTGGGCATCGTCACCATCGGGGACGTGGTCAAGTCCCGCCTGGACGAGGCCGACATGGAAGTGGATTCGCTGCGCCACTACGTCATGGCGGCCCGCTAGGCGATGGGCGAGGCGGCCCCGACCTATTCGAGGCCGCCCCCGTACCAAAGGCCTATATCGGCTCACCCGTCCCCCGGAATATTCATCCAGGCTGAGTTTGGACCGGGTCCAAGGTCTGCTACCCATTGTTGCGTTGACGTGACGGGGCAGGCAATATCCCGGCCCGAAGGGTTCAGGGGACAGCCAGATGACCATCCGGCGGAAATTCTTCGTAGCATTCATCGCCATCGTGCTGACCAGCGTGGCGACGCTGGCAGTCAACGGCCTCATCGCGCTGGGGCAGATCGACCTGACCAAGCGCATGGGCGAGGTCGGCCGCATCATCGCCGAAGAGCAGCTGCCGCTGATCGCCACCATCAAGGACATCCAGCTCGACGTCGCCGATATTCGCGGCACCGTCGACGAACTGGCGGCCGAGGGTGATCGCGAGCGCATCGACCAGGGCCTGGCCGGCATCGATGCCGCCGCCGAGCGGTTCCGCCAGCGCCACGCCACCGCCATGGCCGCCGCCCAGAACCTGGGCATGGCCGACGTGCAGCGGGTGCTGGAAGGTGTCGCGCTGGCCTTCGACCCCTTCCTCGAAAACGGCCGCGCCATGGTGGTGGCCCGGCGCGACCAGGGGCGCTCGGCCGCCCTGGCCGCCATGGGCGACTTCGAGAACACCGCGGTGGGGCTGAAGTCGCTGCTCGATTCGCTGGTCGAGGCGGCCGACGTTTCCGTGGCCGAATCGGTGACCCGCCAGCTGGAAGTGCGCGAGGAAATGGACCAGGCCGTACGCAAGCAGGCCATCGCCATGGGGGCGTCGTCGCTGATCCTGATCGCCCTGATGGTCGCCGCCCTGATCGCCCTTGAACGCCAGCTGATCGAGCCCCTGACCGCCATGACCGAGGCCACCGGCCGCATGGCCGAGGGCGACCTGTCGGTCACCGTGCCCGGCACCGGCCGGCCCGACGAACTGGGCCGCATGGCCGCCGCGGTCGAGGTCTTCCGCGAGGCCGCCCAGAAGGTGCGCCACACCGCCACCCAGCAGGAAGCCGAACACCGCCGCAACCGCCGCAAGTTGCAAAGCGAGATACTGGCGCTGACCAACGCCATCGACGAGGAGGTCACCGGCGCCATCGGCGTCGTCGTCGGCCAGGCCGACATGATGATCGGCACCGCCGG
>JBLNBU010000202.1:0-50163 GCA_050260215.1 Actinomycetota bacterium
GGTCGACGCGGTGTGGAGCGACCAGCCCGGCCCGCCGCAAAGCCCGGTGGTGGCCCATCCCCAGCGCTTCGCCGGGCGCTCCTCGGCCGAGAAGCGCATCGACGTCGCCGACGCCAAGAAGGCCGACAAGCTGGACGCCGCCTTCCTGTCGGCGCCCGATTCGGTGGCCTGGCTGCTCAACATCCGCGGCGGCGACGTCGACTACACGCCGCTGCCGCTGGCCTTCGCCCTGGTCCATGCCGATGCCGGGGTGGAGCTGTTCATGGACCCGGCCAAGCTGGCCGCCGGCGTGGTCGACGACGCGGTCACCGTGCGCGCCCCCGGCGAGCTGGCCGCGGCCCTGGACCGGCTGAAGGACAAGCGGGTGCGGGTGGACCAGGCGGCCGCCCCCTATTGGGTGGTCGACCGGCTGAACCATGCGGGCGCCCGCATCGACCGCGGCGCCGACCCGTGCGCCCTGCCCAAGGCATGCAAGAACGCGGTCGAGCTGGACGGCGCACGCGCCGCCCACCGCCGCGACGGGGCGGCCATGGTGCGCTTCCTGGCCTGGCTGGCCGGGCGGGGCCCGGGTGTGCGCGAGATGGAGGCCGCCGACCGCCTCGCGGCCTTCCGCGCCGAGGGCGAGCACTTCCGCGGCCTGTCCTTCCCCACCATCTCGGGCGCCGGTCCCAACGGCGCCATCGTCCATTACCGCAGCACGCCCGCCACCGACCGGGCGCTGGAGGCGGGCCAGCTTTATCTGCTCGATTCGGGCGCGCAGTACCTGGACGGCACCACCGACGTCACCCGCACGGTGGCCATCGGCACGCCGGGGCCCGAGGAACGCGCCCGCTTCACCCTGGTGCTGAAGGGCCACATCGCGGTATCGGCCGCCCGCTTCCCCGCGGGCACCACCGGCAGCCAGCTGGACGTCTTGGCCCGCCACGCCCTGTGGGCGGCGGGGCTGGACTACGACCACGGCACCGGCCACGGCGTCGGCAGCTATCTGGGCGTGCACGAGGGGCCGCAGCGCATCTCCAAGGTCGGCAGCCCGGTGGCGCTGCGCCCCGGCATGGTGCTGTCCAACGAGCCCGGCTACTACAAGCCCGGCGCCTATGGCATCCGCATCGAGAACCTGGTGGCCGTGGTCGAGGCCGCCGCCCCGCCCGGGGCCGAGCGCCAGCTACTGGGCTTCGAGCCGCTGACCCTGGTGCCCATAGACTTGGGTTTGGTCGACCCCACCTTGCTGACCGCCGCCGAGTTGGCCTGGCTGGATTCCTACCACACCCGGGTGCGCGCCGAGATCGCGCCGCTGGTCGACGGGACGGCGCGGGCCTGGCTGGAAAAGGCGACCAGGCCGATCGGCTGACAACCACCCTTTTGTGCCTATCCTTGCGTATCGGTGAACCCACCTTCGACCGGGGCGTTCTTCCTGTCAGGACGTCCACGACCGAGAAGGAGGAGACGATGATGCGCGCCTTGCCGCTGTTCGCCGCCGCCGTGCTGGCGCTTTCCACCGCCGCCTGCTCGAGCATGCCGTGGGAGCACAAAGGATCGACCACCGGGTCGTCATCGGCCACCGGCCAGCAGACCGGCGCCGCCTCGTCGGCGGCCATGTCCGAGCAGACCGCCCTGGCCCCCGACATGGTCCGCGACATCCAGCGCCGCCTGTCGCAGCGCGGCTACAACGTCGGCCCCGCCGACGGGGTGTTCGGTGCCGAGACCCAGTCGGCGCTGCGCAGCTTCCAGAAGGACCAGAACATCCGCGCCAACGGCCAGATCGACGAACAGACCCTGGCCGCGCTCAACATCCCCGGCAACGCCGCCGCAAGCCAGCAGTCGCAGAGCGGCTACACGCCCACCAACCGCCGCTAGGGCCTTCCTTCCCGTCATTGCCGGGCGCGACCCGGCAATCCATGGACCCTCGGGTCATGCCCGAGGGTGACGGGAGCAAGGGCAGCCTCAGCCCGTGAAGCCGCGCTGGCGGGCGAAGTTGGCGGTGACGGCGTCCATGCTTTCCAGATGGCCGCGGAACCAGGCGGGCAGGGCCTGGCGGAAATAATCGGGCTGCGGGTCGCCGGCTTCCAGGTTGGCGACGACCTGGCGCAGTTCGTCCAGCACGCGGGCGTGCTCGCCGGAATGGGGCACAAGGGCGAAGAAGCCGGTCTGGCGCATCATCTCGTCCTCGCGGCCGAAATGCTCCTCGCAGTGGGTAAGGAAGTGCCGGCACAGGCCCAGCAAATCGTCTCCCGTGGCCTGGGCCAGGGCGTTGATCATGTCGACGGCTTCGCGGTGGTCGTCGTCCTGGAAGGCGATGCCCAACTTCATGTCGTCGGTCCAGCTGATGACCGGGGATGTGGATGCACTCATAGCCTGCTCTTTAATCAGATGGCCCTGGTGCATGATCCGTGTTCACGGATTACGTGGCAATCGCCTACATCATTCAAAACTGAATTAGAGGTATTTGATTTTAGCAGGGCTCCTCCATCCGCCCGGTCAGCGGGCGGGTGGCGCCCCATTCGGCCAGCTTGGCGTCGATGGCCTGGGCGACCGCGTGGCGGGCCGCCTCGGGGCCCCAGCCCTCGGTCAGCAGCGCGTCGTAGTCGGTGAAGGTGTGACGGACGAAGGCCGCGGCCGCCAGCTTGACCGCGGCAGCCGCAGGCAGGCGGGCCAGCGACCGCGAGTGCAGGCAGTGCGCGACGATCTCGCCGGCTTCCCAGGACGGCGCCCGGGGAAGCCAGTGGGCGAGCTCGCGCTCGAGCTGGTCGCGACGGGCCGCCGCCATCCCGGTCAGCGCGCGGCAGTGCCGGCCGGGCTGCGCTCGGCGCCGGATTGCAGCGACGCATCGCGCTGGTAGCCGTCGCAGGGCACGCAGGACACTGACCACATGGCGCGTCCGAAGAACCGCGAGCCGCTCTTGCGGCATTCGCCCTGGCTGTAGCATGAGCAGGCGGAACAAGTTCCGGGGATGACGATCATGGTATTGCTCCGTCAGGCGTCGATCTTGGAAGAAGTCTGCCAACGGACATGGTTTAATTTCAATTATACGGCCATACTTCTGGCGTATATCGGGTCATTGTCCGATGGATATTAGAAATTGCTTAAAATTTTATCATTCTGGGGCAGGGGCGGCGCTCCCTTGACGGGCTCATGGCGTCCCCCCACAGTTGGAGCATGGCTGCCCACGACACCATCTGGACCATCGGCTACGAGGCCGCCGGTTTCGGCGCCTTCCTCGACGTCCTGCGCCGGGCCGGCGTGCGCCAGGTGATCGACGTGCGCGACTTGCCGTTGTCGCGCCGCGCCGGCTTTTCCAAGCGGGTGCTGGCGGCGTCGCTGGCCGAGGCCGGGTTGGCCTACGCCCACCTGCGCCATCTGGGCACCCCCAAGGAGGGGCGGGTCGCCGCCCACAAGGGCGACTATGCGACCTTCTGGTCGGTGTTCGAGCGGCGGCTGACTTCGGTCGAGTCGCAGATGGAACTGCGCCAGGCGGCAGACCTGGCGCACCAACAGCCCAGCGCCCTGTTGTGCTTCGAGGCCGATCCCGCCCGTTGCCACCGCCGGCGGGTCGCCGAGCTGCTGCGCGACCAGTTCGGCTTTGCGGTGGTCGACCTGATGGTCGATCCGCTCATGGCCGGCGCGCCGTCATCAGCCGGAACAAGGGCACGTCGACCTCGCTCTCGTGGCGCTTGATCGACAGGGCCACCGCCTCGACCTTGTCGACCAGGGCCGGCTTCGACAGCTTGCCCACCAGGCCGCGCAGCTCGCCCAGGCCTTCCAACAGCGTGCGGTGATCCTCGCGCAGGATGAGGACCGCCTCGGCGTCGCGGGCGCCGGCGTATTGCTCCTCGGCCAGGGCATGCAGGCGGAAGCGCTGCTGCAGGGTGGACAGCGCCTGCAAGATGATCGAGTTGTCGGTGGCGTTGCGCACCACCGCGACCAGGCGCTGGGTCAGGTCGAAGAACTTCTCGTGCTCTTCATCGATCTCGGCGGCACTGGTGCGCCACTCGTCGTCGACCTTCAACTTGCTCAAAGTGCTCATCGTCCACCGCTCCGCGCCATGCTGCGTTGCGGCATTGTATGACCTAGGTATTAATGGCGTTCAGGTCGGCTGTGAACGGGTTTTGAACAGCGAGTCAAAATCCGCCAATCCATGAAAAAAGCCAGTCAACCCTGGGGATTGACTGGCCTTTTTGGTCGGAGTGAGGGCATAGGATTCCTTCTCAGAAATGGCGGAAAACCTTAATTAATGCGTCTTCCAGACAACACATCGAAAGAGAACGCTTATAGTATAAACCGACAATAATCGCCGCACGCCGCCGCTGTATTGGTAGTTCCTTGGTGGTTGTGCACCAACGTGTGTGCGGCGGCTTTTGGAGGGCTTTCTGACGCGGGGCATCTGCTAGTGTGTTGTGTGTTGGCTTGATTTTCACTCGAAAGGCGCGCCCAAAAGTGGTAAATTTATCTTCGACTAGACCTCGGAGGAAGGGGCGATGCGGCTGTCGCTCACATGCCCTGTGTGTACAGCGAGCCTAAAATGGATGGCTGCCGAGTCTATGCGTGTTGAATTGCAGGATGACGGTGTATATGAGTTGACGTGCAGCCAGGGTCATATAACACGGACAGTTCTGCAAAATCCAAAATTTGAAGTGCTGTTTGATATAGGGGCGAATGCGATATTGGATGGATATTGCCGCGAGGCGGTGTCGTCTTTCGCGTCTAGCCTGGAGCGATTTTATGAGTTTGCAATCCGCGTGCTTGCGGTCAATTCGCAGATTAATGAAGCACAGTTTAAGAAAGGATGGGCGGCCGTTGCGGCTCAGTCCGAACGCCAATATGGTGCATTCGTTTTCCTCTGGTTATTTCATGTTGGCGAAATACCAAAGTTACCTGAGACTTGGCACGCGAAATTTAGGAACGATGTAATTCATAATGGAAAGATACCACATAGAGATGAGGCGATTAGGTTTGGAGATGGCGTTCTTAATGTTATTAGGCCCATGCTGCGCGTGCTTCGAGAAAAATTTGAACGTGGCACGAGTCACGTAATCGTTGCTGATTTGCTAAGAAGGCATAAAATTGATGATAAGCCCAATTCGACATTGGGAATGTCTACAATATTAGGCGCTTCCATTGATATGGCTCAAGAGCATCATCAACTTTCATTGAGCGACCATCTTGCGCAGATGTCGGGTAGGCGCGCGCGTGTGTGAGCCTGAACGAAGTCAGGATTGTTGGTACCCCCAACCGCTTTGCTAGGTTTCGAACTACCAAATGCAAACCCCCGCCCTTGCGAGCGGGGGTTTTCTGTGTCGGGGCTGGTAGTTCAGCGGTAACTCAGGTTTTCGGGAAACCTGTAAGCCGTTGAAAAACCTATGAACTTCCCCTTGACTTTGGTCGGAGTGAGAGGATTCGAACCTCCGGCCCCTGCCTCCCGAAGACAGTGCTCTACCAGGCTGAGCTACACTCCGGTCGCCTGCGAGGCGCTCCTTATAGCGCCAACCCTTGGCGTTCGCAAAGGGATTTTCAGCGCTGCCGCGGCCGCCAGAAACGGCCCGAGACGCCGACGCGGTCGAGCACGTATTCGCGCGCCAGGGCGGCGAAGACGGCATCGGGGTAGTGGGGGAAGCGCTCGGGCAGCGAGCGCTGGCCGGGAAAGTCGTCGAGCGGCGGCGGGTCGCTGATCTGGACGACCGCCAGCTCGTGGCGCTCGATCATGGCGGTCAGGGTGTCGGCGGGGATGCGGCCGTGCAGCATGGCCTGGTAGGCGTTGAACGAATCCCAGAAGGCCGGCTTGCCGGCGCGGTAGCACAACAGCTGCGACTCACACAGGGCAGGGCCGGGGATCGAGCGGACGTATTCGGTCTCGGCCTTGAACAGGGCCTCGCGCTCGTTCATCTCGCCGGCGACCTCGACGCCGAAGCGGCCCAGGCACAGGGGGGCGTACAGCAGCACCCCCGCATTGGCCACCAGGGCCACCGCCAGCTTGGTCCGCTGCGGGCCCAGCCGCTCGCCCACCGCCTTGGCGGCCAGCCCGGTGCCGATGGCCAGCGCGATGGAGACGTCGAACCAGATGTTGATGTCGGTGCCGCCGCCGCCGGCGAAGAACACGCCCAGCGCCAGCGCCGCCGCCAGCCAGGCCAGCACCAGTCCGGCCGGACGGTTGCGCCGGGTCCACAGCAGCCCCAAGGTGGCCACCAGCAGCGGGGCATGCAGGCGCCCGGTGATCTCGGTGGTGAAGATGAAGGCGCGCTCGACCGACCAGGTGCGCGAGGCCAGCAGCTGGGTGAAGAAGGTCTTGCCCACCAGCAGCAGGATCCCGCCTGCGGCCAGGCCCGCCAGCCCCAGGCCGGTGGCGAAGAAGCCGGCGCGGGCGCGGTTGGGGCCGCGTCGGGCCAGGTCGGCGGCCACCAGCAGCGGCAGGGCGATCATGTTGTGCTTGACCAGCAGGCCGGCCGAGAACAGCGCCGCCACCAGGGCGCCGCGCCCGGCGGTTTCGGCCCCGCGCATGTAGGCCGCCAGCCCGGCCATCAGGAAGGCTTGGCCCAGCAGCTGGGGGTCGTCCATGCCGATGTAGTCGGTGGCGAAGGCGGCGAATTGCAGCAGGCAGGTGGCCATGGCCAGGCGGGCGTCGGTGCGCGAGCCGCCGGCCGAGCGCACCACGTCGCCCGCGGCCCAGCCGATGACCCCCACCGCAACCACCGACAGCAGCCGCCCGGCCAGCACCGGGTCGCCCAGCAGGCGGCCGAGCGCGCCGACGATATA
The DNA here is from genome assembly GCA_050260215.1 of Actinomycetota bacterium. GTDB lineage: Bacteria > Pseudomonadota > Alphaproteobacteria > Rhodospirillales > Magnetospirillaceae > JBLNBU01. The sequence continues at coordinate 6,745 of JBLNBU010000202.1, forward strand.
GAAGGACAGCGGTGGGTAGTTGTTGAAGTAGTAGGGCGAGTCGTGGACGTACAGCGACCGGCCGGCCATGGCCAGAACGGCGTGATAGGCGTTCCAGCCCTCGTTGATGTCGATCTCGAAGTCCCAGAACGAGCGGATGAGGGGATAGGCCAGCAGCACCGCGGCAAGCCCCGCCAGCGCCGCGGTGGCGACGCGATAATCGCGTGCGTCGAGGCCGTCGAGGCCCTTGGGCCCTGCATGGTTCATGGTCGGTCCTTTCCTATCGCCCTGGCGGTTTGGCTTGCCCCGGAATGGCTGCCCTGTCAACCGGACAATCCCCCCCATCATGAGGGAACCTTGCATGCCCGTTTCCCATCGGCTATTGAGCGTGGTCGCACCATAGGGACGAGGCGATGTTGGTTGTCCAGATCGGCGGCGGGCTGTTGTTCGCCGCCGCCGTGGTCTATTTGCTGCTGGCCCTGGTGGGGGCCCTGAGGTTCCGGCTTGATCCGCCGGGCCGCGGGTTCCGGCCGGCCGTAACGGTGATGCTTCCCTGCTGCGGCGCGCCGCCGCGGCTGGCCGAATGCCTGCGCTCGCTCTGTGACCAGGACTACGACGGGCCCTTCCAGGTGGTCTTCGGCCTGCATTCGGCAGACGATCCCGCCGCGGCGGTGATCGCCCAGGTGCTGGCCGGCTTCCCCGGGCTGGACGCCACCGTGGTGGCCGATCCGCGCAAGATCGGGTCCCACCCCAAGACCAACAACCTCAACAACATGATGGCGGCGGTCAAACACGACCTCATCGCCGTGGTCGACTCCGACGTCATCGTCGAGCGCAACTTCCTTGCCGCCATCGTCGCGCCCTTTGCCGATCCGAAGGTCGGCGCCACCACCTGCATCTACAAGGGGGCGGCGCAGCCGGATTTTGCTTCGCGCCTGGGCGCCTGCTACATCAACGACTGGTTCATCCCGTCGGCGCTGGTGGACATGACCGTGCACGGGCTGACGCTGACCTACGGCGCGGCGGCGGCGGTGCGGCGAGCCGCGCTTGAACAGGTCGGCGGCTTTCCGGCGATGGCCACCTTGGTGTCGCAGGACTACGCCATGGGCAACCTGGTTCGCCGCGCCGGCTGGCGCATCGCCCTGGCGCAGTCGGTGGTCGCCACCGTGGTGGCCGAGGCCGGGCTTTCGGGCCTGTATCGCCACGAGGTGCGCTGGATGCGCTCCATCCGCGCGACCCGCCCGCTCGACCATGCCCTGTGGATCAGCAGTTCGGCCCTGGTGCCGCTGGCCGTCCTGTCGCCGGCCTGGCCGCTGCCGGTGGCCGCGGGCGCGCTGGGGACCTATTGCGCGCTCCGGTTGGCGCTGCACCTGCTGCTGCGCCGCCGCATCCTTCTGCCGCCCGTCGAGCCGCTGATGCTGCCCGTGCGCGAAGTGGCCAACTTCGCCCTGTGGACCGGGAGCCTGATGGGCAAGCGCGTCCACTGGGGCAACCAGGTGATGAGCGTCGAGGGCGGCAAGCTAAGCGAGTAGCCGTCAGGCCGGGTGGGTCGGCCCGTAGTGGATGACCTGGACCCGCTCCAGCGTGACCAGGCCGCGGCCGGCCATCATGGCCGAGACCTCGGGCAGGAAGGCGTCGATACGTTCGGCGGCGTCGACGATCTCGACCACCACCGGCAGGTTCTCCGACAGGTCCAGGATCTTGGCCGTGTGCAGCCGCGTCGAATGGCCGAAGCCCAGCGGTCCGCGCAGGACCGTGGCCCCGGCCAGGTGGTTTTCGCGGGCCTTCAGCACGATCGCCTCGAACAGCGGGCGGCCGTCATGGCGGGCGGCCTCGCCGACGAAGATGCGCAGCAGCGCTGCGTCGCGGGGGATGTCCATGGTCGCCTCCTACCTGTTCAACACCAGGGCGCCGGCATGGCCCAGCCATACCCCCACCAGGCACAGCACCACCGAAAGCGCGATGTTCCAGCCGGCGGCCATCCACTCGCCGTCCTGGGCCAGGGCCAGCGTCTGCAGGCTGAACGACGAGAAGGTGGTATAGCCGCCGCAGATGCCCACCATGAAGAACTGTCGCCATTCGCCGGGCACGAACATGCGGCCCTCGGGGGCGGTCAGGGTGGCGAACAGGCCGATGACGAACGACCCGGTGACGTTGACCACCAGGGTACCCCATGGAAAGGTCTGGCCGACTGCGCCGGCGATCAGGCCCGACAGCCAGAACCGCAAGGTTCCGCCGAGTGCACTGCCGATCGCCACCAGGAAATAGGTCAACACCGGTTGTATCCGTCTGCCGGGAAACGTGCCATTCCGACTATGACGGGCGAGGGCCGCGGGTCAACAGCCTTATTGCGCCGGCATGGGCAGGGCCGAGGCTGTTGCGGGGGGTCGTGGGCATCTGTTACCACTGGCAGGAACGGAGCGGGCGACAAGGCTCCGGCCGGGGAGGAACATTCGCCATGACCATGGCCGATATGGCGACGCTCGACGCCGTGCTGGAGGAGAGCCCCATCGGGGTGTCGATCTCGCGGCGCTCCGACGGCGTGATCGTCTTCGCCAACGCCACCTTCGTCGGTCTGTTGCAGGTGGGCAAACCCGACTTCATCGGCACCCGCGCGGCCGACTGGTACGTCGACGACGACCAGCGCAGCACGGTGGTGCGCCACATCAAGCGCTACGGCCGGGTCGACAACGCCGAGGTGCAGTTCCGCAAGGCCGACGGCACGCCGTTCTGGACGTTGCTGACCATCCGCCCGTCGGTGTTCCACGGCGAGCAGGTCAACCTGGCTTGGATCTACGACATCACCGAGCGCAAGGCGGCCGAGGACCGTCTGCAGCTGGCCGCCAAGGTGGTCGAGACCGCCAACGAAGGCATCCTGATCACCAATGCCGACGGGGTGATCGAGGCAGTCAACGGTGCCTTCTGCCGCATCACCGGCTATGCGCCCGACGAGGCCATCGGCCGCAAGCCGTCGTTCCTGCGCTCGAACCGCCACGACAGCGACTTCTACCAGGCCATGTGGAAGGCCATATCCGAGACCGGCCAGTGGCAGGGCGAGATCTGGAACCGCCGCAAGTCCGGCGAGGTCTATGTGGAATGGCTGTCCATCGCCGCGGTGCGCGATGCAGGCGGGCGGGTGTCGCACATGCTGGGCATCTTCGCCGACATCACCAGCCGCAAGGAAGACGAGCAGCAGGTCTGGCGCCAGGCCAACTACGACGCCCTTACCGGTCTGCCCAACCGCTCGCTGTTCCTCGACCGCCTGACCCAGACGGTCAAGGCGGCGCGGCGCGACCGCACCCGCTTCGCCCTGCTGTTCGTCGACCTGGACGGGTTCAAGGCGGTCAACGACGCCTTCGGGCATGCCGCCGGCGACCTGCTGCTGCAGGAGGCGGCGGCGCGGCTGTCGGCCGGCATCCGCTCCTCGGACACGGTGGCGCGCCTGTCGGGCGACGAGTTCACCGTGATCTTGCAGCACGTCCAGGGCCGCGACGACGTCGCCACCGTCGGCGCCAAGATGGTCGCCCGCCTGGGCGAGCCCTTCGACCTGGACGGCCAGACGGCAGCCGTGCGCGCCAGCATCGGCATCGCCATGTTCCCCGAGGACGCCGACGACGCCGCCACCCTGATCAAGCTGGCCGACCAGGCCATGTATGCGGTGAAGCGGGCGGGCAAGAACAACTTCGGCTTCCACCAGTCCGGCCAGCGCCTGGTGCTGCCGCTGGAGTGACGGAAAACCGCTTCTACACCCCCACCTGCTGGCACAGGCGCTGCAGTTCGACGAACAACTGGCCGAACACCTTGTCGGGGTCCGAGCCCCAGCGCTCGAAGAAGGCCTTGCGGCGGTCCTTGTCGAAGGTGTCGGGGTGGACCGAGGCGAACAGGGCGCGGAACATGCGGCACAGGTTGACCTCGGTGAATTCGCGCACCGCCTTGTCCTCCGTCTTCTTGGGGATGAAGGCGTTGGACGCCAGCGAGATGGCCTGCGGGTTCGAATTCATGACGATCAGGAACCAGTCCTTGCGCGGCTCGAAGCGGCGGAAGCTGCGGCCAATGGTCACCAGGACCTGCTCGAGCAGGCCTTGGGTCAGCGGATCGTCGTAGAACGCTTCCCAGTCGACCATGTTGTCGGGGGTGCGGTGGCCTTCCGCCAGCACCGAGGCGCGGGCCTTCATCTCCTCGTGCACCTCCTCGCCCACCATCATGCGGACGGCGGCGAAGAACTGGGGCAGGTGCTTGCGCTCGATCCCGGCGCCCGGCTGGTCGAACAGGTGGGCGAAAGGCTGGGCGATGACACGGCCGAAGTGGTCGGTGCGCTTGCGCTCGATGCGCTGCAGGTCGAACTGGTGGTCGCAGGCCCGTTCGCTGGCCGAATAGAAGGTGCTGAGGGGGCCGCCGGCGCCGATGATCGCCTCGGCGATGCGCCTTGCTGCATCCACCGCCACCTGGCCGTCGACGGCGCTTTCTTCCAGCAGTTCGAGGAAGGCACGTACCGCCACCGCCGCGGTGCTGCGGCAGCGCCGCCCGCCTTCGGGCGCCGATACCGACACCGCGCTTTCGATTACAGCTGGTGTAGCGTCCTCCGCGCCCATGCGGCGCCTCCTGCCCCAACCCCGTATACAGGTTACCACTTACGACCGCGGTTTTGCACAACTTAAGTAGGGTATGATCTGGGGATATACCACCTTTGGATTAAGGGCCACTTATCGCAGCGCGGCATTGATCCGTACGGTTGCCCTCGGCACCCGCACCTCTCCTGCGTGGGTGGCCTTCTCGGCGCCTCATCCTGGGGAGCCGCGGAGCGGCGTTTGGAGGGATGGATCGCTGCGGCCTTTGGCCCGCCGATCCCCAGCCCGTTCACCAAGGGTAAAAAACTCGAAGCCCCGCGGGCGACGGTGCGCACTACGCGGGGCTTTGATGTGTCTGGGCCCACTGGCCCTGTCATTTCCGGCGCGACGGCCGGCTGTTCATTCGCAGTTCTGTGTCAGTACTCGGTGCCAAACTCGCAGGCACCTTAAATCAGACCCGGTGGCGTCATGCCTGTTTGCAGTCCTCCTGTCCATGTCGACTGGCCCCGAGAGGAACCAACCTGATTACATGGATACTTTGGTGGAAGCTTTGCGGTTTCGGGCCACTCTCCCTCTTTGTTATGGCTTCATTATGCGCAACTGGCCCCGAAGAGTCAAGGTCCCGGACGGGCGATCCACAGGGCATCGCCCGTCCGATGGCCCTAGTCCACCAGTTCGGTGATTTTCTCGTCCTTGCCCGAGCCCTCGATGATGTCGAAGCCCAGCTTGCCGTCGGGGCCGACGTCGACCTTGACGATACCGCCCTTGGCCAGGCGGCCGAACAGCAGTTCCTCGGCCAGGGGCTTCTTGATGTACTCCTGGATGATGCGCGACAGCGGCCGGGCGCCGAACTGGCGGTCGTAGCCCTTCTTGGCCAGCCAGGCGCGCGCCGCCTCGGACAGATCGATGGCGACGTCGCGGTCGCCCAGCTGGGTCTCCAGCTGCATGACGAACTTGTCCACCACCTGGGCGACGATCTCGGGGCTCAGGGACGCAAACGGGATGGTTGCGTCCAGGCGGTTGCGGAACTCGGGGCTGAACATGCGGCTGATGGCTTCCTGGTCGTCGCCCTCGCGCATCTCGCGCTCGAAGCCGATGGCCGGCCTGGCCAGTTCGCTGGCCCCCGCATTGGTCGTCATGATCAAGATGACGTTGCGGAAGTCGACGTTCTTGCCGTTGTGGTCGGTCAGCCGCCCGTGGTCCATAACCTGCAGCAGGATGTTGAACAGGTCCGGGTGGGCCTTTTCGATTTCGTCCAGCAGCAGGACGCAGTGCGGGTGCTGGTCGATGGCGTCGGTCAGCAGGCCGCCCTGGTCGAAGCCCACATAGCCGGGCGGGGCACCGATCAGGCGCGACACCGAGTGGCGCTCCATGTACTCGGACATGTCGAAGCGGGTCAGCTCGATGCCCATGATGCGGGCCAGCTGGCGGGCCACCTCGGTCTTGCCGACGCCGGTGGGGCCCGAGAACAGGTAACAGCCGATGGGTTTCTCGGGCTCGCGCAGGCCGGCGCGGGCCAGCTTGATCGCCGATGCCAGCGCCTCGATGGCCTTGTCCTGGCCGAACACCAGGGTTTTCAGGTCGCGCTCGAGGTTCTTCAACGCCTCCATGTCGTTGGTCGACACGCTCTTGGGAGGGATGCGGGCGATCTTGGCGACGATCTCCTCGACGTCGCGCACCGTGACCGTCTTGCGCCGCTTGGATTCGGGCAGCAGCATGCGGGCGGCACCGACCTCGTCGATGACGTCGATGGCCTTGTCGGGCAGCTTGCGGTCGGTGATGTACTTGGCCGACAGCTCGACCGCCGCCTTGATGGCGTCGGGGGTGTAGCGCACCCGGTGGTGGCTTTCGTAATAGGGCTTCAGCCCCGTCAGGATCTTGATGGAATCCTCGACGGTGGGCTCGTTGATGTCGATCTTCTGGAAGCGCCGCACCAGGGCGCGGTCCTTCTCGAAGTAGTTGCGGTATTCCTTGTAGGTGGTCGAACCGATGCAGCGCAAGGACCCGGAGGCCAGGGCCGGCTTGAGCAGGTTGGACGCATCCATGGACCCGCCCGAGGTGGCGCCGGCGCCGATCACCGTGTGGATCTCGTCGATGAACAAGATGGCGCCGTCGTAGTTTTCCAGCTCGTTGACCACCGCCTTCAGGCGCTCCTCGAAGTCGCCGCGGTAGCGGGTGCCGGCCAGCAGCGCGCCCATGTCGAGCGAGAAGATGGTGGCCCCCCTCAGCACGTCGGGGACCTCGCCCTTGACGATGCGCCGCGCCAAGCCCTCGGCGATGGCGGTCTTGCCGACGCCGGGGTCGCCCACGTAGAGCGGGTTGTTCTTCGAGCGCCGGCACAGGATCTGGATGGTGCGTTCGCACTCCTCCTCGCGGCCGATCAGCGGGTCGATCTTGCCCTGCAGCGCCTTCTTGTTGAGGTTGACGCAATAGGCGTTGAGCGCGTCCTGGCCCTTCTTGACCACCTTTTCGGCGCCGGCTTCCTCGTCGGCGCCGTGGACGGTGCGGGTCTGGCTGCGCCCGGGCGCCTTGGCGACGCCGTGGCTGATGTAGTTGACCGCGTCCAGCCGGGTCATGTCCTGCAACTGCAGGAAATAGACCGCGTGGCTCTCGCGCTCGGAGAACAGGGCGACGATGACGTTGGCGCCGGTGACCTCTTCGCGGCCCGAGCTTTGGACGTGGATGGCGGCGCGCTGCACGACCCGCTGGAAGCCGGCTGTCGGCTTGGGGTCGGAGCCGCGGGGGCTGACCAGGTCAGCCAGGTTGGTGTCGATGAATTCGGTCAGTTCGCGGCGGAGCCGGTCGATGTCGACGTTGCACGCCCGCAGCACGGCGACTGCATCCTGGTCGTCGGTCAGTGCCAGCAGCAGATGCTCCAACGTCGCGTATTCGTGGCGGCGTTCGGAAGCATAAGCCAATGCTTTGTGTAGGCTCTGCTCCAGGTTACGCGACAGCATCAGGGGGGGTTCCTTCCAGGGCTAATCCTTTTCAATGGTACACTGCAGCGGATGCTGGTTCTGACGGGCCAGGTCCATGACCTGGGTGACCTTGGTTTCCGCCACTTCGTATGTGTACAAGCCGCATACACCGACCCCGCGGGTGTGGACGTGCAACATGATGCGCGTCGCCTCCTCGCGTGATTTGTTGAAGAAACGCTCGAGCACGTGCACGACGAATTCCATCGGCGTGTAGTCGTCGTTCAACATCAGCACCTTGTACATCGACGGCTTCTTGGTCTTCGGGCGGGTCTTGATGACCACCCCGGTCTGGCCGCCGTCGTCGTTGCGCTTGTCGTTGTCGTGGTCGCTCATTGCCTCGGTTGCTCGGTGGAAGCCCTCGCTACACCCCTATCATATTGGGTCTGTGGGGCGGGCGAAAAGGCCCCTTGTTGGCTGGGCCGGGCGGCAGGGGTGCCCCCGCACGCAAAAACGGCCCGGCGGGGGTCCCGCCGGGCCGCTTTCGGAAGAAAGGCTGGCCTGGTGTCAGGCGGCCTTGACCATGCGGTCGACGGTGGCGTTGACCTGGTCGTGGATGGGGGCCATCGCCTCCTCGACCAGCTTCACCGAGCGGTCGGACAGGCGGGTGCCCTCGCTGACCAGCTTGTCGAAGTTGGTCTTGACCAGGGTCGACTGCAGGTCGAACAGCTCGCGCAGGGTCTTGGCGCCGAACAGGGCCTTGGACAGGGACACCTGCTCCTCGAGGGTCTCCTGGGCCAGGCCGAAGACGCTCTTGCCGAGGTCCTGCAGGCCCTGGGTCAGGATGGTGCCGGCCTTGACCACCGCATCGACGTTGTCCTTGGCCAGGGCGATGGCGTCCTCGTAGGACTGCATGGCGACGGTCTGGGCCTTCACGGCCGCCTCGACCTGCTCCTTGGTCATGGCGACGGCCTGCTCGTAACCCTGGTTGGCGACCTCGGCCGAGGTCTTGACCACGGTGTCGATGGTCTCCTTGCCGGCGGCGGCGACGGTCTCGATGGTCTTGGTCGCTTCGGCGGCGCGGGCCGGGGCGGCCTTCACTTTCGCGGTAGTCATGTCAAACGGGCTCCTGGGACATGCACATAACGGAATTTGGTCTGCGGCACCACCAACGGCAGTGATGTTGCGATGCAGCATGCCGGAATATGGCAACGTCCCCGGAACGGAGTCAATATGATTTTTGCACTGCAGCAAGAACGTCAGGGGCGAGAGGACAGCCCGTTCTCACCAACGCCCAGGTTGAAGTCCACCGCCTGGTTCTTGCGGACCTTGTCGTTGAAGAATGGGTCGAAGGGGACGGGGGCCGCCTGCCGGACCGGTTCGCCGGTGAAGTCCAGCGCGAACAGCAGGGCCGGGGCCTGCAGCCGGTCGAAGGCTTCCGACGGGTGGCGCCAGGCGGTGAAGGCGTAGCGGCCCGCCCGGCAGGTGGCGGCCGTCCAGTAGTACGAGCGCGACGGCAGCTGCAGGCCCACCGCCGGCGGCCCGAAGGCGCCGTCGGCCTGCAAGGCGGCGACCAGGCGGTCGTAGGTGGGGCCGTCCAACTGCACCTTCTCGGACTTGGCGCGCCACGGGGCCAGCGGATCGTCCAGGGCAAGGCCGCCGCCCATGGTCTCGCCGCGGACCTTGACCGACAGGACCCGGCGCAGGGAATCCCACTCGTATATCCTTAACTGTTCCGTATAGATCGCGTTGTAGACCATGCGGAAGCGGTCGGGCATGTCCGGCTGGCAATGCTCGCGGATGTCGTCGCCGGCGACGAACGAGAACCAGTCGAACTTGCGGACGGCCGGGTCACCGATGTCGCCGCCCCTGTAGGTGCATCCCGCCAGCATGGCGAACGCACCCAGGGCGAAGGTCATATAGACGTGGACTCTGGTCATGATGATTTGCCTTCAGTCGGTGCGGCAGGATAGGGGCGGGCGGAAGTGCCTGATGCGCCTTGCGGATACTGGCGCAGCCTCGGTCCGTTCCATGTGGATTCCCCCGACGGGGCGGCTACGATACGCTCGCAAGCTGGACACCGATTCGCAAAATCTTTATCTTTCACGCCCAGCCTATACGAAAACTGACGCTGAACGGAAGGTCGAGGAGTTGAGCTTGGCCCGTGGGATGATTCGGACCCTGTCGCGCGCCGTCCTGGCCGCGCTGGTCGGACTGGTGATCGTGGCCGCCGCGGTGCCGGCCCGGGCGCAGGGGCGTTATGCCTCGATCGTCATCGACGCCGACAGCGGCGCCATCCTGCACGCGTCCAATCCGGACAAGCGCAGCTATCCCGCCTCGCTGACCAAGGTCATGACGCTGTTCCTGCTGTTCGATGCCCTCGAGCAGGGCAAGTTGCGGCTGAACAGCGCCATGCCGGTGTCGGCCCATGCCAGCGGCCAGGCGCCGTCCAAGCTGAACCTGGAGCCCGGCGACCGCATCTCCGTCGAGGAGGCGGTCGAGGCGCTGGTCACCAAGTCGGCCAACGACGTGGCCGTGGTCATCGCCGAGGCCATCGGCGGCACCGAGGCCAACTTCGCCCAGATGATGACCCGCAAGGCGCGCGCCCTGGGCATGACCCAGACCACCTACCGCAACGCCTCGGGCCTGCCCGACCTGGGCCAGGTGTCGACGGTGCGCGACCAGGCGACGCTCGCCCGCGCCCTGATCCGCTCGCACCCCGACTACTACCACTACTTCTCGACCCGCTCGTTCAACTGGCACGGCCAGGTCATTCCGTCGCACAACCGCCTGATGCTGCGCTATGCCGGCGCCGACGGGCTGAAGACCGGGTATATCCACGCTTCGGGCTTCAACCTGATCGCCTCGGCGCGCCGCGACGGCCGCCGCATCATCGGCGTGGTGTTCGGCGGCTCGACTGCCGCCTGGCGCGACAACCACATGGCCACGCTGCTGGACAAGGGCTTCGCCCGCATCCACAACGGCGGCGAGGTGCGCGTGGCCAAGGCCGAGCCCCAGTTGCCCGACGTCGACGAGTTGAAGGTCGCCGCCGCCGCCGCCAAGGGCAAGGCGATCAAGGCCAAGGCGAAGGCCAAGGCCATCGTTCCCGACGAGGACGACGAGGACGAGGCCGCCGGCGATGCCGATCCCAGCCCGTGGACCATCCAGGTCGGCGCCTTCAGCGCCTACAAGCCGGCCCACAAGGCAGCCACCGACGCGGTCAAGCGCCTGGGCGGGCTGGTGTCCAAGGCCACGGTCGAGGTCGACAAGGGCAAGCAGGGCCGCCAGACCATGTTCCGCGCCCGCGTGACCGGCTTCACCGAGGAACAGGCCAAGACGGCCTGCCGCAAGCTGGAACGCGCCAAGAAGACCTGCAAGGTCATCCAGCCGAGCTGATCCGTCATGGCCGGGCTCTACCCGGCCATCCATGGCCCCCCGGGCCAGGCCCGGGGGTGACGACAGTGGAGTGGGAAAAAAGCCTCTACCGCCCGATCACCAGCGTCGCCCAGCCGTCGATGACGATGCGGCGCTTCAGGCGCAGGCCGGCCTTCTCATGGTTGGCCATGACCATGCGCTCCTGGCGCTCCAGCAGGCCCGACAGGATGCCGACGCCGTCCGGCGCCAGATGGGCGGCCAGGTCCTTGGCGAAGCGGCACAACGGGCGCGCCAGGATGTTGGCGACGATCACGTCATAGGGGCGGCCGCGGCCGACCGCCGGATTGCGGTAGCCGTCGCTGACCACCGCGCGCATGCGCGCGCCGACCTCGTTGTTGGCGGCGTTGCCGGCGCAGACCTTGACCGCGCTGGGGTCGATGTCGGTGGCGACCACCCGGGCCGCCCACATCTTGGCCATGGCGATGCCCAGGATGCCCGAGCCCGAGCCCAGGTCCAGCACCCGGGTGCGCCGGCGCTGCTTGCCCAGCGCGTCCAGGGCCAGCAGGCAGCCCCGGGTGGTGGCGTGCTCGCCCGAACCGAAGGCGGTGCCGGCGTCGATCTCGATGGCGATGCGCCCGACCGGCGGGGCACCCTGCCAGTGGGAGCCGTGGACGAAGAACCGTCCGGCGTCGATGGGCGGGAAGTCGCGCAGGTTTTCCAGCACCCAGTCGACGTTGGGCACCCGCTCGATCTCCAGGGGCGGCACGTCCAGGCCCGAGGCTGCGGCCACCGCGGCCAGGGCGGCGACGATCTCGGTGCGCTCAGGGGGCGTGCGCGAATAGCCTTCCAGGAACCACAGGCAGTCGCCGTCCGAGACGCCGGTGCGGTCCTCCATGAACATGGTCACCGATTCGGCGAAGCGCTCGAACACCTCCTCGAACACCGGCAGGGCCTCGGGGGTGACGGTCAGGTGCAGGCGCCAGATATCGGGGAACACGGGGGGCATGGGTGACCTTCCGTTGGGTGGGAAGGTTGCGTTACACCGCCGTGGCGAGGCTGTCGAGCCCTTCTTGTCTTGTATATCCGCCGGATAAACATTATCTTGAACCACAGGGCATGGAGGCGGCGAAAATGCATGGGCAGGTGGCACGCTGGGGCAACAGCCTGGGGGTCCGCATCCCCAAGGACATCGCCGGCCGGGTCGGCCTGAACGAGGGCGATCGGGTCGAGATCGAAGCGGCGGGCAACCAGGTGGTGATCACCCTGGCCCGCCCGTGCTATCGGCTGGCCGACCTGCTGGCCGGCATGACGCCCGAGGCCATGCACGACGCCTTCGACTGGGGTCCCGACCAGGGCCGTGAGGCGGTCGAGTGACGACGGACTACCAGCCGGACGCCGGCGACCTGGTGTGGACAGATTTCGACCCGCGCACGGGGCGCGAGCAAGGTGGCCGGCGGCCGGCGCTGGTGGTCTCGCCGGTCGAGTTCTGGCGCGCCAGCGCCTTTGCCATCGTCTGCCCGATCACCTCGCGGATCCGTCCATTCGGCACCAGCGTGGTAGTGCCCGCCGGATCGGCGGTGGCGGGAGAGATCCTGACCAGCCACGTGCGCAGCATCGACACCCTGGCGCGGCCGATCCTGTTCGCCGGCGGGCGGGTGCCCCAGCCGGTGCTCGACGAGGTGCGCGCCAAGCTGGCGGCACTGATCGGGCTGTGACCAGAGGAATTTGCGCTCTGACGCGGTGAGCGGCCCCCTCTAGACAGCCTCGACGAAGCTGTCGAGCACCTTCTTGGTGCCGGCCTTGTCGAAGGCGATCTCCAGCTTGTCGCCGTCGACACTGGTGACGGTGCCGTATCCGAACTTGTCGTGGAACACCCGCTGGCCGGCGGAAAAGCCGCTGCCCGACTTGCGCGCGGCCACCTTCCACGAGGTCGCTTCGATGGTGGGCGGTGGGCGCCGCGCGCCGTGGCCGGCGGACCAGCCGGGCTGGTTCCAGCCGGCGCGCGATTCCGACAGGCCGCCGGCATAAAGGCCGCGCTCGGCCGAGCGCTCGACGTTGTCCTCGGGCAGCTCGTCGAGGAAGCGGCTGGGCAACTGCGACTTCCACTGGTTGTAGATGCGTCGGTTGGCGGCAAAGGTGATCAGCACCCGCTTGCGCGCCCGGGTCAGGCCGACATAGGCCAGCCGGCGCTCCTCCTCCAGCCCCTGGGTGCCCGATTCGTTGAGCGCGCGGACGTGGGGGAACACCTCTTCCTCCCAGCCGGGCAGGAAGACGCTGTCGAATTCCAGGCCCTTGGCGCCGTGCAGCGTCATCAGCACCACGCGGTCGGCCTCGGCCTTCTCGTCGTTTTCCATCACCAGGGCGACGTGTTCGAGGAAGTCCTGCAGGCTGCCGAACTCTTCCAGCGCCGCCACCAGTTCCTTCAGGTTCTCCAGCCGCCCCGGCGCCTCGGCCGACTTGTCGTTGGCCCACATCTCGGTGTAGCCCGATTCGTCCAGGATGATCTCGGCCAGCTCGGCGTGGTTCATGGCGTCGAGCAGCGAGCGCCAGCGCAGGACGTCGGCGACGAAGCGGGCGATGGCGGCGCGCGGCTTGGGCTTCAGCTCGTCGGTTTCGGACAGCACCGCGGCCGCCTCGAACAGGGGGATCGACCGGCGTCGCGCCACCTCGTGCACCGCCTGCAGCGCGGCGTCGCCCAGGCCGCGCTTGGGCGTATTGATGATGCGCTCGAAGGCCAGGCCGTCGTCGGGCGACACCACCAGGCGCAGATAGGCCATGGCGTCGCGGATCTCGAGCCGCTCGTAGAAGCGCGGGCCGCCGATCACCCGGTAGGGGATGCCCGTGGTGATCAGCCGTTCCTCGAACTCGCGGGTCTGGAAGCCGGCGCGCACCAGGATGGCCATGGAGGCCAAAGTGTCGCCCCGGCGCTGCAGCGCCTCGATCTCGTCGACGACGACGCGGGCCTCCTCCTCGCCGTCCCAGACGCCGCGCACCCGGATCTTCTCCAGCTCGTGGGGGTCGTGGGGCAGGCCGGGGCGCAGGGTCTTGCCCAGCCGGCCGGCATTGTTGGCGATCAGCCCTGAGGCGGCGGCCAGGATGTGCGGGGTCGAGCGGTAGTTGCTTTCCAGCCGCACCACGGCGGCACCGGGGAAGTCGCGCTCGAAGCGCAGGATGTTGCCCACCTCGGCGCCGCGCCAGGAATAGATCGACTGGTCGTCGTCGCCGACGCAGCAGATGTTCTTGTGCTTCTGGGCCAGCAGGCGCAGCCACAGGTACTGGGCGACGTTGGTGTCCTGGTACTCGTCGACCAGCAGGTAGCGGAACTGCTCCTGGTACAGGGCCAGCACCTCGGGCTGCTCGAGGAACAGGGTCAGGCAGTGCAGCAGCAGGTCGCCGAAGTCGCAGGCATTCAGCGTCTTCAGGCGCTCCTGGTACAGGCGGTAGAGCGCCTGGGCGCGGCCCTCGGCCAATTCGGAGGCGTGCTCGGCGGTCAGCTTGTCGGGGGTAAGTCCCCGGTCCTTCCAGCGCTGGATGGTCGCCATCAGCGCCTGGGCCGGCCACTTCTTGGAGTCGACGTGCTCGGCCTCCATCACCTGCTTGAGCAGGCGCAACTGGTCGTCGGTGTCGAGGATGGTGAAGTTGCTCTTCAGCCCCACCGCCTCGGCGTGGCGGCGCAGGATGCGCACGCTCAAGGAGTGGAAGGTGCCCAGCCACACGCCTTCCGCCACCGGGCCGACCAGGGTGGCGACGCGCTCGCGCATCTCGCGGGCGGCGCGGTTGGTAAACGTCACCGCCAGGCACTGCCAGGGCTGGGCCCGGCGCGAGGCGATGATGTGGGCCAGGCGGCTGGTCAGCACCTTGGTCTTGCCGGTGCCGGCCCCCGACAGCACCAGCAGCGGCCCGTCGGTGGTGGTCACCGCCTGGTGCTGCTCGGGGTTCAGGCCGACCAGCCAGGGGGCATCGGGCGCCACCGGCAGCGGGCCGGTCTGGCGCGGCGGCGGTGCCGGCAGGTCGTCGTCGAGGGCGAAGGGATCGGACATGGCGCGGAGTATAGGGACGACTTGCCCAGTGCGCCAGATTGCCAGTGCGCCAGATTGCAAGCCTTCTCGGAAGCGGAATTGCGGACGCATTTGATGTGTCCGCGGTGCCTGTATTACACTCCGGCAAAACAGCGGGACAACCCGCGTGGCCGCAGCGTTCTTCTTGGTGGGAGGATTGGGCCATGCTGAACCAGCACGAAATCCGGATGGCGATCGGGGCCACCCTGCGCGAGCGGGGCGACGACGCGCTCCGCTTCGCCCATGACGAGGCGGTGCGCTGCTCGCTCGCCGGCGACCGCGACGGCGCAATGGCGTGGAGCCAGGTGGCGGCGGCCATCGCCCTGCTGGCGATGGAGCCCGACAAGGACATCGTCCGCCACTGACGGGGGCGGCCCGCAGGAACAAGAGGGGAACGTTTTTCTTGACTCCTTCGCCGTGAAGGGGCATGGTCACCCGCATCAACACCACTACAGCGCCCGGAGCCAGCCATGGCTTCCGGGCGCTTTCCGTTTTGGAGATGCGAATGTTCCCCTTCGCCCTGTCCGAGGCCAACCTGAAAAAGGCGACCTTCGGCGCCGACGGCAAGTACGGCAGCGACGGCCTTCAACATGCGGTGATCTTCGATCGCTATGAAATCAACAATGGGCGACCCGGGATGAACGTGATCGAGCGGCGGACCGAATGAATGTGCGCAAGAAGTTCATTCCCTTTGACCCCAGTGACCCCAATCCCCGCTACCGTGCCGGGAACTACGCGGTGATCACGAAATAGGCTATGGTTGCAGCTCGGCGGTGGCCGCAAGGGTGCCGCCGGGCTTGCAGGAGGTGAGCATGGGGGGCGGAAAATGCCTGTTCGGGGCCGTCTTCGCCGGGGCGCTGGTGGTATCCGGGGCATGCACCGCGGGCGAGATCGTCTGTCCGAGGACCCTTTCGCTGGCCGACGGTCCGAAGGACCTGCCCTTGACCTTCGCCGAGGTCTGGGCCGGCCACCAGCAATTGGCATTTGAGGACGCAGAAGATCACAAGGTCACGCGTCGCAGGTTATGGGCCCGGTGGCACTTTGCCAGCGCCCCCCTTCCGAGATTTCTGCTGTGTAGTTACGGCCGGGAAGAGGCGATCCCCCATCGCCGCGCGATCGTGATTCCCGTCCCTCCCGGGGCACAACCCTGCGAAATGGACATCCGCGGTGGCCGCCACACGGACATCCTCTGGACCGATATTTCGACCTTTACCTGCGCCGGCTTCGTTTCAGCGCTCCCTCGCTTTCATGTGGCCGGGCGTCCGACGCGCGTGGCGGAACTCGGCGGCCTGAACCTGGCGATGACGCGGGAGGCGGTGACGGATTCGGTCCGCCGGCGCGGCGGCACCATCGCCGGATCGGCCGACCGGATGGAGGTGACGGTGGACGGGCGGGCCTATGTCGTCCGCTTCCGCCTTGGTGCCGACACCCCGTCCTCGATCACCGCCGTCTTCCCGTCCGCCACCGACGACGGCCGCGACGTCTTCCTCGACGGCGTCTTTCGCTTCGGCACGCCCGACGGCAGCTGGGACGACCCCTACCACCACTGGGAAGGTGCCGACGGTACGTGGGCGACCTTCGTCGAGGGCGGTGCCGGCCGGCCGCACGAACTCCACCTGATGGACCATCCGCCGCCCAAGGAATGGCGGGATTTCCACGACGGGACCAGGGAAGGGGCGCCGCGCGAACCGTAGGGCCGGGAAAATGCTGCGCCGCGGTCGTCAAGCCGGCTATGGTTGGGCCCATGGATACCCTGGTCGTCGCCGTCTTCACCTTCGCCTATCTCGGCATGGCGCTCGGGCGCGTGCCGGGCCTGAAGCTCGATCGCTCGGGCATGGCCTTGCTGGCGGTGGTGGTGCTGCTGGCCGCCGGGCGGCTGCAGGTGCGCGATCTCGGCGCCCCGGTCGACGTTTCCACCCTTCTGCTGCTGTTCGCGCTGATGATCGTCTCGGCCCAGTTCCAGACGGCGGGCGTCTATACGGCGGTGGCGGCGCGCGTGGCCGCGGCCAAGGGCTCGCCGCCGCAGCTGCTGGCGCTGACCGTGCTGGTCGCCGGGCTGCTGTCGGCGGTGCTGGCCAATGACATCATCGTCTTCGCCATGACCCCGGTGGTGGTCGAGGGCATCCGCCGCCGCGGCCTCGATCCCCGGCCCTTCGTGCTGGCCCTGGCCGGGGCGGCCAATGCCGGCAGCGCCATGACGGTGATCGGAAATCCGCAGAACATCCTGATCGGCCAGATCGGCAACCTGGATTTCTGGCGCTTCCTGTTGGCCTGCGGGGTGCCGGGGCTGCTGTCGCTGGCCCTGGTGTGGCTGGCGGTGCGGCTGACCTGGGCCAGGGCCCTGGCTGCCACGCCCGAGCCCCGGCCGGCCGAGCCGCCGCCGCCGGTCAATGCCTGGCAGACCGCCAAGGGCGTGGCGGCGGTGGCCGGGCTGGTGCTGCTGTTCGCCACGCCGCTGCCGCGCGAGGTCGGCGCCCTGGTCATCGCCGGCCTGCTGCTGACCAGCCGGCGGATGTCGAGTCGCGAGATGATCGGCGCCGTGGACTGGCACCTTCTGCTGCTGTTCGCCTGCCTGTTCATCGTCACCGACACCTTCGCCAACACCGGCCTGGCCCAGTCGGCGGTCGAGCAGCTGGCCAACCGCGGCCTGTTCCCCGACCGCCTGGGCGTGATGGCGCCGCTGATGCTGGCCGGCTCCAACACCATCGGCAACGTGCCGGCGGTGATGCTGATCCTGGCGGTGTGGCCGACCCCCGACCCGGGGCCCATGTACGGCCTGGCCCTGCTGTCGACCCTGGCCGGCAACCTGCTGCTGGTCGGCAGCCTGGCCAACATCATCACCGCCGAGCGTGCCGTCCGCGCCGGCCTGAAGATCGGCTTCCTGGACTTCGCCCGCGCCGGCATCCCCATGACGCTTGCCAGCCTGGCCTTGGCGGTGGGCTGGCTATGGATCTGGGGCTGGATGGGGTGGTAGCCCCCTTTTTCCGCCCGCTCCTCCTCCCCAAATGAACCATCGGACAACCCCAGGAGGAGCGGCGTGATGGCTTCGGCGCGCAGGGGAAAGCTGGTGACGCTGGCGGTGCTGGTTTCGGTGGCTTTGGGGCTCTATGCCTTGACGATGGTGCGCGTGGGCTCGATGCTGGGGCCATGAGCACCGCCACCGTCCTTCCCCACGTCACCGCGTTCCTGAATGCCGCCGGGCTGGCCTGCCTGCTGGCCGGCTTCACCTTCATCCGCATGGGCCGGCGCGACCTGCACCGCAAGGCGATGCTGGCGGCGGTGGGGACGTCGGCGCTGTTCCTGGCCTTCTACCTGCTCTACCACTTCACCGCCCCGATCTTCGTGTTCCGGGGCACCGGCGCCGTGCGGCCGGTCTACTACGTGCTGCTGATCAGCCACGTGGTGCTGGCGGCGCTGGTGGCGCCGGCCGTGCTGGTCACCTTGCGGCGCGCGCTGGCCGGCCGCTTCGAGCCGCACCGCGGCTTGGCCCGCTGGACCCTGCCGGTATGGCTGTACGTATCGGTGTCGGGAATAGTGGTATACGCCATGCTCTATCATATATATACATAGGGGATACACCTTAATCGGGGCGAGGGGGCGCCGACTGGGAGGGCACATGACCTTCAATCAGTACGTCACCCTGTGCAAACCCCGCATCGCCGTGATGATCGCGCTGACCGCCATGACCGGCTATGGCGCCATGGCTCCCCATATCGACCCCATGGCCCTGATCCAGCTGGCCGCCGCCATGGTGCTGGGCTCGGCGGCGGCGGCGGTGGTCAACCACGTCTACGACCGCGACATCGACCGCCTGATGCGGCGCACGCAGGGCCGCCCCATGGTCACCGGCGCCACCGGGCCGGGCCAGGCGCTGGCGTTGGCGGCGGCGCTGATGGCCGGCGGGCTGGCCCTGGCGGTGACCGCGTTCAACTGGGTGGTGGCGCTGCACCTGTTTCTGGGCGCCTTCGTCTACGTGGTCCTGTACACGGTGTGGCTGAAGCGGCGGACCTGGATCAACATCATCATCGGCGGCGCTGCCGGCAGCTTTGCCGTGCTGGCCGGGGCGGCGGCGGTGGATCCGGGCGACTGGCTGCTGCCGGCGCTCTTGGCGGTGGTGCTGTTCCTGTGGACGCCCAGCCATTTCTGGGCGCTCGCCATCCTGCTGGCCGAGGACTATCGCCAGGCCGGCGTGCCCATGCTGCCGGTGGTGATCGGCCCTAAGCGCACCGCCGGCTGGATCCTGGCCAATTCGGGGGCGCTGGTGGCGGCTTCGCTGCTGCCCTGGGGGCTGGGCCTGCTGGGCCCCGTCTATGCAGCGCTGGCTGCCGCCCTGGGGGCGGCGCTGCTGGGCTTCAACCTGGCTTTGCTCCGCGATCCGTCGCGGCGCATGGCGGGGATGAACTTCGCCGCCTCGATGCCCTACCTGCTGGGGCTGTTCATCGCCATCATGGTCGACCGGCACGGCTTCTGACCGGCTACAGCCGACGGGCCTCCTCGGCCATGTCGGCGGCCAGGTCGGCGGCGCCGCAGGCGGCGAACAGTTTGCGGGCGCGGTCGAAGGCGGCGTGGGCCTCGGGCTTCTCGCCGGCCTCGGCCAGCACCCGGCCCAGCGCGCGGGCCGCGCCCGCCTGGCCCAGCTGGTCGCCGACTTCGGCCAGCAGGTCCAGCGCCCGCTCGTAGTCGGCCCTGGCCCGGTCAATCTGCCCCAGGGCCCGGTTGACCCCGCCCAACGCCTTCAGCACGTTGGCCTCGCCCAGCGTGTCGTGGCCGCGGCGGTAATAGGCGACCGCCTCGCGGTAGCGGTCGAGCGCCAGGTCCTGGCGGCCCTGGTCGCGTTCCAGGTGCCCCAGCCGCTTGGCCACGTGCCCCAGCCCGGAAAAGTCGGCGGCGCTGTCATAGAGCTCGTGCGCCGACAGAAGGCACGAGCGCGCCTCGTCGTGGTGGTGCTGGCGGTGGGCCAGGCGGGCCAGCCGCACCAGGATGCCGGCCTGGTCGCGCTGGTCGCCGTCACGGGCATAGAGGGTGCGGGCCTCCACATAGGCCTCGCGGGCGTTGGCTGCGTGGCCGCTTTCGGCCTCCAGGTCGCCCAGCTGGGTCAGCGCCGCCGCCTCGCCGGGCGGATCGCCGTTCTCGCGGTAGAGCAGTCGGGCGCGGCGGAAGGCCTCGCGGGCCCGTTGCAACTCGCCGGACAGCCACAGCTGCTCGGCCTCTTCCAGGGTGGTGTCGGCCAGCGTCTTGCCCATGGTGGACCGCCTCCTCGTCTTCGGACAAAGGTAAGCCCTCGCGGGGCTGCGGTAAACCGTTCGCATGTGGCGGGCGACGAACGGCGCAGCTACAAATAATCACTTGGAGGGATGGCGCGCGGCGATTAAACCTACCTCATGCGTTGCGGGTTGCTCATCGTGCCCTTTCTTTCGATCGCCGTTCCCTGCTGGGCGGCCGATTGCACCGCTCCAGCCTCGCCGCAGGTCGACTGGCAGCGATGCTATATGGACGAGCGGGATCTGTCGGGGCACGATCTGTCCGGAGCGCGGTTGAGGGAGACAAGTTTCCAGCGCGCCAAGCTGGCCAAGGCCAGGCTGGCGGGTGTCGATGCCTACCGGGTCCGCTTCGTCAGCGCCGACCTGCACGGCGCGACGCTGGACAAAGGCACCTTCAGCGAGGGAGACTTCACCAAGGCCGATCTCAGCGGGGCGTCGCTGAGGGATGCGGACCTGAGGCGGGCGAAATTCTTCCGGGCGGTCCTGCGCGGTGCGGACCTGACGGGGGCGAAGACATTGGGGGCGGATCTGCTCAACGCCGATCTTTCCGGGGCACGCTGGACCGACGGGACGCGCGTCTGCCAGGAAGGGTCGATAGGGCAGTGCAATTAGGATGGCGGCGATGAAATATACCGATCCGGTCGATATCGCCTCCCACTGCGCGCGCGCCGCGCTGGGGATGATGGACCGTCACAACGTGCCGGCACATCCGTGCAATTTCGCCATCTGGTATGCCTATGTCGCCGACCGCCATCCCGAGCTGACCGCCGCCGTCAACGGCGTGCTGCGCGCCGGGCAGAAATTCTCCGACGATATCAACTCCGAGCTGTATGAGCGCTTCTTCGGCACCGCCCACGAGGAGGCCGAGCTGCGCGCCGTCGGCCTGCGCATCGAGGATGCGGTGGCCCGCGTGCTGGAATACCTGAACACCGCCAACCAGGGCGCCGTCCATTACGGCGAGGCCTTGGAAACCTTCTCGGGCCAGCTGTCCGACGCGCCGGCGCCCAACGACATCGGCGTGCTGATCCAGAGCATCCTGGACGAGACCCGGGTGATGGTCGAGGTCAACCGCCAGCTCGAGGAGCGGCTGGAAACCTCGTCGTCCGAGATCGCCCGGCTGCGCCAGGACCTGGACGAGCTCAAGCGCGAGGCGTCCACCGACCCGCTGACCGGGCTGGCCAACCGCAAGCTGTTCGACGTCGCCCTGCGCGAGGCGGCGCTGACCGCCGAGGAGGACCGCTCGTTCCTCTGCCTGCTGATGATCGACATCGACTTCTTCAAGCAGTTCAACGACACCCACGGTCACCAGCTGGGCGACCAGGTGCTTAAGCTGGTGGCGCGAGCGCTCACCGACGCCATCAAGGGCAAGGACACCGCCGCCCGCTACGGCGGCGAGGAATTCTCGGTGATCCTGCCCGAGACCCGGCTGAAGGACGCGGTGATGGTGGCCGAGGCCATCCGCCGCCAGGTTGCCACCAAGAAGATCGCCAACCGCCGCACCGGCCAGGTCCTGGGGCAGGTGACCCTGTCCATCGGCGTCGCCGAATACGAGTTCGGCGAGACCCTGGGCGCCTTCGTCCACCGCGCCGACGAGGCCCTCTATCTCGCCAAGCGCCGCGGCCGCAATCGGGTGATGAGCCAGGACGAACTGACCTCGACCACGCACATCGAGTTCGAGGAATAGGCCTTTCTCCCTTGATTTGGCCGCGCCCAACTGTCAACAGTGGCGCGAAATCAAGGGGGGAGCGCCAGCCATGACCGCCATTGCCGACGAGGACGTGATCCGCTGCCCGGTGGTGCTGCGCAATCCGTTCGCCATCGAACGCCTGGCCCCCTTGAGCGTCGTCCACCGTGCCGCCTTCCGCCAGCGCCGCCGCCTGTCCAAGCGCTTCGTCGGCAAGCCGGCCAAGCGGCTGTTCAAGCTGATGCTGCGCCTAGGCGTGGGCGGCGACAGCGTGTTCACCCTGGCCACCGGCAATGGTGCGCGCCGCGTCGCCTTCAACGCCCGCAACACCCAGTTCGGCGCGCTGTATCTGCCGCAGAACCTGCCGGTGTACGAGGCCGAGACCTCGGCCCTGCTCGATCTGCTGGCGACCGACGCCGGCGTTTTCCACGACATCGGCGCCAACTGGGGCTGGTATGCGGTGCTGGTGGCCTCGCGCCCGGGATTTGCCGGGTCGGTGCATGCCTTCGAGCCGTTTCCCCCCAACTTCCAGGACCTGGCCGCGGTGGTGAAGCAGGCTGGGCTGGACGGGGCCATCCACTGCCACGACGTGGCGCTTGCCGACCGCTCCGGCGAGACCACCATGGCGCCCTCGGACGGGGTGCAGACCGGCCTGGCCCGCCTGGGCGAGGACGGCGGCGTGCGGGTGCGGCTGGCTCGCCTCGACGATCTCGGCCTGCCGGCGCCCGACGTGGTCAAGATCGACGCAGAGGACCATGAACTGGCGGTGCTGCAGGGCGCCATGGCCACCATCCGGTCGGGCCGCCCGTTCATCGTCTTCGAGAACTGGCTGCACCGCGGCAACCCGCCGCTGACGCTCGACCCGTTCGACCTGCTCAAGGCCGAGGGCTATCGCTTCTTCTATCCCGGCTGGGCCACCGGCGAGGCCATCACCACCGCCCACCAGCCGCCGGGCAAGGCGGTGCCGGTGCTCGCCGCGGTGCCCTTCCTGCCGAGCCAGCGCTTCCAGCTGCCCGACCAGCTGAACGTGGTCGCGGTGCCGGTCGAGCGCATGGACGACTTCCGCCGCCGCCTCGGCGGGGCGGGGCGATGATCTCCTTCGTCATCATGGGCAGCGGCAAGTACTATCCGCTGCTGGCCCAGAACGTCGAGCAGATCCGCAAGGTCTATCCGGATGCCCGCGTGCTGGTCTACGATTGGGGCGACGACACGGGCCGCGCCCGCTTCAGCCATCCGGCTGCCGGCGTCGAGGTGATCGACTGGACGGCGCGCATCTCCGACGTCGATGCCCTGGCCGCCTCGATCCCCGAGCGTCAGCGCGTCGATCTCGCCATCTCGTACAACGCCCGCTTCACCCGCGACTTGCGCCAGCGCCTGCGCAAGGCGGTGCTCAAGCGCTGGCCGCGCAGCATCCTGGCCCGGCCGCTGATTCGCGCCGGCCTGGTGTTCGAGAACATGCTGGTCCAGAAGGTGCCCTGCATGATCGACGCCTCCCGGCGGGTGGGCGAGGGCCGCATGGTGTTCCTGGACGCCGACGCCTTCCTGGTGCGGCCCCTCGACGACCTGTTCGACGGCCACGACTTCGACGTCGCCGTGACCCTGATGGCCCGGCCCAACTGGGAGGTCGACCGCTGCTCGGTGGTCAATTCGGGGGTGATCTTCTTCGGGGCCCGCCCGGGCCCGCGCGGCGCCTTCCTCGCCGCCTGGAACGAGGCGGTGGGGCGCTGCACCGAGTGGCTGCGCGAGCAGACCGGGCTGGTGCGCATGCTGGCCGGGCCGGCCCCCGACCTGTTTGCCCCGTGGAACACCGCCGAGGTGGCCCTGGGCGGGCAGGCGGTGCGGCTGCTGGCGCTGGCTTGCGCCGAGTTCAACAACACCGACCGCGACACTGCCTTCGACGGCAACGCCCGCGTCATCCACCTGGCCAACACCGCCCACAACCAGGCAGTGGTCCGCGAGTTCCTGGCCAAGGTCGCCGCCATATAGGTTCGGGTCGACCTGCAGGCCCACACTCCGGCGAGTCTTACGGCGCTGATTCAAAACGCTTTTCGAAAAAAAATCGCCCCCTGGCAAAATTTCACTTTCCATCCCCTTCGATCGGCGCTAAATCGCCCCCCAGACGTACAGCGCACGTGCCCATCGGCAACGACGTCCAAGGCGTCTTCTGGGTGTGGTGGAGCGACAAGGCTCCCTGTGCTTGAGGGGATCAGCTATGAACGGGTTCGCGCTGTCGGACGCCTTTCCTGTCTTCGCAACGGATACCGGTCCGCAGCTGGCTTGGGCCATGCTGTGGTTCGACAAGCGAAGTATCTGCACACGCAGCTGACCGACGTCGGTTTTCCGCCGTCCCGCGGCCCCCGGAGCAGCCCGCCCGGGTGCGCCATCGTTTCGCCATTTCGTGTGCTGAAAGTTCGTTGCCATGTCCGACAAGATCGCCCGCTTCCTCGACGACGTCCGCCCGCCGACCCCCTGCCTGGTGGTCGACCTGGACGTGGTGCGCGAGAATTTCCTGAACATCCGCCGCTGGCTGCCGCTGGCCGAGGTGTTCTATGCGGTCAAGGCCAACCCGGCCTCCGAGATCGTCTCCATGCTGGTTGGCCTGGGCTCGAACTTCGACGTCGCCAGCCCGGCCGAGATCGACCTGTGCATGGCCGCCGGGGTGTCGCCCGAAGCCATGAGCTATGGCAATACCATCAAGAAGAAGGCCGACATCCAGTACGCCTATGATCGCGGCGTGCGCCTGTACGCCTTCGATTCCGAGGCCGAACTGGCCAAGCTGGCCGAAGTCGCCCCCGGCTCGCGCGTGTTCTGCCGCATCCTGATGACCTGCGACGGCGCCGAGTGGCCGCTGTCGCGCAAGTTCGGCTGCGACCTGGACATGGCCCGCGACCTGTTGATCCGCGCCCGCGACCTGGGCCTGGATCCCTACGGCGTGTCGTTCCACGTCGGCAGCCAGCAGACCGACCTGGCCCAGTGGGACATCGCGGTGGCCAAGACCGCCATGCTGTTTACCGCGCTCAACGAGGCCGGCATCGAGCTGCGCATGGTCAACCTGGGCGGCGGCCTGCCGGCGCGCTACCGCGCCGACGTGCCCGGCGTCGACGCCTATGCCGGCGCCATCATGGACGCCATGACCAAGCATTTCGGCAACAACCTGCCGGCCATGATCATCGAGCCCGGCCGCGGCCTGGTCGGCGACGCCGGCGTCCTCGAGGCCGAGGTGGTGCTGATCAGCCGCAAGGGCTACGACGATCCGGTGCGCTGGGTGTTCCTGGACGTGGGCAAGTTCGGCGGCCTGGCCGAGACCATGGACGAGGCCATCAAGTACCGCATCACCACCGCCCATGACGGCGACGAGGACGGCCCCGTGGTGCTGGCCGGCCCGACCTGCGATTCGGCCGACATCATGTACGAGAAGGCCGGCTATCGCATGCCGATGTCGCTGGACGTGGGCGACCGCGTCCGCATCCTGTCGACGGGCGCCTACACCACCAGCTATTCGGCGGTGAACTTCAACGGCTTCGAGCCCTTGAAGGCCTATTTCATCTGATCCCGATGGGCCGGCAATTCCTGCCGGCCCGGCAGTTTGTGCCCCGCTGCCGCTCCTTCGCCGCCATGGCCGGGCTCGCCCCGGCCATCCACCCGGCGGCGCCGATTCTCCATCCCTGACAGCCATTTAGGCGGATCTTCGCGAATGCCCGGATCACCTCCGGGCATGGCGGAGAACGTGGCATCGCCCTTGCAACGCGCTTGGCGGAAAAATTTTGTCCTGCGGAGGCGATGATGCTCTGGGGTGCTTTCAACAATGCCAGCACCGCGATGATGGCGATGAGCTGGTCCATGGGCTCGATCTCCCAGAACGTGTCCAACGTCAACACCATCGGCTACAAGCGCAAGGACACCGAGTTCAAGACCATGCTGTCCGAGTCCCACTCGGCCCCCACCGGGCCGGGCGGCGGGCTGGACATCTTCGGCGTGCACACCGCCGACCGCTACGCCATCACCGCCCAGGGCGTCATCACGCCCAGCGACAAGTGGAGCGACATGGCCATCAACGGCCGCGGCTTCTTCATCGTCTCGCAGCCGTCCAGCACCGATCCCACCACCGGCCAGCCGGCGCCGCCGGCGACCCTGTCGCTGACCGATGCCGGCAGCGTGCTCTATACCCGCGCCGGCGACTTCCGCGAGTTCGCCGTCCATACCGCCACCACCACCACCGGCACCACCACCTCGTCCAGCCCCAGCACCTCGCCGGGAACCAACGACACCACCTACCTGACCACCTCGTCGGGCCAGTTCCTGATGGGCTGGAAGGCCGACGCCTGGGGCCGCATCGCCGGCGAGTACACCAGCGCCCAGACCCCCGTGCCGCCCAGCACCACCACCACCACGGCGACCACCACCACCACCACCGCGACCGGAGGCACCAAGACGCTGGTGCCGATCAGCTGGCAGCCCAACATGCTGCAGAACGGCGCCGCCACCACGGCCATGCAGATGGTGTTCAACCTGCCGTCCAACATGCCGGCCAGCACCGGCATCCAGACCGCCGACACCACCGTCAACGACCTGACCAACACCGCGCAGACGCTGCGCACCACCTGGACGCGCACCGGCGCCGACACCTGGGACGTCAGCTTCAGCCTGCCCAACAACCCGGGCATCAACATCATGAGCACCCAGCCGGTGGCGGTCACCTTCGACGCCAACGGCAACATCACCACGCCCACCGGCGGTACCACCAACCTGGACATCGACTGGGACGGCAACGGCATCATCGACCCGGTGCTGACCCCCAACGAATCCCAGCAGGCGGTCAACCTGTCGACGCTGAAGCCCACCACCAAGACCACCCCGCTGACACTCAGCATGTACGACAATGCCTACAACGCCCAGACGGTCACCGCCAATTTCGAGCGCTGGAGCACCGACAAGTGGGCGATGACCATCAGCGTGCCGGCCACCAACGGCACCCTGACCGACCTGCAGGTGGGCACGGGCACCACCACCACCACTCCCACCACGCCGCCGGCCACCACCACGCCGGTGGTCATCCCGCTGACCTTCGACGGCGCCGGCAACCTGACCAGCCCGACGGCGGGCAAGGTGACCATGACGGTGAACTGGTCGGCCACCGGGGCCGGCACCAGCACGGTGACCATGGACATCGCCAAGCTGACCCAGCTGGCCGATTCGTCGGACAAGATCAGCATCAAGTCCATCGACCAGGACGGCTACAGCAAGGGCATGCTGAGCGGCATGACCGTCAGCCAGTACGGCGAGGTCATCGGCCAGTTCACCAACGGCAAGACCCGCACCCTTTACAAGATCCCGGTGGCGACTTTCGCCGCGCCGGATTCGCTGGACCCGGTGTCGGGCACCTTGTTCCGCCGCACGGAAGAGGCGGGCGCCGTCACCGTCGACAGCGTCGACGACCAGGGCAGCGGCTCGGCCATCGTCGGCTCGGCCACCGAGTCCTCGAACGTCAAGATCGAGGACGAGTTCACCAAGATGATCATCACCCAGAAGGCCTATTCGACCAACGCCCAGGTGTTCAAGACCGCCGACGAGATGACCACGGCGGTCCGCGACCTGATCTCCTAGGGCGCTATTTGCGCCAGGCCTTCAGGCGCCGGGCGGCCTCGACCATGTCCTCGGTCGGCCCGGCGAACGAGAAGCGCAGGGTGCGGGCCCCCGAATCGGGATCGAAGTCGATGCCGGGCGTACAGGCGACCCCGGTCTCGGCCAGCATGCGCCGGCAGAACTCCGGACTGTCGTTGGTCAGCTGCGACACGTCGGCATACAGGTAGAACGCCCCGTCCGACGGCGCCATCTTGTCGAAGCCGGCGGCGGGCAGCTCGTTCAGCAGGATGTCGCGGTTGCGGCGATAGCGGGCGACGCGCTCGTCCAGCTCGGCCCGGCAGTCGAACACCGCCTCGGCCGCCAGCTGCGACAGGGTCGGCGGCGAGATGAACAGGTTCTGCTGCAGGCATTCCACCGCGCGCAGCAGGTCGGGCGGCACCACCATCCACCCCAGCCGCCAGCCGGTCATGGCGTAGTACTTGGAAAAGCTGTTGACCACCACCGCGTGGCCGCCGCTGCCGGCGACGGTAGCGGCGGTGCGGCCGAAGCTGATGCCGTGGTAGATCTCGTCCGACACCAGGCGCACGCCGTTGGCCTCGCACCATGCCGACAGCGCCGCCACCTCGTGATCGGCGAGCATGGATCCGGTGGGATTGGACGGGCTGGCGACCACCACGCCGTCCAGCCGGCCGGGCAGGGCGGCCAGGGTCTCGGCGGTGATCTGCCAGCGGGTGGCCGGGCCGACCGGCACCGACACGCACTCGACCCCCAGGGCCTTGAGGATGTTGCGGTAGGCGGGATAGCCGGGCTGGGCCACCGCCACCCGGTCGCCGGGGGCGAAGGCGGCCAGGAAGGCCAGCAGGAAGGCGCCCGAAGACCCGGTGGTGACGCAGACCTGCGCCGGATCGACTACCGCCCCATAGGTGTCGCGGTAGTGGGTGGCGATGCGGGCACGCAAGGATTCGTTGCCCAGGGCCAGGGTGTAGCCCAGGGTATGACTGTCCAGCGCACGGCGTGCCGCCTCGGTGACCGCGGCGGGCGGGCCGCCCGACGGCTGGCCGACCTCGAGGTGGACGACATCGCCGCCGGCCTGGGCGCGCTCGGTGGCGGCGCGCATCACGTCCATCACGATGAACGGGGTGATCGAGCCCCGTTCCGCCACCTTGAATGCCATCTACTTCTTCCCCACCAGTTCGGCCAGGCCGAAGCCGCGCGGATCGGTGGCCGCCTGGCAGCCCGTCACCTCGAGGCGGCCGCCGTTGCAGCCGACGGCGTTGATGCGGCTGGGCATGTCCACGGCGGTGACCTTGTGGCCGCGCTTGACCAGCGAGTCGGCGTCGGCGGCGCGCGGCTCCTTCTCGACGAAGGCGATGTCGGGAGTGCCGTTGTGGTGCACCCGCGGCTGTCCCAGCGCCTGGTCCAGCGTCTTGGTCTCGCGCGAGGCCAGCACGGTCCAGGCCAGGGCCGAAGGCGCGGTCACCCCGCCCGAGGCGGCGGCGGCCATGAACACCTGGTTGGTCGCCGGATTGACCAGCAGCATGGGCGCCACCGCCGGCGGGCCGTTGCGGCCGGGCTGGCCGGCCAGGAAGAAGCCGGCGCCGGGCACCATGCGGCCCGAGCCGAACAGCCCGTAGGTGGTCAGCCCGCACGACACCGCCGATCCGTAGGAATCGATGACGACGAAGCTGGTGGCCGCCTGGGCGTCGGCGACCGGCCCCTTGACGGGCTCGGTGGGGGTGTGGCGGTCGGCGGCATAGCCGGCGGTCAGCGCCTCGATCTTGCCGGCGGCCATCAGGGCGGCGGGGCCGTCCTCGCTCCAGCCGTTGGCGGCCATCCACTGGCTGCGCGCGGTCATGGCGCGGGCCGAGGCCTCGGCCATCAGGTGGGGACGCTCGTCGGCGGGGGTGCCGGCCCAGCGCTCGGCCAGGCCGGCGACCAGCTGTGCGGCGACGGTGCTGGCCACCGCCGGCGGCGGGGCGAAGTGGGCGACCTCGTTGCCCAGCGGCACGCGGATGCTGTCGCGCCACTGCGGCTTGAAGTCGCGCAGTTCCTCGATGGCCAGGCGGGCGCCGGTGGCGCGGGCCGATTCGACCACGCTGCGGGCCAGGTTGCCGGTATAGAAGTCGCCGGTGGCATTGCGCAGCCGGCCGATCACCGAGGCCAGCTCGGGCTGCTGCACCTGGTCGGATTCGCGCAACGGGCTGCCGTCGGGGCGGAAGAAGGTGCGCCGGGCCATCGGGTCGCGGGCCAGCAGGGGGGCGGCGCGGGTGATGTCGTTGGCCAGCGCCCGCGACACGGTGGTGCCCAGCCGGGCCAGCTTCTCGGGCTCGGCCAGCAGGGTATCCCAGCGCAGCTTGCCGTACTTGGCCTGCAGGGCGAAGAAACCGCGCGGATTGGCCGGGACGGCGGTGGGCGTCTCGCCGGGCTGGGCGGTGGGCGGGGCGATGAAATCCAGCACCTCGGTGCGCTTGGCGGTCTTGTCGTGGACCACGCACATGCCGCCCCCACCCAGGCTGGCTGTTGACGGATAGGTCACTGCCAGCGTGAAATAAAGAGAGACGGCGGCATCGGCAGCCGTGCCGCCGGCCGACAGGACGTCGCGTGCCACCAGCACGGCGCGCGGTTCGTCGGCGGCGACCACGCCGGCAAAGCCCTTGACGTGCCCGACGGTACCGACGGGGCGGGTTTCGTCGCAGGCGGCCAACGCCGACACTACGGCCAGCGCCATCAGGCTGCGGGCGGTCCCGACCCACGAGGAGTTGTCCTTGCTCACGCGCTTGTTCCTTCTGGTGATCCTGCTGTCGGCTTCGCTTTTACCGGCGGCCCAGGCACAGTCTTCCCCCCAGCGCCGGTCGTTCATTCGCGATGCGGAGGTGGAAAATACCATCCGCACCTATGCGACGCCACTGTTCCAGGCTGCCGGTCTCGATCCCGAGGCCGTCCGCATCCATCTGCTGGTCGACAACACCCTGAACGCGTTCGTCGCCGGCGGGCAGAACATGTTCTTCCACACCGGCCTGCTGATCCGCACCGAAAGCCCGAGCCAGCTGATCGGCGTGATCGCCCACGAGACCGGCCACATCGCCGGCGGCCACCTGATCCGTGCCCAGGATGCCGCCAGCAACATCTCGACCGAGGCGTTGATCGGCATGCTGCTGGGTGCCGCCGCCGGTGCCGCCTCGGGCCGCGGCGAGGTCATCGGCGCCACCATGCTGGGCGCCAACCAGATCGCCATGCGCAGCATGCTGGCCTTCACCCGCAGCCAGGAACAGCAGGCCGACCAGATGGCCATCCGCTTCCTGGACGCCACCCACCAGTCCGCCCAGGGCATGCTGCAGTTCTTCGATATCCTGGGCGACCAGGAACTGCTGGTCGCCGCGCGCCAGGATCCGTATGTGCGCACCCACCCGCTGACGCGCGACCGCGTCGCCTTCGTCCGCGAGCAGGTCGAGCATTCGCGCTGGAACGACCAGCCGACCCCGCCGCAGTGGACCGAAATGCACCGCCGGATGCGGGCCAAGCTGTTCGCCTTCCTCGAGCCGCCGGTGCGCACCTTCCAGCGCTACAAGGACACCGACGCCAGCATCGAGGCGCGCTATGCCCGCGCCATTGCGCTCTATCGCAAGCCCGACATCGAGGCGGCGGTCGAGGCCATCGACGCCCTGATCAAGGAGCGCCCCAAGGATCCCTATTTCTGGGAGCTGAAGGGCCAGATGCTCTACGAGAACGGCCGCGGCGCCGAAGCCATCGCTCCTTATCGCAGGGCGGTCGAGCTGTTGCCCGACAACGCCCTGCTGTTGTCCGAACTGGGCACCTGCGAGGTCGAGATCGAAGATCCCGCCCTGTTGAAGGACGCCGAGAAGAACCTGTCCATCGCCGTCCAGCGCGAGCCCGACGACGCGATGACCTGGCAGCGCCTGGGCACCGCGTTCTCGCGCGACGGCAACGAGGGCATGGCCTCCTATGCCATGGCCGAGCACCTGCTGCTGCTGGGCAAGCTGTCGGAAGCCGACTACCACGCCGGCCGCGCCGAGCAGTTGCTGGGCAAGACCGGGCCCATCTGGCTGCGCATCCAGGACATCAAGGAAGCCGCCGCCCAAGCCCGCGAGGACCGCAAGCGCCGGTAGAGCAGGGCCATGAGCCGCTATCCTGCTTGCCCGTATCGAGAGCTTCCGCCAATATGCGCCCACTGATCGCCGTCAAGGGTACCATGATGATCGCCAAGACCTTCGCCGCCGCCCTGTTCGCTTCCGCCATGCTGTTCGCGGCCCAGCCGGCCTCGGCCCAGGAGGACCAGCCGCTGACGCCCAAGCAGGTCGAAGGCGTGCGCAAGATCGTCCGCGACTACCTGATGGAGCACCCCGAGGTCCTGGGCGAGGCCATCGAGGCCCTGCGCGAGAAGATGCGCGTCCAGGCCGAGAACGACGCCAAGAAGATGGTCGAGGCCCGCAAGGACGAGATCTTCAAGAGCGCCGACGACCCGGTCGCCGGCAACCCCAAGGGCGACGTCACCGTGGTTGAGTTCTTCGACTACAACTGCGGCTTCTGCAAGCAGACCTTCGACGCCATGTGGGAAGCGGTGAAGGCCGACGGCAAGGTCCGCGTGGTGTTCAAGGAATTCCCCATCCTGGGCCCGGACTCGGTGACCGCCGCCCGCGTCGCCCTGGTGGCCAAGGCGCACGGCAAGTACGACGACTACCACCGCTCGCTGATGAAGTTCCGCGGCAAGCTGGACGAGAAGGCGGTGTTCCGCGTCGCCGGCGAGGTCGGGCTGAACGTCGACCAGGTGCGCAAGGAAATGGCCGCACCCGAGATCGACAAGCAGCTGAAGAAGAACTTCGATCTGGCCCACTCGCTGGACATCGGCGGCACGCCGACCTTCATCATCGGCGACCGCGTGGTCTCCAGCGCGCTCGACCAGCCGACCTTCCGCCAGCTGATCGACCTGGCCCGCAAGGGTCCGACCCCGAAGAACTGAAGCGGGGCGCTTCCAGCAAGAAATCTGGTCGTCACCCCCGGGGCTGACCCGGGGGTCGATGGATGGCCGGGTCAGGCCCGGCCATGACGGCGGCGTTCCTACCCCGCCGCCTCGCAATAGGCCTTGCGCAGCAGGCCGACGTCGTCGATGTGGACCGCGTTGCCCGAGGTGTGCACGCCCAGCACGCGCAGGCGCGCCAGCACCCGCGACAGGCTTTCGCGGCGGATGCCGACGCGGCTGGCCAGCACTTCCTTGTTGAACGGCAGCCACACCACCGCCCGGCCTTCGCTGGCGTCGGTCTGGGACAGCAGGAATTCTGCCACCCGCTGCCACGGCGACAGTTCCTTGAGGTCGCGGATCTCGTCGGCCAGCCGCCTGGTCCAGCCGATCAGTGCCGCCAGCATGTGGTAGGCGAGCGCGTGGTCGGAATTGAGCGTGTGCAGGAAGGCGCGCCGGCCGACCCGGATCAGGGTGGCGTCCTCGATGACCTCGGCGTGCAGGGGGAACTTGCCGATGGACAGCATGGCCGCCTCGGCGAACGACGAGCCTGGGCCGAAGATCTCGACGATGCTTTCGCGCCCGTCGGGAGCCAGGGCGAACAGCTTCACCGCGCCTTCCAACACGATGTAGAAGCAGTCGGCCGGATCGCCGGCACTGAACAGCAGCGTGCTGCGCGTCCGCGCGACGGTGTTGGAATCGGCAAGCAGCCGGCACAACACCTCGGGCTTGATGCCTTCGAACAGGGGCAGCGCCGCCACCATCTGCTGCACCGAGGCCGAGCCGCGGAACACCCGTTGCGGCGTGCTCATCACCCGGTCGCAGTCGACCTTGGGTCCCTCGCACGAGGGGCGGCAGGGGCAGGGGGTGGCGTTGGACATGGCGGCGCCTTTCGTCAGGCCGTGGCGGCGCAGGCGCCGAAGCTGCGCAGTGCCGAGACGTCGTCGATGACCACCTTGTCGGTGCGGCTGGCCACCACGCCGCGGTCGCGCAGCTTGGCGAAGGCCCGCGACAAGGTCGCCGGGTCCATGCCCAGGTTCTCGGCCAGCAGGCGCTTCTCGCAGGGCAGCTTGACCACGGCGCGGCCGTTGGCCTCGCCGGCCAGCGATACCAGGTAGCCGGCCAGGCGTTCGGCGGTGGACTGCATCTTCAGTTCGGTGATTTCGCGGACCTGCTCGCGCAGGTGCGCCGCCATGGCCGAGATCATGCCGATGGCGACCTGGAAACTTTCTTCGAGGAAGCCCATCAGCGCCGCGGCGGTGATCGGCAGGGCCGAGACGCGGCAGGTGGCGCGGGCGGTGACGTCGTGGGGGGTGCGGGTCAGGATCGCCTCGATGCCGACCACGTCGCCGGGCCCAAGGCGCAGCACCGTCGGCGGACCGTCGGCGACGGTCTCGACTTCGCCCGAGACGATGAAGTACAGGCGTTCGGCCGGCTCCCCGGCGCGGCACAGGAAGGTGCCCTCGGCCAGGTCGACGGGTCGCGCGTCACCGATCAGCCGCTGCAGATCGGCAGGCGCGAGTTGTGCGAACAGATGACTCCGCCGCAGCAGGCAAAGGGCGTCATTGTCCATTGTCGCCACCTTCGACGAATGGCTTTTCCCCGAAAGGGACGCATCGTTCCGAACTCGCTCGTCCCAGCCGCGCCAGACTAGGGTCGACCGTGGGGCTTGGCTTTGACTTTGGTTAAGAAACCTGGGGTGGCGTGGGCCGAAACCAAGGGACGGTGCGGGTTTGGCGGCCGCTTTTGTTTTTCTTGGGCAAACTTGACGAATGTCACAGTTGGCGGGCGGCGGCGCGGCGCATGTTCGGGTCACGACCTTACGTCTCTCTGGGAGGGAGTGCTTATGAAATCGCGCTTGGTGACCGGGGCTGCCGCGCTGGCGATCGCCACCGGCCTTACTGTCGGTGTCACGCACCATGTGATGGCTGCCGACGCTCAACCCGCCAAGGCCGAGGTGAAGGTTCCGACCCTCACCGAGGCGGAATGGGAAGATGCGAAGAAGATCTTCTTCGAACGCTGCGCCGGCTGCCACGGCGTGCTGCGCAAGGGTGCCACCGGCAAGCCGCTGACCACGGACAAGACCCGTGCGCTGGGCTATGACGGCATCAAGGACATGATCACCTACGGCACCGCCGCGGGCATGCCCAACTGGGGCACCTCGGGCGAGTTGTCGGAGAAGCAGATCGAGCTGATGGCCCGCTATCTGCTCAACGAGCCGCCGCAGCCGCCCGAATACGGCATGAAGGAGATGAAGGCGACCTGGAACGTCCTGGTCCCGCCCGAAAAGCGGCCGACCAAGAAGATGAACAAGGTCAACCTGGACAACCTGTTCTCGGTGACCTTGCGCGACTCCGGCCAGGTGGCCCTGATCGACGGCGACACCAAGGAAATCGTCAACATCGTCAAGACCGGCTATGCGGTGCACATCTCCCGCATGTCCGCCTCGGGCCGCTATCTGTACGTGATCGGCCGCGATGCCAAGATCAACCTGATCGACCTGTGGATGGAGAAGCCGGACAACGTGGCCGAGATCAAGGTCGGTCTCGAGGCGCGTTCGGTCGAGACCTCGAAGTACAAGGGCTTCGAGGACAAGTACGCCATCGCCGGCACCTACTGGCCGCCGCAGTTCGTCATCATGAAGGGTGACACCCTCGAGCCGATGAAGATCGTCTCGACCCGCGGCATGACCGTCGACACCCAGGAGTTCCATCCGGAGCCCCGCGTGGCCTCGATCGTCGCCTCCCACTATCACCCCGAGTTCGTGGTGAACGTGAAGGAGACCGGCAAGATCCTGATGGTCGACTATGCCGACATGAAGAACATGAAGATCACCACCGTGGATGCGGCTCGCTTCCTCCACGATGGCGGC
This sequence comes from Actinomycetota bacterium, assembly GCA_050260215.1. Lineage (GTDB taxonomy): Bacteria > Pseudomonadota > Alphaproteobacteria > Rhodospirillales > Magnetospirillaceae > JBLNBU01. Next base: position 42,015 of record JBLNBU010000202.1, read on the forward strand.
TTCGACAAGTCCGGCCGCTACTTCCTGGTCGCCGCCAACGCCTCCGACAAGGTGGCCGTGGTCGACACCAAGGAAGACAAGCTGGTCAAGCTGATCGACACCGGGTCCAAGCCCCATCCGGGCCGCGGCGCCAACTTCATCCATCCGAAGTTCGGCCCCGTCTGGGCGACCAGCCACCTGGGCGACGACTCCATCGTGCTGATCGGCACCGATCCCGAGAAGCATAAGGACAACGCCTGGAAGGTGGTCCAGAAGCTGGACGGCCACGGTGGCGGTTCGCTGTTCATCAAGACCAATCCGAAGTCCAAGAACCTGTGGGTCGACGCTCCGCTGAACCCCGATGCCGAAACCTACGGCTCGGTGTCGGTGTACAACATCGACGCGCTGGACAAGGGCAAGGAAGTCCTGCCGATCGCCAAGTGGGCCGATGTGGGCGAGGGTGCTCCCCGCGTGGTGCAGCCCGAGTACTCGGCCGACGGTTCCGAGGTTTGGTTCTCGGTGTGGAACGGCAAGACCAAGCAGTCGGCCATCGTCATCGTCGACGACAAGACCCGCAAGCTGAAGAAGGTCATCAAGGACCCGAAGATCGTCACGCCGACCGGCAAGTTCAACGTGCACAACACCCAGCACGACATCTACTGAGCCGGTACAAGGTTCGACTCTCCAGGCGGGGCCTTCGGGCCCCGCCATTTTTTTGTCCGGCTTCCGGCGATGCAGCCCCGTCACAAATTGCCCAACGTCAAATCGGCGCCCCTTGCCCGGTGGTACGAATCGACAAGGCTACAGGGAGGGGACCATGGCGTCCGAGGGCAAGCGGCTCGTCTACCTGGTCGGCGCCGGCCCGGGTGATCCCGAACTGCTGACGCTGAAGGCCCACCGGCTGATCATCGGCGCCGACGTGGTGGTCTACGACCGTCTGGTCGGCCAAGGCATCCTCGACCTCATCCCCCCCGGCATCGCGCGCATCTCCGTCGGCAAGGAAACCGGCCGGCACCTGCTGCCCCAGGACGAAATCAACGAGCTGCTGGTCAGCCTGGCCAAGCCCGGCCGCCGCGTGGTGCGCCTCAAAGGCGGCGACCCGTTCGTCTTCGGCCGCGGCGGCGAGGAGGCCCTGCACCTGGTCCGCCACGGCGTCTCTGTCGAGGTGGTGCCCGGCATCACCGCCGCCTCGGGCTGCTCGGCCGGGGCCGGCATTCCGCTGACCCACCGCGGCCTGGCCACCGGGGTGCGCCTGGTCACCGGCCATGCCCGCGACGACGGCGAGCTGGAACTGGACTGGTACAGCCTGGCCGATCCCGACTGCACCCTGGTCATCTACATGGGCCTGGCCACCATCGGCAACCTGGCCGACCGCCTGATCGAGGCCGGCCTGCCCCCGGCGACGCCGGCCGCCGCCATCGAGAACGGCACCACCGCCGACCAGCGCACCCGCGTCACCACCGTCGGCCGCCTGGCCGCCGACGTCGCCGCCTGGGACCTGAAGCCGCCGACGTTGCTGGTGATCGGCAAGGTGGTCTCGCTGGCCGCCGAGCTGGGCATGGCCGACGTCGACGCGGTGGCGGAGGCGGGGAATGGGTAATCGGGTCGGCCTTGCATTGGTTCTCCTTGCCCTGTGCGCCGCTCCCGCCCTGGCCGATCCCGCGCCGGCCCGCCAGGTCGAGCTGCGCGAGCTGGTGGCCGAGGACTGCGGCTCGTGCCACGGGATGACCCGGAAGGGTGGCCTGGGCTCGCCGCTGCTGCCCGAGACCCTGGGGGCCATGAGCCAGGAAGCGGTGGTCGAGACAATCCTGGAAGGCCGCCCCGGCACGCCGATGCCGCCGTGGAAGACCATGCTCAGCCGGGACGATGCCCTGTGGATCGCCCGCAACCTGATGGGAGACGTGAAATGATGCGCCGCATGGCCGTCGCCGCCTTGCTGCTGCTGTCCGCCTGCGCCGGGCCCGCCCCCCGCGGCACCGGCGACATGGGCGTGGTGATCGAGCGTGCCGACGGCCGCGTCATGGTGGTCGAGACCACCCGCGGCAGCATCCTGTCCAAGGTCGACGGCCTTGGCGACCTGTCCCACGCCGCCCTGGTGTTCTCGCGCGACGAGCGCTTCGCCTACGTGTTCGGCCGCGACGGCGGCCTGACCAAGGTCGACATCCTGGAAGGCCGCGCGGTGGCCCGGGTGATGCAGTCGGGCAATTCCATCGGCGGGGCAATCTCGCAGGACGGCTCGCTGGTGGCGGTGGCCAACTATACGCCGGGCGGCATCAAGGTCTTCGACGCCGCCACCCTGGCCCCGGTCGCCGACATCGCCGCCATCGGCGCCGACGGCAAGCCCAGCAAGGTGGTCGGCATCGCCGACCTGCCCGGCCGGCGGTTCATCTACAGCCTTTATGACGCCGGCGAGATCTGGATTGCCGATCTGGCCGACCCCAAGGCACCCAAGATCACCAAATACACCAACGTCGGCAAGCTGCCCTATGACGCGCTGGTGTCGCCCGACGGCCGCTGGTACCTGGCCGGCCTGTTCGGCGAGGACGGCATCGCGCTCATCGACCTGTGGAACCCCGACAAGGGGGTGCGGCGCATCCTCGACCACTACGGCAAGGGCGAGCAGGGGCTGCCCGTCTACAAGATGCCGCATCTGCGCGGCTGGGCGGTGGCCGGCGACGAGGTGTGGCTGCCCGCCATCGGCCACCACGAGGTGCTGGTCGTCGACAAGAACACCTGGACCGAGAAGGCCCGCATTCCGGTCGCCGGCCAGCCGGTGTTCGTCATGGCTCGCCCCGACGGCCGCCAGGTGTGGGTCAACTTCGCCCTGCCCGACAACGGCAAGGTCCAGGTGATCGACGTGCCGGCCAAGCGGGTGGTCAAGACCATGGAGCCGGGCAAGGCCGTCCTGCACCTGGAATTCACCCCGCGCGGCGAGCGGGTGTGGCTGTCGGCGCGCGACTCCGACACCGTCGCCGTCTACGACACCGAGACGCTGGAGAGGGTGGGCGAACTGCCGGCCTCCAAGCCGTCGGGGATCTTCTTCACCCCGCGCGCCCACCGCATGGGGATGTGACGGACATGCGCGCCCTCGACGATCTCGACCGCCGGCTGCTCAACGACTTCCAGCACGACTTCCCGCTGGTGGCGCGCCCCTTCGCCGCCATCGCCGACGTCACCGACCAGACCGAGGCGGCGGTGATGGCGCGCCTGGCCTGGCTGCGCCTGGACGGCGCCGTCAGCCGCGTCGGGGCGGTGTTCAGGCCGCACACGGTAGGCGCCAGCACGCTGGCGGCCATGGCGGTGCCGGCCGAGCGCCTGGACGAGGTCGCCGCCCTGGTCAGCGCCTGTCCCCAGGTCAACCACAACTACCAGCGCGACCACCGCCTGAACCTTTGGTTCGTGGTCGCCTGTGCCGACCGCGCCGAGGTGGCCGCGGTGCTGGACGGCATCGGTGCGGCCACCGGACTGGCGGTGCTGGACCTGCCGCTGGTCGAGGACTACCACATCGATCTCGGCTTCGATCTGGGTTGGGGTTCGCACGGGCTGCGCTCGGCCCGGCCGGCGCCGTCGACGCCGCCGGTGCTGGACGCGCGCGACCTCGACCTGGTGGGCGTGCTGGCCGACGGCCTGCCCCTGGTCGAGCGCCCCTACCGGTCGCTGGGGGCGGCCATCGCCATGGACGAGGACGAAGTGCTGGCCCGCCTGCAGGCGATGATCGAGGCCGGTGCCATCCGCCGCTTCGGCGTGGTGGTGCGCCATCACGAGCTGGGCTTCCGCGCCAACGCCATGGTGGTCTGGGACATTCCCGACGACGCGGTGGCCCATGTGGGTGCCCAGCTGGCGGCCATGCCCCAGGTCACCTTGTGCTATCGCCGCCCGCGCCGGCTGCCGACCTGGCCCTACAACCTGTTCTGCATGGTCCATGGCCGCGACCGCTCGTCGGTCGAAGCCGCCATCGCCGACTTCGGCCTGGACTATCCCCACGCCGTGTTATTCTCGACCCGCCGCTTCAAGCAGACCGGCGCCCGCTACGGCCGCCGGGCCGAGAAGGCGGCGGCGGAATGACGGGATTCCCGCCCTCGCCTGCTTTCGCGGGGGAGGGAGATCGTCTACCCTTCGCCCCATGTCCGCCGTCCAATCCGATGAATTCTCTGGCCTCATGGCCGCGCTCGGGCCCTTCGAGCCGCAGCCGGTGGTCGCCGTGGCGGTTTCGGGCGGGCCCGACAGCACCGCGCTGGCGTTGCTGGCCGACGGCTGGGCGCGTGCGCAAGGCGGACGGGCCGTGGCGCTGACCGTCGACCACAGGCTGCGCCCCGACTCTGCGGCCGAGGCGGCGGCGGTTCACGCCCTGCTGGCCGCCCGCGGCATCGACCACCGGGTGCTGGTGTGGGACGGCCCCAAGCCCGCCGCCGACGTCCAGGCCGCGGCGCGCGCCGCCCGCTACCGGCTGCTGGGCGACTGGTGCCGGGAAGCCCAGGTGCTGCACCTCTTGCTCGCCCACCACCAGGACGACCAGGCCGAGACCCTGCTGCTGCGCCTGGGCCGCGGCTCGGGGGTGGACGGGCTGGCGGCCATGGCGCCGGTCCAGGAAACCCGCTGGGGTCGGCTGCTGCGGCCGCTGTTGGGGGTGCCGCGCGCCCGGCTGGCCGCCACCGTGGCCGACCTGCCCACCGTCGACGATCCCTCCAACCGCTCGGACGCCTTCTCGAGGGCCCGGCTGCGCCAGCTGATGCCGGCCCTTGCCGCCGAGGGCCTCAGCCCCCGACGCCTGGCCGCTACCGCGGGCCGCATGGGCCGTGCCCGCGCCGCGCTGGAGCACGCTTGCGCCACTGTTGCCGCCCGCACGGTCGAGCTGCATCCCGCCGGCTTCGCCCTGGTCGCCCCCGCCGCCTTCGACCAGCCGGCCGAGGTGGCGCTTAGGCTGCTCGGCCGGGTGCTGGGCGTGGTGGGCGGCGGCGAGCACCCCCTGCGCCTGGAGCGGGTCGAGCGCCTGCTGGCCGAACTGCGCACCGGTCTGCCGGCGGCCCGGACCCTGGGCGGCTGCCGGGTGGCGCCGTGGCGGGGCAGGGTGCTGGTCAGCCGCGAGGCGGCCCGCCTGCAAGGCCCGGTGGCATTGGTGCCGGGGGCCGAGGTGGAGTGGGACGGGCGCTTCCGCGCGGTCGTGGCGCCGGATGCGGCCTCCGGTCTCAAGCTGGGGGCGCTGGGCGACGGGCGGCGGCTGGCCGCCCGGTCAGGCCTTCCTTCGGCGGTGTGGGGCACGCTTCCGGCCATCCTGGACCAAGACGGTATTTCCGCCGTTCCCCACCTCGGCTATAACCTCGACATTGTTCGGGTGACCTTGCGGTCGATGGTGGCCGCTCCGCCACGGTCCTTGACGGTGGCGGGCCATTGCCTTGTTTAGGCTTTGGCCGGCATTATCTGTAGGGCAACGCAATTCGGCCGAGCGGCAGGCGCGGGAGGATTCCCGGGCCGGCGCCAAACCAGGAAGGGCCACGACTTGAACTTCAGCAAGAACTTGGCGTTGTGGATCATCATCGCCCTGCTGCTGGTGATGCTGTTCAACCTGTTCCAGACCTCGTCGCCCCAGCGCGGCATGGGCCAGACCGCCTTCTCGGACTTCCTGTCCGACGTCGAGCGCGGCCAGGTTGCCGACGTCACCATCCAGGGCAACTCGGTCCAGGGCCACTTCACCGACGGCAGGCCTTTTACGACCTACATGCCCTCGGATGCCAACATCGTGGGCAAGCTGCGCGATTCCAACGTGCGCATCACCGCGGTGCCCCAGTCGGACGACACGCCGACCCTGTGGGGGGTGCTGGTTTCGTGGTTCCCGATGCTTCTGCTGATCGGCGTCTGGATCTTCTTCATGCGCCAGATGCAGTCGGGCGGCGGCAAGGCCATGGGCTTCGGCAAGAGCAGGGCCAGGCTGCTGACCGAAAAGACCGGCCGCGTCACCTTCGAGGACGTTGCCGGCATCGACGAGGCCAAGCAGGAGCTCGAGGAAATCGTCGAGTTCCTGAAGGACCCGCAGAAGTTCCAGCGTCTGGGCGGCAAGATCCCCAAGGGCGTCCTGCTGGTCGGCCCGCCCGGCACCGGCAAGACGCTGCTGGCGCGCGCCATCGCCGGCGAGGCCAACGTGCCCTTCTTCACCATCTCGGGCTCTGACTTCGTCGAGATGTTCGTGGGCGTCGGCGCATCGCGCGTGCGCGACATGTTCGAGCAGGGCAAGAAGAACGCGCCCTGCATCATCTTCATCGACGAGATCGACGCGGTCGGCCGCCATCGCGGCGCAGGCCTGGGCGGCGGCAACGACGAGCGCGAGCAGACGCTGAACCAGCTGCTCGTCGAGATGGACGGCTTCGAATCCAACGAAGGCGTCATCCTGATCGCCGCCACCAACCGCCCCGACGTGCTGGACCCGGCGCTGCTGCGCCCCGGCCGCTTCGACCGCCAGGTGGTGGTGCCCAACCCCGACATCCTGGGCCGCGAGAAGATCCTCAAGGTGCACATGCGCAAGGTGCCGCTGGCCCCCGACGTGGAGCCCCGCATCATCGCGCGCGGCACGCCGGGCTTCTCCGGCGCCGACCTCGCCAACCTGGTCAACGAGGCTGCCCTGCTGGCCGCCAGGGCCGGCAAGCGCGTCGTCACCATGGCCGAGTTCGAGGCGGCAAAGGACAAGGTGATGATGGGCACCGAGCGCCGCTCGATGGTCATGAGCGAGGAGGAAAAACGCCTGACCGCCTATCACGAGGCCGGCCACGCCCTGGTGATGATGCACGTGCCCGGCCACGAGCCGCTGCATAAGGTCACCATCATCCCCCGTGGCCGGGCCCTGGGCGTCACCATGGCGCTGCCCGAGCGCGACCGCCTCAGCCATTCGGTCGGCCAGCTCAAGGCGATGATCGCCAGCCTGTTCGGCGGCCGCGTCGCCGAGGACATCGTGTTCGGCGGCGACAACGTCACCACGGGTGCCTCCAACGACATCCAGCGCGCCACCGACCTGGCCCGTAAGATGGTCACCGAGTTCGGCTTCTCGCAGAAGCTGGGCCCGCTGCGCTACAACGAGAACCAGGAAGAGGTCTTCCTCGGCCACTCGGTGACGCAGCACAAGAACATGTCGGACGCCACCGCCCGGCTGATCGACGAGGAAATCCGCCGCTTCGTCGAGGAAGGCGAGGGCACCGCCCGGCGCATCCTGACCGAGCGCCTGGCCGACCTGGAAGTCATCGCCAAGGGCCTGTTGGAGTACGAGACCCTGTCGCGCGAGGAAATCGAGGCCCTGCTGCGCGGCGAGGTGGTCGTGCGTAACGGCGGCGCCGAGATCCGCGCCAAGGACCCGCCGCCGCCGCCGTCGCGCCGCTCGTCGGTGCCCAGCGCCGGCCCGACCGAGCATCCGGGCCTGGGGCCGGAACCGCAGCCGGGGTCGTAACGAATACCCCCTCTCCCGGCGGGAGAGGGGCGGGGTGGGGGAGAGTTGTCCGATGCGGACGCGATGTCCGAGCGGACGCTTCACCCCCTCACCCAACCCTCTCCCTCAAGGAAGAGGGCTGAGAGGGGGAGGTCCGCCATCGTCACGTCCGCCTTCCGCCACATCCCGGGGCCGCCCAGGGGCTTCGACCTCGACGGCGGCCACCTTGAACGGCATCTCTACGTCCTGCCCATGGGGCTGGTCTCGGGCGAGGCCGCCTCGGCAGCAGTCGTCGCCGGCCAGGGCTGGCCGCTCAGCGACGGCACCCACGCCTTCACCGCCGTCGGCATCGCGTTGCGCCGGCAGGCCGGAGCCGCCCTGGCGGTGCTCCCCTTCACCGAGGCGGTTTCCTGGGCCGAGGACGAAGGCCTGGTGGTGGCCCGCCACGTCTCCGGGGTCATCCACCGCATCGGCGCCCGCCGCCGGGCCTGGGCCGGGCTGCCCCTGGACCGGCCGGTGGCCATGGGGGTGGTCAACGTCACTCCCGACAGCTTTTCCGACGGCGGCGAGACGTTCACGACCGAGGATGCCATCGCCCGCGGCCTGGCCATGGCCGAGGCCGGTGCCGCCATCGTCGACGTCGGCGGCGAGTCGACCCGACCCGGCGCCCTGCCCGTCGCCCCCGACGAGGAAGCCCGCCGGGTGGTCCCGGTGGTGCGCGGCCTGGCCGAGAAGGGCATCGTCGTCTCCGTCGATACCCGC
>JBLNBU010000203.1:0-32371 GCA_050260215.1 Actinomycetota bacterium
GGGTGTCGACCTCGCTGGTCCACTTCAGGAAGTCGATCAGCTGGTCGAGTTCGGCGTCACTCAGGTTGAACTGCGGCATCTGGCGGCGGCCCTCGATGCCCGAGGGTTGGCCGCGCATCCACGCCTTGAGCGCCTCGCGGGCACCCGAGGCGTCGTCACGGCCGCCGAAGCGGACCCAGACGTTGCCGAGCTCGGGCGCGTAATAGGCGCCTTCGCCCATGATGGTGTGGCAGTCGATGCAGGCGTGCTTTTCCCACACGTGCTTGCCCGCTGCCACCGAGGGCGTGATGGGATTGCGCTCGGCAACCGCATTGGCGGTCGACACGCTGTGGCCGACCAGGCCGACGAAGATGGCGAAGAAGAATACCGTGCCGCCGTAGAAGATGTTTCTAGCAGCGGCCTTGGTCAGTGTTTCCGACATGAGGTCCCCCCTTTCAGGGATGTTTGGATAGGACGATGAAATCGGTTGTCGAGCCGCCCTGGCGGGGCCCTGGCGGCCGTCGTCGGCGCCGTGGCGACGATCCTGCCGTCGTGGCAGGCGGACTGTCTGATGCCCTCGGGCATCATGGCTTTTTTGGAAATGTGCATGGCCTCTCGCCCCCGGCCTTGCCGTCGGCGCGCCAGGGCGCGGCCGATCAACGCAGGCCGGATGTCAAAGACAAAGGGGACTTGTCCGGACGGAGTCAGGCCGCAGGTGGGGCCCTGCTGCCATTGGCATGCAGGTGGTGGGATGCGAAGGCCGGGCGGTCGCAGGCCGGGATCAGGAAGTCGGCCGCCGAGACGAACTCGACGGAACCGACCTTCGCCGGCGGCGGGACGTCGGCCATCGACGGCTGCATGTGCTGGCAGCCGTCGCACTCGCCCGAGGAATGCGGGTCGAGGCCGGGTGCCTTCTGCTCGGTCCCGTTGACCGAACAGACGACAGCCAGGTCGGCAAGAAGCGAGGTCTCGGCACCGGTTGCCGGAGCGGGAGCGGCCAGGCACACGCCCTTCGAGAGCGCGACGGCCAGGACCATCAGGGCGACGACCGTGCGCCCCAATCTCCCAATCGCCAAATGCCGCAGACCGAACATGGATCAACCCTGGATCTCGTCTTCGTTGAAAGTGGCGTTTTTCGACTTAAAATAATTTGATTGCGGTCAAGCAGTCTGCCTTCGGCCTCGTAACCCGAATATCCATTCGGCTCCTGGGGCTATATCCGACTAACCAAGTCAACTTAGCGAAGTGGGTGGGGCAGGAACTTGATCTTGGCTAAGCGCGGTGTGGCAGCCAACTGCGGCAGGAGCGTGGCGGCCTGCCGATCAAATCCTTACTGCAAGAATGGGTTTTTGTTGGGCCGGCCTAGCGCCGCTGCGAGGGCTTGCCCCGCAGTGCCGCGATGACCTGGGCCAGCACCGAGACGGCGATCTCGCCGGCATCGGCGGCACCGATGTCCAGGCCGACGGGGGCGTGGATGCGGGCCAGGGTTTCAGGCGCGATCCCCAGCCCGGCCAGGCGGGCCAAGCGCTTGGCGTGGGTCCGCGTGCTGCCCAGCGCGCCCACATAGAAGGCATCCGACGCCAGCGCCCGTACCAGGGCGGCGTCGTCGATGGCGGCGACGTGGGCCAGGGCGACCACGGCGGTGCGCGGGCCCATGTCCATCTCGGCCAGGGCTGCCTCGGGCTGGCGGGTGACCAGCCGGGCGCCGGGAAAGCGTTCGGGGGTGGCGAACGACCGGCGCGGGTCGACCACCACCACCCGCCAGTCCAATGCGCCTGCCAACTCGGCCAGCACCTGGGTGACGTGGACGGCGCCGATGGCGACGATGGTCACCGGCGCCTTGTCGACGCGCAAGAAAACGTTGCCCTCGATCATGCGGCTGTCGCCCAGCCGCTCGTCCTCGACCACCGCATGGGCGCCGGTGGCGATGTCCAGGCGCAGTCCGTGGTCGCGCCCGGCGGCCCGCAAGGCGGCCATGCGTTCCAGCACCGCCGCGTCGGGGCGAAACAGCGCCACGGTCACGCCGCCGCCGCAGTGCAGTCCGACCTGGCCGCCGCCGGCAAAATCCAGCGCGCGTGCCGGCTCGCCCTCGACCAGGTCCTGGGCGGCCTCGACCACCCCGGCCTCGACGCAGCCGCCCGACACCGAGCCTGCGAAATGGCCGTCCTCGCGGATGGCCATTACCGCGCCCAGGCCGCGGGGCGACGATCCCTCGATGGCCACCACCATGGCCATGGCCACCCGGTCGCCCTGGCCGAGCCAGGACAGCGCGGTGTCGAAAGCCTGGGCGTCGCTGGCGGCCGGCACGGTCCTCAGCCCTGCCACAGGCGCGTGGCCAGCCGCCTGGCTTCGGCCTGGACCACGCGGCGGCGGTATTTGGGGCCCATCACCGTGGTCTTCAGCACGTTGACCGCCTTGCGCACCGCGTCAGCCAGGGCGTCGGCATCCAGCGGGCGGCCAACCAGCCCGTCCGCCGCCACCGGCAGCGGCGCCGAGTTGGTGCCGGTCACCGCCACCTTCAGCCCGGCCACAACGTCGCCCTCGCGCTTCAAGGCCACGGCGACGCCGGCCAGGGGGAAGTCGATCTCGTCGCGCACGCGAACCTTGGCATAGGCGGCGCGCCAGCCGGCCGCCTTCGGCACGATCACGGCCACCACCACCTCGGCCGGCTCGACTGTCAGGTGGAAGGCGCCGCTTTCGCGGAACAGCTCGGCCACGGGGATGGTGCGGCGATGGTGCGGGCCGGCGATCTCGACCCGGGCGTCCAGCACCATCAGGGCCGGCGCCACGTCACCGTGGTAGGTGGCATAGCAGCGGTCCGACTTGGTCACCACGTGGCAGCGGTCGCCGTCCTGCTTCAGGCAATAGCCGTTGCCCTTCCGCCACCATTCGCTCTGGTTATAGAAGACGCAGCGGGTGTCCTGGCACAGGTTGCCGGCCAGCGTCGCGCTGGCGCGGTGGGTGGGCCCGGCGACCGAGCGGGCGGCTTCGGCCAGCGCCGGCCAGCCTGCGGCCACCTGCGGGTCGGTCTCGATGGTTTCCAGCGACACGGCGGCGCCGATGCGCAACGACCCGTCGGCGTCGACCGAGATGCCGGCCAGTTCGGGCAGCGCCTCGAGCGAGACCAGGGCCGAGGGCCGTCCTAAACCGCGGCGCAGGTTGGGCACCAGGTCGGTGCCGCCGGCCAGCGGCTTGGCGCCGCCGGCCAGGATGCACAGCGCGTCGTCGAGCGTGGCCGGACGCAGCACGCGGAAGTCGGTGGTGATGGTCATGCGCGGGCCTCCTCAGCATCGAGCCACTCGACCATGCGGTCGGGGGTCAGCGGCAGGGTGTCGGGGCGGATGCCGACGGCGTCGTGGACGGCGTCCATCAGCGCCGGCAGGAACCCGGCCAGCATGCCCTCGCTGGCCTCCTTGGCGCCGAACGGGCCGTTGGGGTCGATGCTTTCGACGATGAAGACCTCGATGTCGGGGCTTTCCGCCATGGTCGGCACCCGGTAGTCGAGGATGTTTCCGTGCAGCATGCGGCCGTCGTCGTAGCGGGTCTCCTCGGACAGGGCCTGGCCCATGCCCATCCACACGCCGCCCTGGATCTGGCCTTCCACCGCCAGCGGGTTCAAGGCCCGGCCGACATCGACAGCCACCCACACCTTGTGGGTGGTGACCTTGCCGGTGACCTCGTCGACCGAGGCCTCGACCACCTGGGCGGCGTAGCAGAAGCCCATGGTGGCGCCGATGGCACTGCCGCGAATCGCCTTGTCGCCCATGAACTCCTTGGGGCAGGTGAAGGTTCCCTTGACGGTCAGGGTGCCGGTGTCGACCAGGGCGGCCTTGACCACCTCGGCGAAGGCCAGGCCGGGGTCCTGGCCGGCGACGCGGAACACCTCGTCCTCGACGACGATGTCCTCGGGGTTTGCGTCCAGCTTGCGGGCCGCCGCCTCGGCCAGCACCTTTTTGAGCGCATTGGCGGCGTCGATGCCGGCGTTGCCGACCATGAAGGTCACCCGCGACGAGTACGAGCCGTTGTCCTTGGGCGTCAGGGCGCTGTCGGCCGAGACCACGCGCAGGCGGTCCCAGCGCACGCCCAGGGTCTCGCCGACCACCTGGGCGACCATGGTGTTGGAGCCCTGGCCGATGTCGGCGGCCCCCGTAAGGATGGTGATGTTGCCGTCGAAGTCGAGCTTCAGGTTGACGGTGGCGTGGGGCTCGCCGGTCCAGTGCTTGGGCGTCGATGTGCCCGAGACGAAGTGCGAGCAGGCCAGCCCCAGCCCGCGCCCGCGCCCCAGCTTGCCCCGCCGCTCGTGCCAGCCGGATGCCTTCAGCACCTTGTCGATGCATTCGGGCAGCCCATAGCTTAAGACCTTCTGCGCGTAGGCGGTGGTGTAGGGCACGGCGCCGATCAGGTTGGCCCGGCGCACCTCGGCCGGGTCCAGGTTCAGCTCGGCCGCCATCTCGTTCATCAGCGCCTCGAAGGCGGCACGCGCGTCGACGGTGCCGTGGCCGCGCATGGCGCCGCAAGGGGGCGTGTTGGTATAGACGCGCCAGCCGTCGTGCTTGATCGCCGGGATGTCGTAGATGCCGTGCAGCAGGGCGCCGGAATAGAGGATGGTGATGATCCCGTACCCGGCATAGGCGCCGCCGCGCTGGGTCACCGCCATCTCGCAGGCGGTCAGCTTGCCCTGGGGCGTCATGCCCAGCTTGACGGTGATCTCGGTCTCGGGCCGGCCGCGGTGCGAGATGAAGGTCTCCTCGCGGGTCTGCAGGACGCGGACGCTGCCGCCGGCCTTGCGGGCCAGCAGGGCGGCGATGATCTCGTGGTGCAGGGTCTCGGTGCGTGCGCCGAAACCGCCGCCCAGGAACGGCTTGACCACCCGGATGCGCGCCGTGTCCATCTCCAGGCACTGCGCCACCTTGAGGTGGACGTAATAGGGCACCTGGGTGGTGGTGTGCAGCGTCAGCCAGCCGCGCTCGGGATCGAACTCGGCCAGGGTGGCGTTGGGCTCGATGTGGACGTGGTTGACCTCGGCGAAGCGGAAGGTCTTCTCGCGCACCAGGGCGGCGGCGGCGAAGCCGGCTTCCGTGTCCCCGAACTCGTTGTGGACCTCGCGCAGCACGTTGTTGGGCTTGTCGTCGTGCAGCACCGGGGCGCCGGGCGCCATGGCCTTGGCGGCGGTGTAGACCGCGGGCAGCTTCTCGTACTCGACCTTGATCAGGTCCAGCGCGGTATTGGCGGTAGCCTCGTCGACGGCGGCGACGGCGGCCACCGGCTCGCCGCGGTAGCGCACCCGCTCGCGGGCCAGCGGGTATTCGTTCTCGGCAATGGGCAGCACGCCATAGGGCACCGGGGAGTCGGCGCCGGTGCACACGGCGACGACGCCGTCCAGGGCCTCGGCGGCGCTGGTGTCCACCGACACGATCCGGGCATGGGGGTGGGGGCTGCGCAGGATGCGGCCGACCAGGGCGCCTTGCGCCGGCAGGTCGGCGGTATAGCGGGCCTTGCCGGTGACCTTTTCGACGCCGTCGACCAGCGGGGTGCGGACGCCGACCCCGCCGGTCTTGGCCTGGCGGTCCAATGCGCGGGCGGTCATGGTGCCACCTGCCGGGCCTGGGCGCCCGCTTCGACCGATTCGATGATCTTCACATAGCCGGTACAGCGGCACAGGTTGCCGGCCAGTGCGGCGCGGATCTGCTCGCGGCTGGGGTCGGGGTTGCGGCGCAGCAAGGCCTCGGCGGCCATTACCATGCCGGGCGTGCAGAAGCCGCACTGGGTGCCCAGCTTCTCGTGGAAGGCCTGCTGCAGCGCGCTCATGCGGCCGTTCCGCGTCAGGCCCTCGATGGTTTCGATCCGGCGGCCCGAGACCTGGTGGGCCATGGTCGAGCAGGCCAGCCGCGGGCGGTCGTCGACCAGCACCGTGCAGGCGCCGCATTCGCCGCCGTCGCAGCCCTGCTTGGTGCCGGTCAGCCCGGCGACGTCGCGCAGGTAGTCGACCAGCAGCATGGTGTCGGCGACCAGGTCCTCGCGCACCCGGCCGTTCAATGTCAGCCGCAACACCGATTTCACGAGCCGTTCCTCCCCTCGTTCCTGAGATGCAGCCGGGCGAGCAGGCCGATCAGGACCTGCCGTTCCTCGGGCGTCAGCACCTTGGTGAAATCCTCTTCATGGGCCAGCACCAGCGCCTCCATGCGGGCCAGTTCGGCGCGGCCCTTGGTGGTCAGCGGCAGGCAGTGGCTGCGCCCGTCATGGGGTGAAGGCTCGCGGGCGATCAGCCCGCGCCGCTCCAGCTGGTCGACCACCTTGACGATGGCCGAGCGGTCGACGCCCATGGCCTCGGCCAATGCGCTGGGCGTCAGCCCCGGATTGGCGGCGATCACCTGCAGCATGCCGAACAGTGCCGGCGTGATGTCGACCTCGGCCGTCACCGTGCGGGCGAAATGGCGGAACACCGCGACCTGGGTGCTGCGCAGATGCCAGCCCAGCAGTCGCGGCAACATCCCGAGCCGGATGTCCGGCTGCCCCGCCATGGGTGTCCTCCGAATGGTTGACCAGGTAAACTATGCGGCAAAGTGGTTTACCAGGTCAACGATTTGCTGCGCAAAAAAGTCCGGTATGCGGGAGTGGTCCCGTCATGGCCGGGCTTGACCCGGCCATCCATGGACCCCCGGGTCAAGCCCGGGGGTGACGATGGACAAGGCGGCGCGTGGATGCGCGGATCAAGGCCGCGCATGACGGCAATGAGGGAGTCACGCCTCGACGGTGCGGCTGGTGCTGCGGCCGCGGGTGGGGGTGCGCGGTATGGCGGCGCCGCGGGTGAAGGCGGCGCGGGTGACCATGATCGCCTTCAGGGCCCAGCCGGTGACCGCGGCCAGCGCCCCGCCGGCCACCGCCGCCCAGCCGAAGCCGGCCAGGCCGGCGGCCAGCAGCGCCAGGGCGGCAACGCGCAGGGCTTGCAGCACGCGGACCTCGGGACGGACGAACCAGTCCAGGGTGCCCTTGGGCGCGCGGTCGCGGATCAGGCCCTTGCGATAGCCCTCGCGGGCGGCCTCGCGCACCACCGCGGCGGCCAGCGCCAGCGCCACCATGGCCGGGTTGGGGTCGGCCAGCACCAGGAAGACGCCGGTGCCCTCGGCCAGGCCGGTGACCAGGATCAGCGGCACGGTGCGCCGGTGCGACCAGGCGGGGATGGCCCGCGACGCCTTGAGGATGCGCGCCTGGCAATAGAGGAAGCCCCCGGCCAGCATCGCGGCCAGCAGGTGCAGCACCGGGCTGCCCAGCAGCACCGCGCCGGCCCCGGCGGCCATCAAGGGGGCGGCCAGGATGCCTTCGCGGGTCATCCACGAGGTCTGCGGGTGGAAGAACACGTGCAGCGCCCGCCAGGGCTTGCCGATTTCCAGCCACACCAGCGACAGGCCCAGGCCGACGAAGGCCAGGCCGACCGCCAGCGGAATGGTGGCGTCGCGGCCCATCAGCATGGCCACGGCCGAGGCCAGCACCAGCCCGGTGCCGGTGCCGCCGCCGATGAAGTTTCCGGCGGCGCGCAGGTCCCAATAGCGCTGCAGGCGGGCGGTGGTCATCTGCCTCATAGCGGCTGCTCCTTGTCCCAGAGGTAATAGAAGCCGGGGCCGGTGCCCTCGGACTCGTGCATGCGGAACCACTTGTTCTCGGCGATCAGGCGCGAGACTTCGGATTGCGGGTCGTCCAGGTCGCCGAAGCGCAACGCACCCGAGATGCAGGCCTGGGCGCAGACCGGCGTCGCCTCGGGGTCGCGCCCGGGGACCAGGCCCTTGTCCAGGCCGGCGTCGATGCGGTCGATGCAGAAGGTGCACTTGGTGGCGACGCCCACGTGGCGGGTGTCGAAGCGAGCCTTCTCGGCGGCCATGGGCTCGGAGCCGAAGGCGAACTGGGGCTCGTCGATCTTGAAGCGGGCCTCGTAGGGGCAGGCCATGATGCAGTACGAGCAGCCGATGCACAGCTCGTAGTCGATGGTCACCAGCCCGTCGGCGCGCTTGCCGGTGGCGGTCGACGGGCAGACCTCCATGCAGGGCGGGCTGTCGCAGTGCTGGCAGCCGGTGGGGACGAAGACGCGGCTGACCTCGGGGTACTCGCCGGCCTCGATGTCGAGGACGCGGCGCCACATGACGCCGACGGGGGTGCCATTGGCTTCCTTGCACGAGGCGGTGCAGGTCTGGCAGCCCACGCAGCGGCGCAGGTCGGCGACCATCACGTAGCGGGTCATGCCGTCTCTCCTTCCGCCAGGGGGCCGTCGACGCGTCGCAAGGCGACGCGCACCACGTCGGCGCCCGAGCCGGTGGCATCGGTCAGTTCCAGCGACAACGGCGCCAGCGGATTGAGCGAGGGGAAGTCGAGGTCCTTGGCGTAAGGCGTCTTCCAGTGGGCGTACTGGCCGGGGATAACCACGGTGTCGGGCCGGCAGCCCTGCACCACCGAGGCCCGGCCCCTGGTCGCCGCCAGCGGCGAGCGCACCTCGACCCAGTCGCCGTTGGCGATGCCCAGCTTGCGCGCGGTGGCGGCGTTCAGGGTGACGGCGCCGTGGCCGCGCAGGTTGGTGCCGGCCTCGTTCATCAGCGGGATGCCGATGTTGTTGCCGGTGGTGTAGGGCATGCTCTTGGTGGTGATGCCCCAGAACGGATAGTCGGCCGGGTCGGCGCCCAGCTCGCGGGTCGCCTTCTCCCAGTGGTGGGGGACGTCGTGCCAGGAGGGCAGGCCCTGGTACTCGGTCAGCTGCGAGTCCCACCAGTGGATGTTCGCCTCGTGCAGGCGGCGGCCCAGCTCGACGCCGGCGCGCAGCAGCCGCTCCTGGTAGGGCAGCTCGAAGCGAAGCCCCATGTCCTCCATGGTCGGCAGCAGGTACCAGTCCTTGCGCTGGAAGGGCACCAGGTAGAAGCCGTTCTCCTTCATCCAGTCCAGGCCCTTGGCCTCGGCCCCGCCCGACAACTCGGCGGTGGCGGCCTTGCACACCGCATCCCAGATGGTGTCGACGTCGTGGGCCTGGTCGACCGGCAGCGAGTAGTCGTAATTCTCGCCCTTCAGGGGGGCGCCGCCCGCCCCGCGGTTGAGCGCGGCGTTGTAGGGTTCCAGCAAGCCGGCGCGCCGCGCCAGCTCGGTCGAGATCCAGGTGAAGTCGCGGGCCTCGCCCTGGGGGGCGACCGCCGGCTGGCGGATGGCCACGCCCTGGTGGGCCCAGTGCTGCTCGACGTACTTGGTGCCGCCGACGCGGATCAGCTGGGTGCTTTCCAGGTCGGTGGCGTCGGGCAGCAGGATGTCGGCCATGTGGTTGGTTTCGTCCATCGTGTAGGCGAAGGCGACGATGAACGGCATCTTGGCCATGGTCTCGACGATCTGGCGGGTGTCCCAGAACGAGATGGCCGGATTGGTGCGGAAGGCAAACCACAACTCGGGCGTGGTCGGGCGCGGCCAGTCGCGCGGCGCATCGCGCAGGAACATCCAGGCCAGGTGGGTCGGGCCCAGCGCCTGGCTCCACGCCGAATTGCCGACGATGGGGATCAGGGTGCGATGCGCGTTGCGCCCCGTGGGCTTCGAGATCCAGGTCTCCTTGCCCGTCGGGTTGAAGTTGGCGGCCATGAAGCCGTCGGGACCGGGCTTGACCGACAGCAGCCGGTTCTCGTGCGGGCGGTTGATGCGCACGGTGGTGCCCAGCGTGCCGCCGGGCACTTCCAGGGCGCCGACCAGGCAGGCCAGCATGGTGCGCGCCCAGCAGCACTCATAGGCGCCCCAACCGTTGTTGACGGTCTTGCCCAGCGTGATCGCCACCGGACGGAAGGGCAGGATGCGGCCGTCGACCTCGATGGTCTCGCCGACGCAGGCGTTGTCCAGGTACTCGGTGGCGACGCGGCGGATGGTGGCGGCTGGCACGTCGCAGACGCCGGCGGCCCATTCCGGGGTGTAGTCCTTCATGGCGTCGCACATGGCGGAAAACGCGGTCTTGGCGGTGACCGTGTCGTAGCGGATGACCTCGTCGTCGGGGCCGTGGGCGACCACGTTGGACAGGGCGAAGCTGCCCTCCAGCTCGGGCCGCGCGCCGGGGGTGTCGTGGGCGACGGGGCCGGCCTGCCACATCAGCACCTTGCGGGTCTCGGCGTCGCGCAGGAACCAGCCGTCGGGCCCGACCAGGTAGGGCGAGGCGGTGCGGTCGCGCAGGAACACCTGGTCCAGGCGCTCGCGCCCGGCCTCGTGCAGCAGCACGTGGACCATGGACAGCATGAAGGCGGCGTCGGTCTTGGGCTTGATCGGCACCCATTCGGCCGAGCAGCCGGCGGTGGGCGACATGTGCGGCTCGACCTGGACGCGCTTGATGCCGCGGATGCGGGCGTCGGCGTGGCGGCGCACCGCGCACGAGCCGCCCGAGACCTCGACGTTGGTGCCGAAGGAGACGACGTAGCGGGTGCGCACGGTGTCGGCGCAGACGGTGAAGGCGCGGTGCCAGAACTCGCCGTACAGGTGCTCGGAGTGGACGCACTTCACCCCCTGGCCCGACCCGAACGAGAAGTCGATCGGCCCCCAGGCGGCCAGGAAGGCGGGGAAAGTGCCCATGTAGTTGGCCGGGGTGCCGCCGTGGCCGAAGGTGGCGGCGACGCGGGGCAGGCCTTGGTCGTCGATCAGGCCGCGGGCGCGAATATCCTTCAGCTTGGCCGCCACCGTGTCCAGCGCCTCGTCCCACGAGATGGGCACGAAGCCCGGATCCTCGCCGCGGCCCTTCTTGGGGTTGGTCCGCTTCATCGGGGTCAGGACGCGGTGCGGGTTGTAGGTCTTCTGCACCAGCCCATAGGCCTTGATGCAGGGGCGTCCGTGGGCCGGGTGGATGCCGGCGGCGTCGTGGTTGGGTTCGACGGTGGTGGCGACGCCGTCCTCGACCTTGACGCGGATCAGGTCGGGGCCGGAAACGCAGTTGTAGCAGTAGGATGGAACCGAGGTTGCGGTCACGGCGCGGACTCCCAGCCGAACGACATATTACATCTGATACGGCTTTGTGCGCACAGGTGTATCGCAACGTTGGCGACAGCTTCCCTGGCTTCTCCCTGTGGCGCCATCTTTTCGATCGGGCGCCTTAAGGCGGAACATATTACAGCATACGCGACAGAGTCAATTAAACTGTATCACATCCGCACGGTGGTGACCGGCCCTCCGTTTCGGGATAGGATGGTCGCCATGCCCCAGGGGAACTCCGACATCGTCGCCCGTCTGACCGACCGGCTGCGACCCAAGGCCAAATCGCTGATCATCACCGTCTACGGCGACGCCATTGCGCACCATGGCGGCAACGCCTGGCTGGGCAGCCTGATCGAGCTGGTCGAGCCCTTGGGCATGAACGAACGCATGGTGCGCACCTCGGTGTTCCGGCTGGCCAAGGAAGGCTGGCTGGTGGCCCAGCCCATCGGCCGGCGCAGCTACTATCGCCTGACCGAGGCGGGGCAGCGCCGCTTCGATGCCGCCCACATCCGCATCTACCGCCACGCCCAGCGGCCGTGGGACAAGGGCTGGACCGTGGTGGTGCCGGTGGCCAGCCTGGGGCCCGAGGCCCGCGACACCCTGCGCCGTGACCTGGGCTGGCTGGGCTTCGGCCTGCTGCCCGGCGGGGTGATGCTGCACCCCGACCCCGACGAGGCCGCGCTGCGCGCCCTGCTCGACGGCGGGCCGGGGCCTGCGGCCATGGTGGTGCGCGGGGCGGCACCGCCCTGGGGCGGTTCGGACGCGGTGGCCGAGGTCATCCGCGGCTGCTGGGACCTGGGCCGCCTGGCCGAGGATTATGCCGGCTTCCTCGATACCTTCCGCCCGGTGTGGCAGGCGCTGAAGGATGCGCCGGCGCTGGACCCGCGGCTGTGCTTCTGCGTGCGCACCCTCTTGATGCACGGCTATCGCCGCGCCCTGCTGCGCGACCCCATGCTCCCCGACGAGCTGCTGCCCGGCGACTGGCCCGGCGCCGCGGCGCGGGTGCTGTGCCGCAACCTCTACCGCCTGACCGAGGCCGCGGCCGAGCGCCACGTCGAGGCCACCCTGGAAACCCCCGACGGGCCGGTGCCCGGGGCGACGGCGGCCTATTTCACCCGTTTCGGCGGCCTGCGCGGCCAGGTCGAAGAGGCCGCGGCCTCCGCCATCTGACCTCCTACCTTGGGATGAATCCGGTCGATACCGGATACCTGCCCCTTCAACGCGGAGGTAGAATTCCATAAGATAACGTGGATGCAGTTCGTATGTATGGCAAGCAATTGCCCTGGGCCGGATTTGTGACGAACTGTGGCGGACAAATCCACGGCCGGAGTGAATATTCTGCGATCTGCTGGTGAAAGTGGGGTGCGGCATGAAGACGGACTCGGCCGCCATGATGAATACAAGAACAGCTGCAACGACAGTGCCGGTTCCTCTCCAGGTTCTTCTGGTCGAGGACAATCCCGGTGACGCGCGCATGGCGCGGATGGAGCTGGCCGCTTGCCAGCGGCCACGCATGACCGTCACCCATGTCGAGACTTTGGAAGACGCCCGCCATGCCCTTGCCGACACCGATTACGACGTGGTGCTGCTGGACCTGTCGCTGCCCGATTCCCAGGGGCTGGCGACGGTCGCCGGCATCATCACCGCCGCGCCCACCACGCCGGTGGTGGTGCTGACCGGCCTGGACGACCCCGAGGCGGCCGAGGCGGCGCTCGAGGCCGGGGCACAGGACTACCTGACCAAGGACCTGCTGGTGGGCCGCGAGCTGCTGCGCTCGATCCGCTATGCGCGGACCCGCATGATCACCCAGCTCGAACGCCAGGAACTGCTGCTGCGCCTGGCGCGCGAGCAGGCGCGCCTGTCCGAGGAGCTGGAGGAGGCGCGCCAGATGCAGCTGGCCCTGCAGCCCGACCCGGCCCTGACCGCCTCGGTGCGCGACCGCCTGGGTCTCAGGGTCGAAGGCGTGCTCGAGCCCTCGGAAGCGGTGGGCGGCGACGTCTGGGGCTGCTTCGAGGTCGGCGGCGACCGCCTGGGCGTGTTCGCTTTCGACTTCTCGGGCCACGGCATCAAGGCGGCGCTCAACTCGTTCCGCCTGCACGCGCTGATCGAGGACCATCCCGAGCTGCGCGACAATCCCGCCGGCCTGCTCGAACGCCTCAACACCGCGTTGATGCCCATGCTGCCGCGCGGGCACTATGCCACCATGTTCTATGGCATCGTCGACCCCGCCGCCTGCCGGCTGGACTGGTCGGCGGCCGGCGCGCCGCAGCCGCTGCTGCAGGCCGGCGGCCAGGCCCGCTTCCTCGACACCACCGGCGTGCCGCTGGGCCTGCGCAAGACGTCCGAGTACGTCAACCGCTCCACCGACTTCAAGCCCGGATCGGTGCTGTTCGTCTACTCCGACGCCATGAGCGAGGCCGAACGGCCCGACGGGGTGATGTTCGATGACACCGACGTGGCGCGGCTGTTCCAGGGTGCCGCCAAGGACGGCGGCGACCGCCTGGGCCGGCTGCTCAAGGACTTCCGCTCCGAGGTGGCGCTGCCGCTGGTCGACGACCTGACCGCGGTCATGCTGCAGCATGAGCGTCCCGAACTGGTGTGCTGAAGCGGGGCGTTGCCCCATAACCCTCCGGGTCGAGCCCGGCCAAGAGGGCGATGATGCTCAGCGCCGGATCTCGAAGGTTTCACCGGCGTCGGTCAGCGTCAGCAGGCGCAGGACGGCATCCCCGGGATGGGCCAGCGCCAGGGACGACCGGCGGGCGGCCAGTTCCTCGCGGGCGATGTAGAGCAGTCCGAGGCCCACCGAATCGATGCGGTTGAGGCCCGACAGTTCAAGGACCACCTTCTGGCCTTCGTGGCTGCACACCTGGCGCAGCATGTCGCGGAATTCCTGGTTGGCGCCGAAGTTCAGGTCGCCGTTCAGCGACACCTTGAGGTTGGCGCCATCCTGGCTGATCTGGAATTTCATCGGTCCCTTCCCGTCATTGGCGGACACGCTCGAGGAAACTTTCGGTCTCGCCGGTCAGGCTGTCGACCGTCTGGGCCAGGTCGGTGGCGCTCCAGATGACCCGGATGGTGCCGGCGCAGGTCAGCGCCGACGACTTGGCCAGCTTGCCGACCCGCTGCGACACCATGTCGGCCTGGTGGGCGACCTGCTCCACATTGGCGGCGATGGCCCGGGTCGAGGCGTCCTGCTGCTGCACGGCGCCGGCGATGGTGGCCGACACCTCTTCCAGCGAGCGGATGGTGGAGACCACGCTGGCGATGCTGCGTGCCATGGTCTCGGTCGACTGCTGAACCTCGGCGACCTGCTGCGAGATGTCGTCGGTGGCCCGCGCCGTCTGGTTGGCCAGGTTCTTGACCTCGCCCGCCACCACGGCAAAGCCCTTGCCCGCCTCGCCGGCACGCGCCGCCTCGATGGTGGCGTTCAAGGCCAGCAGGTTGGTCTGGGCGGCGATGTCGCTGATCAGCTTGACCACCTCGCCGATGGACTGGACCGACTTCGACAGTCCCTCCATCTGGCCGGCAGTGGCGATCACTGCGGCCACGGCCTGCCGGGTGGTCTCGGTCGAGCCCGAGACCTGGCGGGCGATCTCGTCGACCGCCTGGGCCAGCTGGGCGATGGCCTGCGCCGCCTGGGCGGCGCGTTCGCTGGTCACTCCGGCGGCCTCGCCCATTTCCAGCGACAGGCTGCCGCTTTCCTCGGACCGCTTGGACATGAAGGTGGCGGTGTCGCGGATGGCGATGGCGGCCTTGTCGACGGTCTCCACCTTGTCGTGGACGCCGACGGCGTGCTGCGCCGAGGCCTCGTCCCGCTCGGCGCGGGCCTGGTCCTGGTGGGCCCGCTCGGCCAGCGCTTCTTGTTCCATCCGCTGCTTGTCGGCGGCGTTCTGCTTGAACACGGTCAGCGCATGGGCCATCTCGCCGACCTCGTCGGCGCGGCCGGCATAGGGGATGGCCACCGTGGCGTCGCCGCCGGCCAGGGTGTGCATGACATCGGCCAGGGCGGCGATGGGGCGGGCGACGTGGAGCACGATCAGCCCGTAGCCGGCCAGGCCCAGGGCGATGACCAGCACGGCGCAGATGGCCACCACGCCGACCACCACGGCGCGTGCGTTGGCCTCCATGGCGGCGACCTCGTCGGCGGCGGCCCGCTCGGTGTCCTGGCGGAAGGTGCCGACGGCCTCCTGCAGCCGGGCCTGGGCGGGCGCCACCTTCTGCTGCATGTGCTCCAGGGCCTGGGGCTGGGCGAAGGCGGCGGCGTATTCGAACACCTTGGCAGTCGACTGTTCGTAGGCGCGGATGGCCTGGACGATGGCGGCGCCGTCACTGGCCAGCGCCGGCGACGTTGCGCCGGCCAGCGCCCCGTCCACCGCCGCGGCCGCCTGGTTCAGCAACGTCTTGACCGTTTTCTGGCGGACTGCCAGCTGGCCCAGGTCCAACTCGGTGGGCGCGGCCTTGACCTCGCCCACCGCGCGCTCGACCAGCGAGGCCAGGGTGATCTGCAGTTCCGAGAAGCGGGCGGTCTGGGCGTAGAGGTTCTGACCCTGTTCCTTGATCGTCCCCGAGGCGACCACCGCCACCGCCCCCATGGCGCACAATGCCACCAGGGCGGCGACCAGGATGCTGGCGAGCTTTGCCGAAATCCTGAAGCGCTGCAGCGACTGGAACATGGCGAACCTCCCCCGCCGATGGAGCCGTTGCTCCTCCTACTTCACCGCGCCGGCATACTTGGCCGCCGCCTCGATGAACTTCTTGGCGTCGGCGCTGGGCGCGCCCTTGGTGGCGAAGCCGAGCGGCTGCTTGACCTCGGTGCCGGGGACGACCATCACCGCCGGGGTGATGGAGCCGGCGTTGCCGTAGCCGATGGCGAACGGCGCCTGGGCGACCACCTGGGCCACCTGCACCATGCTCTGGACGATGCGGGCGTTGGCGCTGATGTCGGTGCCGCCGAGGAAGGTGCTGACCACGTTGGTGCGGGTGCCGAAGCCGGGGGTCTCGGCCACCACCATGATCGGCTGGTCGGGGCCGCCCACTTCCTTCCAGTTGGCGGTCTTGCCGGACAGGATGGCCTTGAGCTGCGCGTCGCTCAGCGCCTTGACCGGGTTGGCCGGGTTGACGATGAACTTGATGGCGATGGCGCCGACCTGCTGCATCTGGATGCCGGCGGCGCTGACGGTGCCGGGGGCCGCCTTGTTGAGCGACTCCTCGGTGGCGGCCAGCGGAGCCGCGACCATCATGACGTCGGACTTGCCGCCCGCCAGGTCCTTCAAGCCGTTGCCGTCGCCGTTGACGGTCACCGCCAGGGTCAGGCCGGTCTCGGCCTCGAGGGCGGCCTTGTTGGGCATGACGATGGTGTTGGCGACGGCGGCGGCGCCGCTGACCTTCAGTTCGGCGGCGGCCGCGGGCACGCCCTGGCCCAGGGCGATGCCGAGGGCAACGGCGGCATACAGCAGAGTGCGGTTTCGCATGGCTTTGGTCTCCCAGGCAGTGGGGGCGGTGCGGAAAGCATACCTTCGGTATAGTACACTTGCCCAAGAAGATGTAAATCTCCGGTAGGAACGATGTCGCCGCCGTACTCGTTCCGGCTGGGGCGGGGGCATGGATTTCCGCGGTGTTGGCCACCCATCGCCGCAGCGCAATGCTGGGCTTCCGCCGGCCCCATTGACAACACGGGTTAAGCCCCTCGCACGGCAGGGCAGGGTTGTCCGGCCAACCTTAAGGTTGACCGCCCGCACCTGTTTTAATTACCGTCCTTGAATATCCATAAAGTATGGAGGTGCGGGTTGGGGATGCACCGGACCATGGGGGCTGGATGACCCCGAAGGCGTGGCTGGCCATCGGCGCGACCCTGGTTTTGGGGTTGGCGCTGACTGCCCAGGCGACTCGCATGACCTGGACGACCGAAAGCGACGAGCACGAGGTCGCCTTCACCCGCCTGTCGTGGGACCATCTCGCCGCGGTCGAGCAGGCGTTGCGCACCCATATGGAGGTGGTGCACGGCCTGAAGGAATTCGCCGCCCATGACGAGGGCATGGCCCCGGCCGACTTCAAGGATTTCGCCGATCACGTGATCCCCGGCCATCCCGGCCTGGCGGCGGTGGCGTGGTCGCCCCGGGTGGGGGTCGATTCGTTTGCCTTCCTGCCCGAGGTGGACGACGCCTCGGAACCGGTGCGCCGGGCCACCATCGCCCGCGCCCTGGCCACCGATACCGAAATGGTGGTCAGCCCGGCAGTGACGGCGGCAGGCGGCCGCTCGGTGCTGGTGATGGCCCCGGTCCACGACCGGCGCGGCAAGTCGTTGCGCGGGCTGGTCATCGCCGTGATCCGCCTGGACCAGACGGCGCGGGTGTCCATGCAGGCGCTGCGGGACCTGCCCGGCGGACATCCCATGCGCCTGCGCATCTTCGACGTGTCGCAGCCGGGCGAGCGGGTGCCCCTGTACATCGGCGCGCGCCCCGAGGACCAGGGCAAGCCGGCGCCGGAAAGCCTGTCTCCCTTGCGCACCGAGCGCCCGGTGCAGGTGGCCGACCGCAACTGGATGCTGGTCAGCGTTCCCAGCCAAGCCTTCGTCGAGGCCTATACCCACTGGACCCATCGCGGCGTCGCCGCCGGCGGCGTGGCGGTGACGCTGCTGCTGGCCGGGCTGGTCGCCATGACCGGCCGCACCATCGAGGCGCGGCGGCGCAGCCGGGCGGAGCTGGAGGAACTGGTGGTCCGGCGCACCGGGGAACTGGCCGGCGCCGAGGCCCGCGCGCGTGCCCTGGCGCGCCAGAACGACCTGCTGCTGCAAAGCGTGGGCGAGGGCATCTACGGGGTCGACACCGAAGGGATCATGACCTTCGCCAACACTGCGGCGCTGCGCATGGTCGGCTTCGACCGCGATGAGCTGATCGGGCGCAACCAGCACGCCATGCTGCACCATACCCACGCCGACGGCACCGTCTATCCGGCCGAGGACTGCCCGATCCTGGCCTCGTTCCGCGACGGCCAGGCCCACCGGCAGCTCGGCGACGTGTTCTGGCGCAAGGACGGCAGCTCGTTCCCGGTCGAGTTCGTCAGCGCCCCGGTCAAGGATGGCGAGCAGGTGGTGGGTGCGGTGGTGGTGTTCCGCGACGTCACCGAGCAACGCCAGGCCGCCGAGCGCCTGCGCCAGTCCGAGGAGCGCTACCGCGCCCTGTCCGAGGCGATGACCGATGCCATCATAGCCGTCGACGGCGAAGGCTCCATCGTATCGTGGAATCCGGGTGCCACCCGCCTGTTCGGCTGGGACGAGGACGAGATCCGCGGCCAGCCGCTGACCATCATCATCCCCACCCGCCACCGCGCCGCCCATCTGGACGGGTTCACCCGCGCCAAGGCCGACGGGCTGCAGGCGGTCGGCCGGGTGATGGCACTGGACGGCCAGCACCGCGACGGCACGGTCTTTCCCATCGAGCTTTCGCTGGGACGCTGGGACGTGGGCGGACAGGCCTATTTCGGCGCGGTCATCCGCGACATCCGTGCCCGCAAGGCCGCCGAGGAGGCGCAGCGCGCCGCCGAGGCCGAGCGGCACGCCACCGCCACCCGGCTGAACCTGGTGATGGACACGGTCAAGGAAGGCGTGTTCGGCATCGACGACGAGGGCCGGGTGATCTTCGCCAACGCCGCCGCCGCCGAAATGCTCGGCTGGCCTTCACCGAAGGACATGCAGGGCCGCGACAGCTTCGACATCAGCGGCCATCACCTGGCCGACGGCCGCCCCTGCTCCGAGGGGGGCTGCCTGATCCGCACCACCCTGGCCGACGGCGAAGTCCGCCGGGTGGCCGACGAATCGTTCACCGACAGGCAGGGCCGCACCATGCCGGTCGAGTACGTGGTCTCGCCCCTGGTGGTGTCGGGGGTGGTGGTGGGCGCCGTGGTCGCCTTCCACGACATTTCCGAGCGCCGGGCGCTGGAAGCCGATCTCAAGCGCTCGAACGGCGAGCTCGAGCAGTTCGCCTATGTGGCCAGCCACGACCTGCGCCAGCCGCTGCGCATGATTTCGAGCTACCTGAAGATGATCGAGACCCGGCTGGGCGCCGACCTGACCGAGGAAATGCGGACCTTCATCGGCTTTGC
Organism: Actinomycetota bacterium; assembly: GCA_050260215.1. Taxonomy (GTDB): domain Bacteria; phylum Pseudomonadota; class Alphaproteobacteria; order Rhodospirillales; family Magnetospirillaceae; genus JBLNBU01. Next base: position 19,045 of record JBLNBU010000203.1, read on the forward strand.
CGTGTCGGGCGCCAAGCGCATGGACCGGCTGATCCTCGATCTGCTCGAGTACTCGCGCATCGGCCGCGGACGGTCCGCCTTCGAGCCGGTGGCGCTGGGCGAGGTGGTCGCCGATGCCCTGCAGAATCTGGTGGTGGAAGTCCGCGATGCCGGGGCCGAGGTCGCCGTCGACTGCGAGCTGCCGGTGGTGGCGGGCCGCGCCATGGAGCTGACCCGGCTGTTCCAGAACCTGGTCGGCAACGCCATCAAGTACCGCGCCCCGGACCGTTCTCCCCGCATCCGCATCGAGTGCCGCGTCGAGGGCGCCGACTGCCTGGTCCGGGTGGTCGACAACGGCATGGGCATCCAGCCCGATGACCGGGATCGCGCCTTCCAGGTGTTCCAGCGCCTGGTGCCGCGCGACCACTGCGAGGGAACCGGCATCGGCCTGGCGGTGTGCAAGAAGATCGTCGAACTCCATGGCGGGCGCATCTGGATCGAGCCCGCGGCCGACGGCGGCGGCACCGTCTTCGCCTTCACGCTGCACTTGTCCCACGGGGCGCGGCAATGATCCCGTTCGCCTGGCAGCCGCCGCCCGACGCCCTGCTCTATGTCGGCAACTGGGATCCGGTGCTGGTCGCCCTGTCGGTCCTGGTGGCGGTGTTCGCCTCCTATGCGGCGGTGCTGGTGGCCGAGCACGTGGTCGACTGCCCGCGTCCGGCCTTCGTCCGCCTGTGGCGGGTGGTGGGCGGGCTGTGCCTGGGTGCGGGCATCTGGGCCATGCATTTCGTCGGCATGCTGGCCTTCACCCTGCCGTGCGCCACCAGCTACGACCCCACCGTCACCGCCCTGTCCATGCTGCCGGGGATCCTGGCCAGCATCCTGGCCATGGCGGCCATCAGTCGCCGCGCCATGCCGGTCAAGGCCATCCTGGCCGCCGGGCTCCTGCTGGGCGCCGGCATCGGCACCATGCACTTCTCGGGCATGGCGGCGCTGCGCCTGGCCGGGATCGTGCGCTACGACCCGGCACTGTTCGCCCTGTCCATCGTCGTGGCGGTGATCCTTTCGGTGGCGGCCCTGTGGGTCCACTCGGCGCTGTCGGAAGCGCGCGGGCGCTGGCGCGCCTGGGCCACGCCCGCCAGCGCGGCGGTCATGGGCCTGGCGGTGTCGGGCATGCACTACACCGCCATGGCGTCTGCCTATTTCATCCGTGACGCCGAAGGGGCGGCGACCGGCCAGGTGGTCACGCCCACCTTGCTGGCCTCGGTGGTGCTGGTGGTCACCTGCGCCATCACCATCGTCACCCTGGTCGGCAACTTCCTGGCCAGCCCGGCGGTGGCGCCGGCGGCCAGCCATTACCGGGGCGTGGCGGTGATCATCGTCGCCTGGACGGGAATGGCCTGGCTGTCGGTGAACTACTACATCCAGGCCGCCTCGGAGGAGGCCTACCGGCATGGCGTCGGCATGGCCACCCAGCGCGCCCAGGCGGTCGCCGGCAACATCGACTACGAGGTCGGCATCATGCGCGGCGTCGCCACGCTGGGCGCCAAGGACGAGGAGCTGCGCTCCGTCCTGCGCAGGATGCGCACCGAAAGCCCCGGATCGCCGGCCGATGCCGAGGGGCGCCGCCACAGGTGGTCGGCCGAGCCGGCCCTGGCCGGCGCCAGCCGCACCCTTGCCGTCATCGCCGGCAGCCTGGGGGCGGACGTGGTCTACCTGCTCGATGCCGCCGGCGACTGCATCGCCGCCAGCAATGCCGCCGAGCCGGCCAGTTTCGTCGGCTCAAGCTTCGCCGACCGTGACTACTACCAGCAGGCCCGCTTGGGCCGCGCCGGGCTGCAGTACGCCTTCGGCCGCGTCTCCAAGCTGCCCGGCCTTTACCTGTCGCAGCCGGTCGAGGAGGGCGGCGCCTTTCTCGGCGCGGTCGTGGTCAAGCGCGAGGTCACCGGCTTCTTGCGCTGGATCGCCCAGGCCAGCGCCTTCATCTCCGACCGCTACGGGGTGATCATCGTCGCCGATGACGACCGGCTGCGGGGGCGGGCGCTGCCCGGCTCGACGGTCCAGCACCTGTCCGAGGCGCTGGTCGAGCGGTCCTACGGCCAGAAGCGCTTCCCCGCAGCCGAGTTCGCCCCCTGGCGGAACGATGCCCTGCCCGGGGTGGTGCAGATCGGCGGCACGGGCGCCCCGACGGTATTGGTGGGCAACGACCTGCTGGGCGGGACCATCTCGATCCACGTCAGCCAGCCCGTCGCCGAGTTGGACAAGCTGGAGTCCGAGCGGCGCTGGCTGTTCCTGCTGCTGGCGGCGGCCGGCGACATGCTGATCGTGGCGGTGGCGGCGGTGCTGATGTACCTGCGCTCGACCCGCCAGGCCAAGGACCTGTTCGAGCGCCAGGCGGTGGCGTTGGCCCGCTCGAGCGCGGAGCTCGAACGTTTCACCAAGGTGCTGGCCCACCATATCCAGGAACCGATCCGCCTGCAGCGGCTGTTCGCCCAGACCCTGGCCAAGAGCCTGCCCGAACAGCTGTCCGACCGGGCGCGCAACAGCCTGGCCTATGTGCGCAGCAACGCCGAGCGCCTCCACAACCTGTTCGCCGACGTCCAGCGCTATCTGGCGCTCGACCGGGCCGCCTGCGCCGACGGCCCCTGCGACGCCGGCGCCGCCCTGGCCGCGGCACTGGCCAAGGTCGGCGGCGAGATGTCCATGGTCGGCGCCCGGGTCGAGTCGGATCCGCTGCCGAGGGTGATGATGGGCGAGGCGGCACTGACCGACGTGCTGTACATGCTGCTCGAGAACTCGGTCACCTATCGCCACCCCGAACGGCCGCTGGCGGTGCGCGTGTCGGCGGCGGTGACGGACGGGCGCGCGGTCCTGTGCGTCTCCGACAACGGCATCGGCATCGCCCCGGAATTCCGCGACCAGGTGTTCCACGTCTTCGAGCGCCTGCACAGCGCCCACGACGCCGGTACCGGCATCGGCCTGGCCCTGGTCAAGAAGGCGGTCGAGGCCGCCGGCGGCAAGGTGTGGATCGAGGACGGCGACGACGGCGGTACCCGCATATGCCTGGGGCTGGACGCCGCCCCTTGACCGCCGTCAAGGGGAATACCGCAGCGGGACGCTAGGACAATCTCCTCGCAAGCAAGGAGACCCAGATGTCCGAAATCCTCGTCGATGTCCGCACCATCCCGCCGCGCGACCGCCACCCCATGATCTTCTCGACCTTCGCCGCCCTGCCGGTGGGCGGTGCCATGGTGCTGGTCAACGACCACGACCCGCGCCCGCTTTTCTACCAGTTCCAGGCCGAGCAGCCGGGCTGCTTCGACTGGTCCTACCTGGAAGCCGGTCCCGACCAGTGGCGGGTCAGCATCGCCAAGACCGCCGAACCCCGCCGCGACGCTGGCGTCAGCTGCTGCGGCACCTGTTCGTGACGTAAAACTAGAGCGCGTTTTCTAGTCGCTGGGCCCATTGACTCGCGGTTGACCTCCCCCACCTCTACAGGCATACCTTTCGGGTATCACCTGTGGGGGAGGTCGACATGCGGGACAACGGGCCGGTGACCGGGCGGGAAGTGATGATGCGCGACGGCGCCATTCTGGTGTCGCGCACCGATCTGGGCGGGCGGATCACCTTCGCCAACAGCGACTTCGTCGAGATCAGCGGATTTACCGAAGACGAGCTGCTGGGCGCGCCGCACAACATCCTGCGCCATCCCCACATGCCCAAGGAGGCGTTCGCCGACCTGTGGGCGACCATCAAGGCCGGCAAGCCGTGGGAAGGCCTGGTGAAGAACCGCACCAAGGCCGGCGATCACTACTGGGTGCGCGCCAACGTCACCCCGTTCGTCGAGAACGGCGCCGTGGCCGGCTACATCTCCATCCGCACCAAGCCCGCGCGCGAGCAGGTGGCGGCGGCCGAGCGGCTGTACGAGCAGGTCCGCAACGGCCAGGCCGGCGACGTCCGCATCGAGGAAGGCGCCGCCGTGTCCCAGTCGGTGGGCGCCCGCCTGCAGCGGCTGCGCAACAGCATCTCGGGCCGCCTGGGCGGGGTGGTCGGGGCACTGACCGTCATGCTGGCGGTGGTGGGCTGGCTGGGCCTGTCCGGCATGGGCTCGCTCGAGCGCACCACCGAGGCGCTCTATCGCGACAACACCGTGGCGGTGCTTGATCTCGCCTCCATCTCGGACCTGGTCCGCGACAGCTACCAGCAGGTGGCGGTGACCGAGATCGAACTCTTGCGCGGCAAGCACTGGCGCAGCATCGACGACCGCATCGCCACCGTCCGTGACGACATCGCCGCCATGGACGGCAAGTGGGCCGGCTATTACGGCAGCGACCACCCGGCCGACGAACGCCGCATGGCCGATGCGGCCGCCGACGGGCGCAAGGCCTTCGTCGAGCGCGGCCTGGTGCCGGCACTCGACCTGATGAAGAAGGGCGACGCCGAGGGGCTGGGGCGCCACATGGACGAAGCGCTGCGCCCGCTGTTCCTCGCCGCTCAGAAGCCGCAGCAGGAACTGATGGCCTACCAGATCGGCGATGCCAAGGGCATGCACGACGACGCGGTCGCCATCTACCACGCCCGCACCGTTCTGGTCGGGCTGGTGGCGGCGGCTGCGGTGGCGTGTGGCCTGGCTCTGGCGGTCTGGGTGCTGGGCGCCCTGCGCCGTCCCATCGCAGGCATGGAAAAGCATTTCGACGCCATCGCCCGCGGCGAGCTGTCCTACGAGATCCCCGCGTGCTCGGTGCGCGAGTTCCATTCGCTGAACGCCCTGGTGCGCGCGCTCAAGGCCAAGCTGGCCTATGCCCAGCTGGAAAAGGCCGAGAACGACCAGAAGGCCGAGGAGCGGCGCAAGGAAGGCCTGGTGCGCATCGCCGACACCCTGGAACTGCGGGTGAAGGGCGTGGTCGAGACCATCTCGTCCTCGGCCGAGCAGCTGCAGGGCAACGCCGGCATGCTCACCGACAATGCCCGCCAGACCATGGGCCAGTCCGAGCAGGTGGCCCGCTCGACCGGCGAGGTGACCTCCAACGTCCAGGCGGTATCGGCCGCCACCCACGAGCTGTCGGCCTCGGTGACCGAGATTTCGCGCCAGGTCAGCCATGCCGCCACCATCTCGCGCGAGGCGGTGGACCAGGCCAACGCCACCGACAAGACCGTGCGCGGGCTGGCCGAGGCCGCCGCGCGCATCGGCGAGGTGGTGCAGCTGATCAACGACATCGCCTCGCAGACCAACCTGCTGGCCCTCAACGCCACCATCGAGGCGGCGCGCGCCGGCGAGGCGGGCAAGGGCTTTGCCGTGGTCGCCAACGAGGTCAAGTCGCTGGCCAACCAGACCGCCAAGGCCACCGACGAGATCGGCGCCCAGATCGCCGCCATCCAAAGCGAGACCAAGGTGGCGGTCGAGGCCATCCGCGGCATTTCGGGAACCATCGAGAACATCAACGAACTGTCGGCCGCCATCGCCGCTGCGGTCGAGGAGCAGGGCGCTGCCACCGTCGAGATCGCCCGCAGCGTCGAGCAGGCGGCCCAGGGCACCGCTTCGGCCGCCGAGAACGTCGCCGTGGTCGACCAGGCCGCCCGCCAGACCGCCGCCATGGCCGAGCAGGTGTTCGGCGCCGCCGACGCCATGCAGCAGGAGGCGCAGGCGTTGAACGCCGAGATCGACGGCTTCCTGGACTACATCCGCAGCGCCTGACGCAACTTCCGCCCGCCCGGGGCTGTTCATCCGGGTGAAGCGGCGCGGGGATGGCGATGGACGGGTGGGACGGCCTGTTCGGTACCGAGGATCACATCCTCTGGTGGCAGGAATGCGCCCGCGCCGTGGTGGTGATGGCGTTCGGCCTGGCCCTGGTGCGCATGGGCGGGCAGCGCCTGTTCGGCAAGATGTCGGCGCTCGACATCATCGTGTCGATCATCGTCGGCTCGAACCTGAGCCGAGCCCTGACCGGCGGGGCGCCGCTGCTGGCGACCATGGCCGCCACCGCGCTGCTGACCCTGCTGCACTGGGTGCTGGCGCAAGCGGCGGCCCGCTCCGCCCGCCTGTCGCGCCTGCTCGAAGGCCGCACCATCCGCCTTGGCCGCGGCGGCGGCATCGATGCCGACGGGCTGGCCCGCCACGGCATCAGCCGCTGCGACCTTGACGAGGCGCTGCGCGCCGCCGGGGTCGAGACCGTCTCCCAGACCCGCCTGATCGCGCTGGAACCCAGCGGGCGGATCACCGTCATCCGGGCCGTTCCCCCGAAAGTATGACTGCGATGCCGCCTTGGCATGCCTAAACGCCAAAACTTTCGATATAGTCCTAACTGGGAGTATGGGTGCCGAGGGACATCTCATGGATCTGACCGGGTATTTCGACGAGCGCGAGCAGATCGCCTCGGCCGTCACCGACCGCTTCTTCCAGGCGCATCCGGAATTTCACACCCGCTTCGGCCCCACCGGCTCGGACTATTGCCGCAAGGACGGGACCATCCACCTGACCTATCTGGGCGAGGCGTTGCGCTGCGGCAGTCCGGTGCTGTTCGCCGAGTACGTGGACTGGACCCGCACCCTGTTCGAGGGCATCGGCATCACCACCGGCGACTTCCGCCTGTACCTGGCGGACCTGCGCACGGTGCTGGCCGGGTGGGACGCGGGCTGGGCCGATACCGCCGCGGCCTATGTCGGCCAGGGCATCGAAACCCTGGACCGCCAGCCGGCGGCCAACCAGTCGTTCCTGGACGGCGACGACCCGCTGCTGGGACTGGCGCGCAGCTATCTGGCCAACCTGCTGGCGCTGCGCCGCTCCGAGGCCTCGCGCCTGATCGTCGAGGCCGCCCAGTCCGGCACCCCGGTCGAGGACATCTACCTCAGGGTGTTTACTCCGGTCCTGCGCGAACTGGGGCGGCTGTGGCACACCAACGTCATCACCGTGGCCCAGGAGCATTTCTGCACCGCCGCCACCCAGATGGCCATGTCGCAGCTGTATCCCTACATCTTCAGCGCCGCCAAGCGTAAGGGTCGCTTCGTCGGCAGCTGCGTCAGCGGCGAGCTGCACGAGCTGGGCCTGCGCATGGTCTCGGACCTGCTCGAGCTGGCGGGCTGGGACACCATCTTCCTCGGCGCCAACGTGCCGGTGGGCGACATCGTCACCACCCTGGTCGACAACCAGGCGCAGGTTCTGGGCGTGTCGGCCACCCTGACCGCCCATCTCGGCCATGCGTCCGAGATCATCCGGGCGGTGCGCGCCGAGTCGCGCTGCGACCATGTGCGCATCCTGGTCGGCGGCGCGCCGTTCAACATGGACCCCGAGCTGTGGCGGCGCATCGGCGCCGACGCCTGGGCGCCCTCGGCCAAGGGGGCGGTGGAACTGGTGGACGGCTGGGCGGCATGACCGGTCCGCCCCTGTCCCTGCCGCCGGCGACCAACCAGGGCGTCGCCCTGCTGTGCGACCTGGACGGCGTCATCCGCAAGGTGGTGCGTGACGACTTCGGCCTGCCCGGCATCCACTCGGGTGAGACGCCGCTGCCCATGCTGTTCGACCTGTCCTCGGTGCAGAAGGGGCTGGCCTTCCTCAAGCAGGCGCGCGAACACGCCGCCGCGTTCGGCTGGGAGCTGAACCTGCGGGTCGGCGAGGACGTCTGCGCAGTGTTCTTCGACGCCGGGCGCCTGGACGACAAAATCATGGTCATCGGCGCCTCCTCGTGGAAGGAGGCGGACATGCTCTATGCCGAGCTGACCCAGATGTCCAACGAGCAGGCCAACCTGCTGCGGCGCCTGGCCAAGTCCCAGGCGGTGGGCGAGGGCGAGCCGGCGCCCGAGCCGGCCGGCCAGGAAGACGTCTTCAACGAGATGACCGAGCTCAACAACCGGCTGGCCAACGCCCAGCGCGAGTTGGCGCGCAAGAACGCCGAGCTGCAGCGCCTGTCGGCCACCCTCGAAGAAGACCTGCACCTGGCGCACCGGGTGGTGCAGACCACCAGCGACGGCGTCATGATCGCCGGGCCCGACCGCCGCATCGTCGACGTCAACGCCGCCTTCACCGCCATCACCGGCTTTGCCGAGTCCGAAGTGGCCGGCATGCAGATGATCCCCGACGGGGCCGACCTCCACGACGAGGCTTTCTACCGCTCAATCTGGACCGCCATCGACAGCGACGGGCACTGGAGCGGCGAGCTGTGGGATCGCCGCAAGGGCGGCGAGACCTTCCCCAAGTGGATGACCGTCAACGCCGTCCACGGCGACCACGGCCAGCCCACCCACTACGTCGCCATCTTCTCGGACATCAGCCGCATCAAGGCGGCCGAGCAGCGGCTGCAGCGGCTGGCCTACTACGACGTGCTGACCGGCCTGCCCAACCGCGCCCTGTTCCACGACCGCCTCGAGCAGGCGCTGGCCATGTCGCGGCGTACCGGCGAGGGGCTGACCCTGTTCTTCATCGACCTCGATCGCTTCAAGTACGTCAACGACACCCTGGGCCATGGCGTCGGTGACGAGCTGCTGAAGGTCATCGCCGGGCGCATCCGCGATGCCTTGCGCGAATCCGACACGGTGGCCCGCATCGGCGGCGACGAGTTCACCGTGGTGCTGGAACGCTGCGCCGACCAGGCCGACGCCGCCCGCCTGGCCGAGAAGATCGTCGAGGCGGTCAAGCAGTCGGTGACCATCGACGGCAACGACATCTATGTGGGCGCCAGCATCGGCATCGCCGTCCATCCGGCCGACGGCGACGACTTCGATACCCTGACCAAGAACGCCGACATCGCCATGTACAGCGCCAAGGAGGCCGGGCGCGGCGTCTTCCGGTTCTTCTCGGAGACCATGAACGAGCGCACGTTGCGCCACCTGCGGCTTGAGAACGGCATGCGCCAGGGCCTGGAAAACGGCGAGTTCGTCGTCTACTACCAGCCCAAGATCGACCTGGCCACCAACAGCCTGTCCGGCATGGAGGCCCTGGTGCGCTGGCAGCACCCCGAGATCGGCCTGATTCCGCCCGACGAGTTCATCGCCATCGCCGAGGAAACCGGGCTGATCGTGCCGCTGGGCACCTGGGTGCTGCGCGAGGCTTGCCGCCAGGTGGTGGCGGTGCACGGCGCCGGACATCTCGGCGTGCACGTCGCCGTCAACGTCTCGGCCCGCCAGTTGCAGGAGCCCGACTTCCTCGACGTGGTCCGCGCCGCCATCGCCGAGGCCGGGCTGCCCTATGGCAGTCTGGAGCTGGAGATCACCGAAAGCATGCTGATGCGCGACATCGACGCGGTCATCGACATTATCCGCGCCCTGCGCGAGATGGGGGTCAGCACCGCGGTCGACGACTTCGGCAGCGGCTATTCGTCGCTGATGTACCTGCAGAAGCTGCCCATCAGCGCGCTCAAGATCGACAAGTCCTTCGTCATGGACATCGAGGTCAACCGCGACAGCGCCGCCATCGTGCGCGCCATCGTCTCCATGGCCCAGAGCATGGCTCTCGACGTGGTGGCCGAGGGCATCGAGACCGACCACCAGCTCGACTACCTGCGGCGCATGGCCTGCGACTGCGGCCAGGGCTACCTGTTCTCGCGGCCCATCCCGGGGCACGAGCTGATGGCCCGCCTGGCCGCCGGGACCCTGACGCCATGAGGCCGCAAGTGCCCCGCCCGATGCCGGCGCTCAAGGCCGGCACCATGGACCTGCACCGCCGGGTCGAATCAGCCGCGCCCATGGCGGCCTTGAACGCGGGCACGGTCACCCACGCCGCCTATATGCGCGCCCTGGCGCTGCTCTACGGCTTCTACCGTCCGCTGGAAGGCGTTCTGGCACCCCATCTGGCCGCGCTGGGCGTCGCCCCCAAGCATCCGGCGCTGGCCGCCGACCTGGCCACGCTGGGGGTGGCGGACGTGGCGGCGCTGCCCCTGTGTGCCGTCCTGCCGCGAGCCGACGGAGCGGCGGCGGCTGTGGGGTGCGCCTATGTGCTGGAAGGCCCGACGCTGGGCGGGCGGGTCATCCTGCGCAGCCTGCCCGACCGCCTCGAGGCCCCTCCGGCCGTGGGCGGATACGCCTTCTACGGCTTCTACGACGACGCCGAGGCCGCCTGGCGCCGCTTCGGCCGGGCATTGGCCACCCGGCTGGACTGGGACGATGCCGCCGAGGCCCAGGCGGTCACCGCCGCCCGCGAAACCTTCGCCGCGCTGCTGGACTGGGTCGAGGCGAACTGACCCGACGCCGTCACAGGTGAATCAGGGTGGGTGCCAGCCAGGCGAGCAGGGCGAACGCCGTGCCGACGCCGCCCAGGCCGGCGGCGACCCAGGCCAGCGCGATCATGCCGGTGACCACGGCGGCCGAGGCCAGCGGGATGGCCAGCTGCAGGGCGGCGGCGCCGTATTCGAACAGATGGTAAGCGGCCAGGGCGTGGTCGCGCTTGGCCTCGGCCGCCTTGGCGCGTGCCGCCAGCTCCTTGCGGCCTTCTCCGGTTTCGGGCTCGGACTCGTAGCGCTGCAGGGTGGCCCGCCAGTCGGCCGAGCGCTTGGCCCAGGCGGCGGCGGCCTCGGGCGGCAGGCCGGGCGGGGCGACGGTGTCCAGCGCATCGGCGGCGGTGCGCATGGTGGTCATGCGCACGGTCTTGGCCTGGAAGAAGGCCCACAGGTTGGCGGCCTCGATATTGGCGGCCACCGAGGTGTTCTGGGCACTCTTGCCGCCCATCTCGACGATGGCCAGCAGGGCGGCGAGCACACTGATCAGGATCGCCACCCGCTTGGCATTGGGGTGCTTGTGGTGGTGGTGGCCCGCATGGGCCTCGTGGATGGCTTCGTGGGTCTCGTGGGCTTCCATGTCTCGTCATCCCCTGTCCGGTCCGCTAAGCTGGGCCGGCAACGCTAGCGGAGGCGAAGTATGTTCGTGGTCCATTGCAAGGACAAGCCCGGTCATTCCAACGTGCGGGCCGAGAATCGCGCGGCCCATCTGGAGTACATCAAGGGCCACATGGACCGGCTGGTGCTGGCCGGCCCGGTGCTCGACGACGCGCGCGAGGGCATGGTCGGCAGCGTGCTGGTGCTGGACTTCCCCGACCGGGCGGACCTCGACGCCTTCCTGGCCGCCGATCCCTATGCCAAGGCCGGCCTGTTCGAGAACGTCACCGTGCTGCCGTTCAAGAAGGTCCTGCCCTGACATGGCCCGCTGGCTGGTCAAGTCCGAGCCCGGCTGCTGGTCGTGGGACGACCAGACCCGGGTCGCTTCCGAGCCGTGGTCGGGGGTGCGCAACCACCAGGCGGCCAAGTACCTGAAGTCCATGCGGGTGGGCGACCGCGCCTTCTTCTACCACTCGGTGGACGAGAAGCGGATCGTCGGCGTGGTCGAGGTGGTGCGCGAGGCCTATCCCGATCCCACCGACCCCGAGGGCCGCTGGGTGGCCGTCGACGTGCGTGCCGTGGAGCCGCTGGCCCACCCGGTCGAACTGGCCCGGATCAAGGCCGACCCACGGTTGGAAAACCTGCCGCTGATCCGCCAGTCGCGCCTTTCGGTGATGCCCATCGACGACGCCTCGTGGGAACTGCTGTGCGCCCTGGGCGGAGTGGCCGCCTGACGATCGGCAAAAACGGGCGATTGTTGGCCCGGCAGGCCTGTTCCCATATGCCTATGGCGCGACGGACGGGCGGGCTATGCCGCAGCCTCGCCGGAGGGCAGATAAGCCTTTCGCAACATTGCGCCCGCCCTGCGCCGTAAGGATCAATTCGTGCGCGCCGGGCTTGTTTCGCTTCCGGAAGTCGAACATAATTCGGCGCTCAAGCACCGGGGAAACGTCTCGCGCTCGCTGTCGTTCGGGCGCAGACCAACCACACATAAAAGGGAGACACCCGAACGATGACTGAGGTCTTTCCTGTTCCCGCCGATTTCGCCAAGTCGGCCCTGGTCGACACTGCCAAGTACAACGAGATGTACGAGCGCTCCGTCAAGGATCCCGACGGGTTCTGGGGCGAGCACGGCAAGCGGATCGACTGGATCAAGCCCTTCACCCAGGTCAAGGATGTCTCCTATTCCGGTGACGTGCATATCCGCTGGTTCGCCGACGGCACCCTGAACGTTGCCGCCAACTGCCTGGACCGCCACCTGGCCAAGCGCGGCGACCAGACCGCCATCATCTGGGAAGGCGACGACCCGAACGAATCGGCCCACATCACCTATCGCGACCTGCATGCCCGCGTGTGCAAGCTGGCCAACGCGATGACCGACATGGGCGTCAAGAAGGGCGACCGCGTCACCATCTACCTGCCGATGATCCCCGAAGCCGCGGTGGCCATGCTGGCCTGCGCCCGCATCGGCGCCATCCACTCCATCGTGTTCGGCGGCTTCTCGCCCGACGCGCTGGCCGGCCGCATCCAGGACTGCGACTCGACCCTGGTGATCACCGCCGACGAGGGCCTGCGCGGCGGCCGCAAGGTGCCGCTGAAGGCCAATTGCGACAAGGCGCTGGAGACCTGCTGGTCGGTCAAGAACGTCATCGTGGTCAAGCGCACCGGCGGCAACGTCCACATGGTGCATGGCCGCGACAGCTGGTACCACGAGATCACCGAGAAGGCCTCGGCCGAGCACAAGCCCGTCGAGATGAACGCCGAAGATCCGCTGTTCATCCTCTACACCTCGGGCTCGACCGGCAAGCCCAAGGGCGTGCTGCACACCTCGGGCGGCTATCTCGTCTACGCCGCGATGACGCATCAGTACGTCTTCGACTACAAGGACGGCGACATCTACTGGTGCACCGCCGACGTGGGCTGGGTCACCGGCCACAGCTACATCATCTACGGTCCGCTGGCCAACGGCGCCGTCAGCCTGATGTTCGAGGGCGTGCCCAACTATCCGTCGGTGTCGCGTTTCTGGGACGTGGTCGACAAGCACAAGGTCACCATCTTCTACACCGCGCCGACCGCCATCCGCTCGCTGATGCGCGAGGGCGAGGAGCCGGTCAAGAAGACCAGCCGCAAGACGCTGCGCCTGCTGGGCTCGGTCGGCGAGCCGATCAACCCCGAGGCGTGGCTGTGGTACCACCGCGTGGTCGGCGACGGCCGTTGCCCGATCGTCGACACCTGGTGGCAGACCGAGACCGGCGGCATCCTGATCACCCCGCTGCCCGGCGCCACCGACCTGAAGCCCGGCTCGGCCACCCGGCCGTTCTTCGGCGTCAAGCCGGTGGTGGTCGATGCCGACGGCAAGCTGCTGGAAGGCAAGACCGAGGGCAACCTGTGCCTGCAGGAGCCCGGCTGGCCCGGCCAGATGCGCACCGTCTACGGCGACCACGAGCGCTTCGTGCAGACCTACTTCTCCACCTACAAGGGGATGTACTTCACCGGTGACGGCTGCCGCCGCGACGAGGACGGCTATTACTGGATCACCGGCCGCGTCG
>JBLNBU010000204.1:0-2685 GCA_050260215.1 Actinomycetota bacterium
GCAGACCAGCACCAACGTGCAGACGGTTGCCAGCGCCACCGAGGAGCTGTCCTCGTCCATTGCCGAGATCACCCGCCAGATCAACGACGCCGCCGAGCGCACCCGCCGGGTCACCGGCGACGCCGACCAGGCCGATGCCGCCATCGGCCGCCTGGCCGCCATCGCCCAGCGCATCGGCGAGATCGTCCAGCTGATCAACGACATCGCCTCGCAGACCAACCTGCTGGCGCTCAACGCCACCATCGAGGCGGCGCGTGCCGGCGAAGCCGGCAAGGGCTTCGCCGTGGTGGCGGGCGAGGTCAAGAACCTGGCGACCCAGACCGCCAGGGCCACCGACGAGATCGGCTCGCAGGTGGGCGAGATCCAGTCTTCGGTGCGCGATGCGGTCGCCGCCGTCGCCCAGATCGTGCGCTCGGTCGGCGAGGTCGACAGCATCACCGCCACCATCGCCTCGGCCGCCGAGCAGCAGTCGGCCGCCACCGCCGAGATCACCCGCAACCTGGCCCAGGCCGCCCAGGGTGCCGGCGAGGTGTCGCACAACGTCAACGCGGTGATGCAGGCCGCCGGCGAGACCGGCAGCGCCTCGCAGGTGGTGCTGGGCTCGGCCGAGGACATGGCGCGGCAGTCCAGCCGCCTGTCCGACGAGGTCGCCGGCTTCCTGGCCGAGGTCCGCGCCGGCTGACGCGTTGCTGCGGACGTGGACGGAACCGCACCCAGGGCTATATAACCCCGGCATGAACCCCCTTGGCCTCGACAAGGCGCCCGGCGACACCCGGGTAGTGGTCGCCATGTCGGGCGGCGTCGATTCGTCGGCGACCGCGGCCCTGCTGCTCGAGCAGGGCTTCGACGTGATCGGCGTCACCCTGCAGCTTTACGACCACGGCCAGGCCGTGTGCGCCACCTCGCGCACCTGCTGCGGGTCCAAGGACGTCCACGACGCCCGCGCCGTCGCCGATGCCCTGGGCATCCCCCATTACGTCGTCGACATGGAGCAGGTCTTCCGCGCCGAGGTGATCGAGCGCTTCGCCGACTCGTACGCCGACGGGCGCACCCCGATTCCCTGCATCCTGTGCAACCAGACGGTCAAGTTCCGCGACCTGGTGGGGGTGGCCCGCGACCTGGGCGCCGATGCCCTGGCCACCGGGCACTATGTGCGCCGCGAGATGGGCCCAGGTGGCCCCATGCTGCTGAAGGGCGTCGATCCCGCCCGCGACCAGAGCTATTTCCTGTTCGCCACCACGGCAGGGCAGCTTTCCTTCCTGCACTTCCCCCTGGGCGGAATGGCCAGCAAGGACGAGACGCGCGCCATCGCCGCCCGCCACCGCCTGCCGGTGGCGAAAAAGCCCGACAGCCAGGACATCTGCTTCGTTCCCGACGGCGACTATGCCGGGCTGGTGTCGCGCCTGCGCCCCCAGTCTGTGCGTGCGGGCGACATCGTCGACGTCGACGGTCGGGTGCTGGGGCGCCATGCCGGGGTGATCCACTACACCATCGGCCAGCGCAAGGGCCTGGGCCTGGGGGGCGGGCCGCCGCTTTACGTGGTGGCGCTGGACGCCGACGCCGGCCGGGTGGTGGTGGGCCCGCGCGCGGCGCTGGCGCGCACCCGCATCCGCCTGGACGGGGTCAACTGGCTGGGCGGCCCCGAGACCGAACGTGCCGTCGAGGTCAAGGTGCGCTCGACCCGGCCGCCGCGGCCGGCGTCGCTGCGCCTGTTGCCCGGGGCCACTGCCGTGGTCGAGCTGGCCACTCCCGAGGAAGGGGTGTCGCCCGGGCAGGCCTGCGTCTTCTACGACGGCGAAGTGGTGCTGGGCGGCGGCTGGATCATCGCGGCGGAGTAGGGGGCTTGAACCGGGCAGGGGCGGCCAACACCTCCCCCGCATGCTGCTGCGCATCGCCGTCGGCTTGGTCTCGTGGTGCTGGCGCCGGGCCGGGGTGGTGGTGGCCGCCTTCACCCTGCTGACCGTGGCCTCGGCCTGGTACGCCGCCGGGCATCTGGGCCTGGACACCGACGAATCCAAGCTGATCAGCGCCGACCAGCCGTTCCGCCAGGCCGAGAAGGCGTTCGCCGCCGCGTTTCCGGGCGGGGGCGGCGACCTGGTGGTGGTGGTCGATGCCGCCACCGTCGGGCAGGCCGAGGACGGCGTGCGGCGGCTGAAGGCCGCGCTGGATCGCGGCGGCGGGCCGTTCCTGTCGGTGGACCTGCCGCCGGGCACCGACTTCTTCGCCCGCAACGGCCTGCTGTACCTGTCCCCCGGCGCGGTCCAGGCGCTGGCCGACACCCTGGTCACCGCCCAGCCGCTGATCGGGTCGCTGGCCGCCGACCCCAGCCTGCGCGGGCTGCTCAAGGCCTTGGACCTGGCCGCCGAGGGCATCCGCCGCGGCGACGCCGACCCCGCCCAGTTCGAGCCGGCCCTGCACGAGATCGCGGGCGCCGCCGCGGACCCGTCGCGGCCCTTGGCCTGGCGCCGGCTGGTCGGCCTGGGTGAGGTCGACCCGCGGCCGCCGCGGGCGCTGCTGCTGGTCACGCCCCGGCTGGACTATGGCAGCCTCACCCCCGGCCGGCCCGCCGCCGAGGCCATCCGCCGCGCCGCCGCCGGCCTGGGGTTGACCCGGGCCAACGGCTATGCGGTGCGGCTGACCGGCCAGGTCGCCCTGTCCGACGACAATTTCGCCACCGTGGCCGAG
>JBLNBU010000205.1:0-33596 GCA_050260215.1 Actinomycetota bacterium
GGCGGCTGAGGCGGGCGGCGTCGTGCAGCACTTCCTCGACCTGCTCGAATTCGGCGATGGTCTGCGACAGCGGCGGCAGCTCCTCGCCCCGTCCCATGGCCGCGGCGCCGGCGGTCAGGCGCCGCGCGGCGGCATCCAGGCGCACCCCCAGGCCGACGGCGAACGACAGGGTGACCAGGATGGTCGCCGCCCCGGCCGCCGCCAGCAGCGCCAGGGTGCCGTTCAGCGGCGCGAACAGCACCGGCTCGGGCGTGCCGATCACCACCGTCCACGGCGTGCCGGGCACCTTGGCGAAGAACGTGTACAGATCCTCGCCCTCGTGGGAGCGATGGCGCAGCGTCCCCTCCTGCTCGGCGCCCTTGGCCACGGCGATCAGTTCGGGCACGGCCAGTTGGCCGATGAAGCGCTCGGGGTTGAGCGTACGGGCGATGAAGCGGCCATCGCCGTCGATGATGGCCGCCTTCCAGTCGGGCTTGAGCGGCGTGCGCGCCAGCACCGTGCCGATGGTGGCGACATCGGTCGAGGTGCCCAGCACCCGGGGCCCGAAGCGGGTCGCCACCGGCACGTCAATGGTGACCAGCGGCCGTCCGCTGATGGCGCCGACGATGACGTTGGAGACGCTGGGCCTGTCGGTCTCGAGCGCCCTGGTGTACGACACCGGGTCGGCCCGCCGCGGCAGCACGGAGCCCAGCGGCCGTCGCGTGTTGAACAGCTGCTGGCCGTCGACCGTGGCCAGTCCGATGTGCTGGCCGATGTCGGCCGACAGCAGGACGGCATAGCGATAGGCCTCGCCCAGGTCCTGGCGGGCCAGGGATTGCGAGCGCGCCAGGGTCTTCATGGCGGCCATCACCAGGTGGACGTGCTCGGAAACGTCGGTGGCGATGCGCCCGACCGTGGCGCGTGCTTCGTTCTCGACCGTCTGGCGCATCTCGGCCGCCAGCCACCGGCTGACGCCGATGCCGAACAGCAGGCCGGGAAGCACCACCCCGGCAATGAGGATGGCCAAATAGACCTTCAGAGACCGCATGGGTCGACTGTGCAGCAAACCCACGCATTCCGAAAGCGCTATGGCCCCATACGGGCGGCTAGTCGGCCTTTGGCAGGGTGAAGAAAAAGGTCGTGCCCTGGCCGGGAACCGACTCCAGCCAGATGCGCCCGCCGTGGCGCTCGACGATCTTCTTGCACACCGCCAGGCCGATACCGGTGCCGTCGTATTTCTCGCGGGTGTGCAGGCGCTGGAAGATGCCGAAGATGCGGTCGTGGTATTGGGTATCGATGCCGATGCCGTTGTCGGCGATGGTGAACAGCCAGAACCCTTCCAGCGGCTTCCAGGCAATCAAGACCTCGGGCGGACGGTCAGGGGCGCGGTACTTGACCGCATTGCCGATGATGTTCTGGAACAGCCGGATCACCTGGCTGCGGTCGGCGACGACCACAGGGCTGGCGTCGCCGTTCTCGACCCCGACCTGGGCACCGCATTCGTCGATGGCGACCGACAGGTGCAGCATGGCGGTGGCCAGCACCTCCTCCACGGGGGTGGGGACCATGGGCTCGCCGCGGCGCTCGATGCGCGAGTATTCCAGCAGGTCGAGGACCAGGCCGTCCATCCGCCGGGCCCCGTCACGGGCGAATGCCAGGAATTCCTTGGCGTCGTTGTCCAGGCTGTCGCCGTAGCGCCGCTCGATCAGCGACAGGTAGCTGGTGACCATGCGCAAGGGTTCGCGCAAATCGTGGCTGGCCACATAGGCGAACTGCTCGAGTTCGGCATTCGAGCGCTCGATCTCGGTGATGTAGCGCTTGATGCGGGTCTCGGCCTCGTAGCGCTCGGAAACGTCGCGCGAATAGACCGCCACCTGGTCGATCACCCCGTCCTGGTTGGGCACCGGATAGATGGAATTGTCGAGATAGAGCCCGCCGCGGCGGTCGACGATGTTGCCCGCCCGTCCGGTCTCGACCACCCGGGCCACCGCCGCCTTGCGCGCCTCGGCGACGTCGGGTGGGAAGAAGTCCCACAGGCAGCGGCCGATCACCCCCTCGGGCGTGGTGCCGAAGCGGTCGGCGAACACACTGTTGACTGCAAGCAAGGTACCGTCCAGCCGGAACAGCATGGTGGCGTCGGACGATGCGTTGATCAGCGACTGGGTCAGCATGGCCTGGGCGCGCAGCGCCTTCTCGGCCGCGCGGCGATCCTCGACGCTGCGGAACACCCCCTCGATGCCGACGATGTCGCCCTTGTCGTCCCAGCGGAAGTGACTGCTGGCCGCCACCCAAATCGTCCCGTGCTCGCGGTGGCGGGCCGGCAACTCGAAGTCGACGACGCCGGTTCCGGACTGGGTCATGGTCTCCATCATGCGCTGGTAGCCGGCGGGATCGAACAGGATCCCGGCGATATGGGCGCCCACCACCTCTTCCTGGATGAAGCCGGTGACCCACTCGACCGAGCGCGAGACCATGATCACCTGGCCGTCGGAACCGGTGCGGAAGAACACGTCGAGCATGTTGTCGAGGATCGCCCGCAGGTCCGCTTCCGAGCGGCGCAGCGCCTCCTCCATCCGCCGGCGCTCGTCGACTTCGACCGACAGCAGGTTGCGCGAGACCATGGTCTGGCACAGCGACGAGGCCATCTGGTTGAAGGCGGCCTTGACGTCGCCGATCTCGTCGGCGGCCGGGCGGAGGAAACGGAAACTTTCGTCGCCGGCGGCAAAGGCGCGGATGCCCTCGCGAGTCTGCATCAGCGGGCCGATCACCCGAACCGCGCCCGCCAATCCGAAAACCAGCAGGAAGCCGGCCATCAGCCCGTTGACCACCATGTTGATGCTGCGCAGCCGTTGCCAGCCGGCCAGCATGCGCTCGTGGTTGCCGGCCGACAGGTTGTCGGCCTCGCCGGCCATGGCGTCGACCAGGGTGCGCAGGCGCACCGCCAGCGGCGCCGCCCGGTAGGTCCACGGTTCCTCCCAGCGCGCGGTGGGGCCGACCCGGCTCAGGTCGACCAGGCGGTCGAACTGCTCGCCGGCCTTGGCATGGTAGGACGCCAGCACCGCCAGCGTCCCGGTATCATCGGTCTGCAGCAACAGGGCCAGCGAATGGTGACGGTTGCGCCACTGGCCGACCGCACGCTCGCCGTAGTCGGACAGGACGTCATGGGTCAGGGTGTTGAGTTGGTAGATGCCGGTGGACAGCGCCTCGATGCGGGCATTGTCCTCAAGGGTGCGCTGCTGGCTCTCGAACGCCTCCCAGGCCAGACCCTCCAGGCCCGCCACCGCGAGGACGGTGACGATGGCGCCGGCAATGTAGAGGGTTCTGATCCGCATTAAAGGCCGTCCACAGTTCAGCGATAGACCGTCACCGCCTTGGCGTTGATCTTCTCGAGCGGGCGCAGGGAAAGGAAGTCGAGGAAATTGGGCGACACCGCCGGATCGACCAGCTTCTCGCGCTTGGCCCAGGCCGCCTGGGCCTCGAGCGTGGTCAGCAACCACTGGTCCAGGCGTACGTTGAAGTTGAGATCGCGCCAGATGGCCTGGACCACGGCCGGGTCCTGCTTCAGGGCCGCGGCGACGGTGGCGCGGGCCTGGTCGGGCTTGGCCTCGATGAACTCGACGGCGCGGGCCAGGGCGCGCACCACCGCCTCGGCGGCGGCCGGGTTGCCTTCGATGAAGGCCCGGGTGGCGATGGCGTTGAAGGTCTCGATGTAGGCGCGGTCATGCGGCAGCGCCACCACCCGGTCGCCGAAGCGCCGGGTCAGGGCGTAACCGTGGGGCTCCCACACCGCCACCGCGTCCAACTCCCCCGACTCCAGGCCGGCCCCGGCGTTCTCGGGGTCGATGCCGACGATGGTCACCGCCGAGCCGGGGATGCCCGCCAGTTGCAGGGTCTGGCTGAGGAAGAAGTGCGCCGCGGCGTTGCGGATGGTGCCGACGCGCTTGCCGCGCAGGTCGTCGACCGAGGCGATGCGACTGTCGCGAAGCACCAGGATCTTGTCGTCGTTGTCGCTGCTGACGAAGGTGCACAGCACGGCGAAGTCCGAGCGGGCGAAGGCGTTGAACATCACCACCGCCTCGGACGAAGTGGCGATGTCCGCCTCGCCGGCCAGCACCGCCTTCAGCGTGCGATGGCCGCCCTGCATGTAGGTGGGAATGGGATTGAGGCCGTACTGCCGGAAATAGCCGTTCTCGACGGCAATGATGACCGGCGCCGACAGCGGCGTGGCCGAGATGGCCAGGCGCAGGTCGGCGGCGGCCGCCGAAGCTGCCGCAAGAATGAAGGCGCAAACGATCAGCCACCCTCCGCGACGACTGCCCATGTCGTGGCCCCCTGCCGTCCGGGGATGCGGAACCCCTGCCCCGCATCCGACTTTAGTATTGATGGTATCCCCCTCTCCGGGGAGGGGGCAACCATACAACCGGCGCGAATTGTAGCACCAAATGGCGGGGGCGTGGACGGACGATGGGTGTCGGGCTTTAAGCGGCGCGGTTGCCGGCCTCGCGGACGGAGCGCAGGAAGCGGTCGACCTGGGCGTGCAGCGCGCGCGCCTGGTTCGACAGTTCACCTGCGGCGCCCAGCACCTCGGTGGCGGTCATGCCGGCGTTGCGGGCGGCCTGGTTGACCTCGACGATGCTGGACGACACCTCCTGGGTGCCGAGGGCGGCCTGTTCGATGTTGCGGGCGATCTCGGTTGTGGCGGCCGACTGTTCCTGCACCGCGGCGGCCACCGCCGACGAGGTATGGTCGATGTCGTTGATGGTGTTGGCGATCAGCCCGATGGCGTCGGCGGCCTCGCGCGCCGACTGCTGGACGGCGGCAATCTGGGCGGTGATCTCCTCGGTGGCCTTGGCAGTCTGGTTGGCCAGGCTTTTGACCTCGTTGGCGACGACCGCGAATCCCTTGCCCGCCTCGCCGGCCCGCGCCGCCTCGATGGTGGCGTTCAAGGCCAAAAGGTTGGTCTGGGCGGCGATGTCGTTGATCAGGCCGACGATTTCGCCGATGCGGCCGGCCTGGCCGTTGAGGTCGGCGACGATGCGGCCCGAACGCTCGGCCTCGGAGACGGCGGTGCGGGCAATCGTCGACGACTGGTCGACCTGGCGGGCGATCTCCTCTTCCGAGGCGGTCAGCTCCTGGGTGGCGGCGGCCACGGTCTGGACGTTGGCGGCAGCCTGCTCGGCGGCGGACGCCACCGTGGTCGACTGGCGGCTGGTCTGCTCGGCCATGGCGCTCATGGACTGGCTGGTCGACTGCATCTGGGTGGCGGCGGCGCTGACCGAGCGGATGATGCCGGCGACCTCGCCCTCGAACTCGGCGGCCAAGCGCTCGATCTCGCGCTGGCGGGCGATTTCGGCCTCCTGCTCGCGCATCTTCTCGGCGGCGGCCACCTTGGAGTCTTCCACGTGGCGGCGGAACACCAGCAGCCCGCGGGCCAGGGCGCCGATCTCGTCCTTGCGCTCGGTGTGGCGGATGTCGACGCCGTCACGGTCCTGGGTCAGCGCCTCGAGCGCCCCGGTGACGTCGCCCAGCGGCCGGGCGATGGTCCGCCCGATGACGGTGGCGACGACGAACATGATCGCCAGCACCACGGCGGCACCCAGCGAGAACAGCCAGGCGCTGCGGGCGAACGCCTCGTCGACGTCGTCGATGTAGATGCCGCTGCCGACCACCCAGCCCCAGGGCGCGAAGCCCTGCACGAAGCTGATCTTCTTGCCCAGCTCCTCGGAGTTGGGCTTGTTCCAGACATAGTTGACGAAGCCCGATCCCTTGTTGGCCACGGTCTCGTTGAAGCCGCGGAACAGGGGATAGCCGGCCTTGTCCTTGGTGTCGGCATAGGCGTTGCCGATCATCTTGGTGATTGGGTGGGCCAGCATGACGCTGTCGGCCAGGCGATGGGCCCAGACATAATCGCCCTTCTCGTAGCGCATGGCGCCGATGGCGGCGGCGGCGGCGGCCTGGGCCTCCTCGCGGGTCATGCGCCCGGCCTTCTCGGCCTCGTGGTACTGGGCGACCACGCCCAGCGCCACCTCGACGATGTGGCGGGTGGCGATCTGGCGGTCTTCCATCAGGGTGGTGCGGAACTGCTGCAGGCTGGTGGCGATGATGGCCACCATGCCCACCAGCGACGTCGCGGCAATCAGCCACAGCCGCCCGGATATCTTCATCGCCCGTCTCCGCCAAAAGGATTACTCATTAGGCATTGCTTATAGATCAGGTCGAGTCCTGAGTTCAATACGAAAGCAATATGGCGCCCCATTCAAAAGCATGAGGATTTCTGCGTATAGTGGGGCCATGAACATTTTCGCCGTTTCTGCCGATCCGGCCGACTGTGCCCGGGCCCTGGACGACCGCCGCCTGATCAAGATGGTGCTGGAAACCGCCCAACTGCTGAGCGCCGCCGTCCGCGCCCGGCCCGACCTGCAGCCCGGTGCCGATCCGGCCCTGTTCTACCGGGCGACCCACCTGAACCACCCGGTCGCCCTTTGGGTACGCCAACAGCCGGCGAATTTCGCCTGGACGAAGCGGCTGCTGGACGAACTGCTGGACGAGTATTCCCATCGGTACGGGCGGGTTCACGCCTGTGCCCGCATCGCCGCCGCCCTGGGCGAGACCGGCAGCCACGCGCCGCCCGTCGACTGGTGCAACTGCACCCCATTCCCCGAGCTGCCGACCTTCGACGCCTACCGCGCCACCCTGGCGGCCAAGTGGGCCGCCGATTCCCGTCCTCCCAGCTGGCGAGACCGGGGGCCGCCGGCGTGGTTCGGAGGGCGGACTCCCGAACATCCAATACCTATGGTATAGTACCTTCCGACGACATGGACCCGGGAAGGGGGGCGCGCCGATGGGACGAGCGCTGCAATGGGACGACAGGTACAGCTGCGGCCATCCGGTCCTGGACCGGCAGCACCGCTACCTGATCGACACCGCCAACGAGATCCGCCGCGAATTCGGCAATTCCAATGCGGTGGCCCTGCACTGCTGGATCCGCCGGCTGCTGGACTACACCGAATACCACTTCATCTCGGAAGAGGCGGTAATGGCCCGGCGTAATTCTCCCGACGCCGCCGAACATGCCGCCGAACACGTCGTCATCCGCACCTACCTCGAGGAGCTGTGGGCGATCCGCGACCAGATGACGCCGGAAGAGCTGTTCGAAACCGTGGCCGAGTGGGTGGTCAACCACGTCCTGGTCACCGACCAGTGCATGGGCCCGACGGGCCGCCCACCCGCTCAGTGATGGTGCTTCATGTGGCTTGAATGGTCCATGGCGGGCATGGGCGGCAGCGCCGCCTGTGCCCCCAGGCCGTTGGCCGCCTGCATGGCGCGGATATAGGCCAGGACCTCCTTGTCCTGGCCGGCGCCCAGGCCCTCGGGCTTGGGCATGTCGCCCAGCTTCCACATATGGCTCTTGGTGCCCTTGGCCATGGCCGACAGCATGACGTCGTCGGTGTGGCCGGCGGCGGCGGTGTAGTAGGGATGCAGCAGGGGCGGCGCCTTGTCCGAGCCGCGCAGCGCCGCGCCGTGGCAGGTGGCGCACACCTTGTCGAACGCCTGCTTGCCGCTTTCAGCCGGCCCGGCCAGGGCCGGCGTCGCCACCGCCTCCTGGGTGAAGCGGGCGGCAAGTTGCTTACCTGCCACGGTAAGGGCCAGGGCCGCCTCCAGCTTGTCGGCGCTGCCCACATGGGCCTCGGCGACCAGGGCGTCGCCCTCGCTGCGGAGGGTGGCGGGCATGGCATGACCGTGCATGGCCAGCGTCGCCGTTCCGGCGGCCTTGACCGGCCGGTCCGAGCGGTCGCGCACCCAGGCGCGGACCAGCCCCTCGCGCACGGCGAACTCGACCCGGTAGCCTTCGGGCGTCTCAACCAGCTGACCGCCGTACCAGGCGGCGGCGGGCGCGCCGCCATGGGCCAGGGCGGCCGAGCCGGCGGCCAGCGCCCAGGCCGCGACCAGCGCGGCAAGCGTCTTGTTCATCGGAAGTCCCCCCATCAACGTTCGCGGAATGCCTCGTGCCGCAGCTTGACCACCGGCTTGATCAGGAACTCCATCACCGTGCGGGTGCCGGTGTGGATTTCCACCGTGGCCTGCATGCCGGGCGTGATCAGGCGCTTGTCGGTTTCGTCGCCGATATACGCCTTATCGGTTTGGACAACCACCCGGTAATAGGGTTGGTTCTGCGGCGGGCCGCCGATGGTGGTGTCGGGGGCGACCAGGGTGACCTCGCCTTCCAGGCCGCCATAGGTGGTGTAATCGAAGGCCGACACCTTCACCGTCGCCCGCTGCCCGGCCTGGACATAGCCGCGGTCCATGGGGTTGAGCTTGGCGTCGATCTGCAGGCGCTCGTGCAGCGGCACGATCTCCATGATCGGGTCGCCCGGCTTGACCACGCCGCCGATGGTGTTGGCGCGCAGGTTCTTGACGATGCCTTCGATCGGGCTGGTGATCTGGGTGCGGCGCTGCTGGTCGGACGCCTGGGTCAGCAACTCGCGGGTCCGCGCGACGTTCAGCTCGCACTCGGCCAGTTCCTGCTGGGCGGTGCGGGTATAGCGCGCCTGCTCCTCCTCCATGCGGCTTCTAGCCTCCGCCTGGCCGGCCTGCGAGCGCGGGATCGAAGCGCGCACGCTGTCGAGCTGGCCCTTGAGGTCCTCGACCTGGGCCTCGAGCGCCACGTGGTCCATCTTCGAGGTCAGGCCGGAGCGGATCAGGTCCTTGGACATCTCGAAGCGCTGCATCAGCAGGCGCAGGTTGTTGCCCAGCGCCCGCTGCTTGGTTTCCAGCTCGCTCACCTCCAGGCCCTTCTGGCGCACCTGCTCCTGCAGCACCGACAGCGTCGCCTTCAGCGCGGCGCGGCGGGCCTCGAACTGGCGCTTCTCGGCCTCCAGCAGCGGCGGCTGGCGGCGGGCCTCGTCGGGCGGGAAGCTGGGCTGGTGGCCGCCGGCCAGTTCGGCCTGCAGCCGGGCCCGCTGCAGAATGTAGCCGTCCAGGCGGACCTGCAGCTCCTCCCTGTTGATGGAGCTGACCGGCAGGTCGAGCAGTACCAG
Source organism: Actinomycetota bacterium (assembly GCA_050260215.1). Taxonomy (GTDB): domain Bacteria; phylum Pseudomonadota; class Alphaproteobacteria; order Rhodospirillales; family Magnetospirillaceae; genus JBLNBU01. The sequence goes on from JBLNBU010000205.1 coordinate 9,018, forward strand.
GGGGGTGCCCTCCTTGACCTCCTCGCCGTCCTGCACCGTGATCTCGCGGATGATGCCGCCTTCCAGGTGCTGGATGGTCTTGACCTTGCCTTCGGGCACCACCTCGCCCTCGGCGGTGGCGACCTCGTCCAGGTGGGCGAACTGGGCCCAGACCAGGAAGATGGCCACCATGGTGATGGCCAGCCGCGCCAGCGGCCGCCAGGTGGGCAACGGATAGGAATTGGCCAGCCGCCACAGCCGCCCGCCATGCCTGTCGACGGCGTGGTACTCCTGCTCGACCGCCGGCCCCAGGGCGTCGAGCGGCGGCAGGAACCACGCCACCACCGCGTCCCAGATCCGCCGCGGCAGCGGTGTGGGCGGCACGGACCCATCCTCGGCCGGCTCGGGCCGGGCGAACAGCCAGCGCAGGAACGCCCACAGGATGCGCAACCTGGCCAGCGCGCGGTCCAGATGGATGCGCCAGGCCGGCGGCGGCGGCCCCGCCGGAGGACCAATGGGAGGACCGCCCGCAGGACCGCCCGCAGCGCCCGCGGCCATCATCTGCATCAGCTGCTCGGGCGTCATGCCCGGCGGCAGCTGGATGGCGCCGGGCGGCGGCGCGGGAGGGCTTTGATCGGTCATTGGGCGGGCACCGCGGCGGGCCGCGGGGGTTGCGGCTGGGGCTGCTGGGGCTGCTGGGGCTGGCGGACGCCGAACAGCCGCTGCAGGGTCTCGGCGGCCGGGCCGGCGGCTGCGACACGGCCCTTGTCGAGCACCACCACGTCACGGCACACCGGCAGCAGGATAGGGCTGTGGGTGACGATGATGATGGTGCGCGTGCGCGCCAGCTCGGCCAGGGTGTTGCGCAGGTCCTCCTCGGCCTGGCGATCCAGGCTGGCCGAGGGTTCGTCCAACAGCAGCACCGGCGGGTCGCCGATCAGGGCCCGCGCGATGGCGATGCGCTGGCGCTGTCCGGCCGACAGGCGCGACCCCGCCTCGCCGATGGCGGTGCCGTAGCCGTCGGGCAGGTCGACGATGTAGTGGTGGACGCCGGCGGTCTTGGCCGCTTCCAGGATCGCCTCGTCGTCGGCGCCGGGTTGGCCATAGGCGATGTTGTCGCGGATGGTGCCGTTAAGCAGCACGGTTTCCTGGGGCACATAGCCCATCCAGCCGGCCAGCTCGGCGCGGGTGAACTGGGCGATGTCCGAGCCGTCAAGCAGCACGCGGCCCTTCTCGGGGTGGTACAGGCCCATGATGATCTTCAGCAGGGTGGTCTTGCCGCTGCCGTTGCGGCCCAGGATGGCGGTCACCCCGTGAGGCTTGATCTCGAGACGGTCGAGCACCGCGGCGGCGGCGGCCTTCTTGTCGTAGGCGAAGCTGATGTCTTCCAGCGCCAGATGCCCTTGCGGGCGCTCGCGGCGGATGGCGCTGTGGCGGCGCTCCTCGCCCTCGGCGAACACCTCGCCCAGGCGCTCGACCGACTGGCGGAACGAGGCGAAGGTCCGCCACGCCCCCACCAACTGGTTGATGGGGCCGTAAAGCCGCGACGAGAGCATGTTGCAGGCGACCAGCGCGCCCATGGTCAGCTCGTGGTCGATGATGTAGACCGCGCCCACCGTGGTCAGCATCATGCTGGCCAGCATGGTCAGCGTCTGGCCCAGGTTGACGTAGCCGTCCTGGACGGCGCCACGCTGGATGGACTGCTCGATGGTTCCTGCCTGGCGGTCCTCCCACAACGGGCGCAGCGCCCGGTCCAGCGCCACCGCCTTGATGGTGCCGCGCCCGGCGATCATCTCGGCGACCAGGCCGTCGCGCGACTGCTGGACGTTCTTTTCCTTCTTCGAGGTGTCCGACAGCGCCGCCCCCGAACGCCAGGCCAGCACCAGGAAGGCGGCGAACATCAGGATGAAGACGATGGCCAGCGGCCGGCCGATGACGAAGATCACGGCCAGGAACACCACCACGAACGGCAGGTCGGCCAGCAAGATGGCGGTGGCGCCCGACACCGTATTGCGGATGGTGTCGACGTCGCGGAACAAGGTCTGCCAAAACGCGGTGGGCCGGCTTTCCAGGGTGCGCAGCGGCAGGTGCATGACCTTGTCGAACAGCTTGGTGCCGACCTCGACGTCGATCCTCAGCGCCACCGTCTGCATCACGCGTCCGCGCGAGGTGCGCACCAGCCAGTCGAAGGCCAGCAGCACGAAGACGCCGATCACCAGGCCCTTCAGCGTCGCCATGCCGTTGTGGCCGATGACCCGGTCGTAGACCTGCATCACGAAGATCGGCACCGCCAACGCCAGGATGTTGACGAACAGGGACGCCGTCAGCAGCTCGCGCATGACGGGGCGCAAGGGCTCGATGATCGGTTTCAGCCAGGTCGTCTTCTCGGCGCTCATGGTCCGACGATTTGTGCCCGACCCGGGCGGCGATGCAAACGAAAAAGCAAGCCCGGCCGTGGCTACGCCGCTTGCATCCGGGGCCGCCCTGTGCATAATGCGCGGCTTCCATCCCTTGCCGGGGTCTCATGCGAGGCACCGGCTATGCCCGTTCGCCCATGGTGGGCGGCACGGGAAGAGAAAAGCCAGAAGGGTAAAAGAATGGCTTTGTATGAATGCGTGTTCATCGCGCGCCAGGACATCTCCGCCCCCCAGGTGGAAGCCCTGACCGAAGAACTGTCCAACGTCATCGCCCAGGGCGGCGGCTCGGTCTCCAAGAAGGAATTCTGGGGCCTGCGCAACATCGCCTACCGCGTCAAGAAGAACCGCAAGGGCCACTACGTCCTGCTCAACATCGATGCGCCCTCCGCCGCCGTGAAGGAGATGGAGCGCCAGATGTCGATCAATGAAGACGTGCTGCGCTGCCTGACGGTGCGCGTCGAGGAGCTGGAGGAAGGCCCCTCGGCCATGATGCAGTCCAAGTCCGGCCGCGAGGATCGCCCGCGCCGCGGCGACGGCGAGGACCGTCCCCGCCGCGAGTTCCGCGACCGCCGTTCCGAGGGAGGTGAGTGATGACCGAGACCAAGACCGCCGAGCGGCCCCGTCCGGTGCAGACCGGCGCCCCCCGCCGCCCGTTCTTCCGCCGCCGCAAGACCTGCCCGTTCTCGGGCCAGGGCGCGCCGAAGATCGACTACAAGGACGTCAAGCTGCTGCAGCGCTTCATTTCCGAGCGCGGCAAGATCGTGCCGTCCCGCATTACCGCGGTTTCGACCAAGAAGCAGCGCGAACTGGCCCAGGCCATCAAGCGCGCCCGCTTCCTGGGCCTGCTGCCCTACGTGGTGAAGTGAGGCCGGCGGCACTGGTGACGTGACCAGGCTGATCGGCCTTCCGCTGGTGGCGGGACTGGGCTCTGCCCTTCTGTTCCTGTCGCTGGCCAAGGGCGTCGCCGCCGGCGTGCTGCTGTCCTATGCCGCCCCGCTGCCGCTGATGATGGCGGGACTGGGGTGGGGAGGACTGGCGGCAGGGGCGGCGAGCCTGGTGGGATTGGCGGCGGTCGCCGCGGTGGCGGGGGCGCTTTCGGCCCTGCCGTTCGCGGTGGTCGCGGTACTGCCGGCCCTGGTGGTGGTCAACCGCGCCCTGTTGTGGCGCAGCGACGACGCCGGACGGGTCGAGTGGTATCCGCCGGGACTGGTGCTGGCCTGGCTGGCCGGGACCGCGGGTTTGATGCTGGTGGTTGCCGCCGCCCTGATCCCCGGCCACGAGGCCGGGATCGAGGGGTGGCTGGCCGAGACCATCGGCAGCATGCTCAAGGTCCTGGCCCCGTCGCTCAGCGAGGAACAGCGAGGCCTGGCCACCCAGTGGTGGACCCCGCTGTTCCCGTCGATGCTGGCGGGGTCGTGGCTGGTGATGGCGGTGGTCAACGCCGCGACGGCCCAGGGCATCCTGGTGCGGTCGGGCCGCAACCGCCGGCCGAGCCCGGTCTATCGGCAGCTGTGGCTGCCGACCTGGCTGGGCGCGGCTTTGCTGGCCGCGGTGCTGGTGGGCTGGCTGGCCGGGGGCGACCCGGGCTATGTCGGCCGCAACCTGGCGCTGGTGGCGGTCGTGCCGTTCGCCTTTCTCGGGTTGGCCGGGGTCCATCAATGGGCAGCCGGCCGGTCCAACGCCAACTGGGTGCTGGCGGTGACGTATTTGGTTCTGTTCGTGGCCTTCGGCTGGGCGGTGCTCGCGGTGGCCGGCCTCGGACTGGTGAGGTTCGTATCGGGATTCCGCGACCGCGCGATCAGCGGCGGCGGGAAGGAGGAATAAGATGGAAGTCATCCTGCTCGAGAGGATCGAGAAGCTCGGTCAGATGGGCGACGTGGTCAAGGTCAAGCCCGGCTACGCCCGCAATTTCCTGCTGCCGCAGAACAAGGCCCTGCGCGCGTCGAAGGACAACCTGGCCCTGTTCGAGAAGCAGCGCGCCCAGCTCGAGGCCGCCAATCTCAAGCGCCGCGACGAGGCCCAGGCCGTCGCCGCCAAGATGGACGGCCTGACGGTGCTGATGGTCCGCCAGGCCGGTGAAGGCGGGCAACTGTACGGTTCGGTCTCGGGCCGCGACGTCGCCGACGCCATTGCCGCCGCCGGCTACACCGTCGAGCGCCGCCAGGTCAACCTGGACAACCCGATCAAGACCCTGGGCGCCTACGCCGTGCGCGTGTCGTTGCACCCCGAGGTGGCGATCACAGTGACCGTCAACGTCGCCCGTTCGGCCGAGGAAGCCGAGCGCGCCGCCGCTGCCGCCGCCGCCGAGGCTGCCGAAGCCGCCGCCGAGGAAGCCGCCCCGGCCGAGGACGAGGCCGCCGAGGCCTAAGAGGCTCCCTCTCCCAGCGGGAGAGGGTCGGGGTGAGGGAGAGTTGCCGGCCGCGGAAGTATCCCTTCCGGGGACGCATCACCCCCTCACCCTCCCGCGTGCCGCGGGCCCCTCCCTCTCCCTCGAGGGAGAGGGGAGTGCGGCAAGGTTTCCCCCCGATATCCTCGTTATCCATTCCTGTGGATAACTGCCGCGGGTGATGCGGCGGCAACCACTTTGCTGGTACGCTGTGGCATGCCTGATCCGGTCCCCTTCCCCGCTGCGTCCGCCGACGCCTCCCATGCCCTGCGCACCCCGCCCCACAACTACGAGGCGGAGCAGGCCCTGCTGGGTGCGGTGCTGCTCAACAACCGCGCCTTCGAGAAGGTGTCCGAGTTCCTGCGCGCCGAGCATTTCGCCGAGCCGGCGCACGGGCGCATCTTCGCCGCCTGCGGCAAGCTGATCGAGCGCGGCCAGATCGCCAACCCGGTCACCCTGAAGACCTACCTGGAGCAGGACGGCGCGCTGGCCGACGTCGGCGGTCCGCAGTACCTGGCCCAGCTGGCCAATGCGGTGGTGTCGATCATCAACGCCGAGGACTACGGCAAGCTGATCCACGACCTGCACCTGCGCCGCGAGCTGATCGCGCTGGGCGAGGACCTGGTCAACGACGCCTTCGCCCCCGACATCGACCGCTCGGCCATGGACCAGATCGGCGGCGCCGAGGCCAAGCTGTACGAACTGGCCACCACCGGCCAGACCGAGGGCGGCTTCGAGGACTTCCGCAGCGTGCTGATCGGGGCCGTCCAGGCGGCCGAATCCGCCCACAAGCGCCAGGGCAAGCTTTCCGGCGTGCCCACCGGCCTGATCGACATGGACAAGAAGCTGGGCGGCCTGCACGAATCCGACCTGATCATCCTGGCCGGCCGCCCGTCCATGGGCAAGACGTCGCTGGCCACCAACATCGCCTTCAACGCCGCCGCCGCCTACAAGGAAGAGGCCGACACCCTGGGCCGCAAGAAGGCGGTCGACGGGGCGGTGGTCGCCTTCTTCTCGCTGGAAATGTCGGCCGAGCAGCTGGCCACCCGTATTCTGGCCGAGCAGGCCGAAATCCCCAGCCACAAGATCCGCCAGGGCGAGCTGTCCAACGACGAGTTCGAGCGCCTGGTGGTCGCCGCCCAGCAGCTGCACCGCCTGCCGCTGTTCATCGACGACACGCCGGCCCTGTCCATCTCGGCGGTGCGCACCCGCTCGCGCCGGCTGCAGCGCCAGCACGGGCTGGGGCTGATCGTGCTCGACTACCTGCAGCTGCTGCGCGGCTCGGGCGCCACTTCCGAGAACCGGGTGCAGGAAATCTCGGAAATCACCCGGGGCCTCAAGGCGCTGGCCAAGGAGCTGAACGTGCCGGTGATCGCGCTGTCCCAGTTGTCGCGCGCCGTCGAGCAGCGCGAGGACAAGCGGCCCCAGCTGGCCGACCTGCGTGAATCGGGCTCGATCGAGCAGGACGCCGACGTGGTGATGTTCGTTTTCCGCGAGCAGTACTACCTGGAACGCGCCGAACCCGGCCAGCGCCCCGAGGAGAGCCAGGAAAAGTTCAACGAGCGTCACGCCAAGTGGCAGGAGCGCTGCGAGCAGGTGTGGAATACCGCCGAAGTCATCATCGCCAAGCAGCGCCACGGCCCCGTGGGCACCGTGCGACTGTCGTTCCAGGGCGAGTACACCAAGTTCGGCAACCTGGTCACCGACGACCACTACGAAGAGCCGGGTTATTGAGCCGCGACGGCCCCCACCTTCCCTCCCCCGGCCCAGCCGGGGGAGGGTATGAAGAGTGATCGCCATGACCGACATTTCCCGCGCCACCGCCGTGCTGACGGTCGACCTGGATGCCGTGGTCGCCAACTGGCGGCTGCTGGCCGCCAAGGCGCGGCCCGCCGAGGCGGCGGCGGTGGTCAAGGCCGACGCCTACGGACTGGGGGCCGACAAGGTGGCGCCGGCCCTGTTCGCCGCCGGCTGCCGCCGCTTCTTCGTCGCCACCATCGACGAGGGCCTGGAGCTGCGCCGGGTGCTGCCCGAGGGCGAGGTGTTCGTGCTGTGCGGCCCCCTGCCCGGCTCCGAACCCGAGTTCGCCCGGGCGGGGCTGACCCCGGTGCTCAACAGCCTGGAGCAGATCGCCCTGTGGTCGGCCTTCGCGCCCGGCTCGGACGCGGTGGTCCATGTCGACACCGGCATGTCGCGACTGGGGCTGACTGCGGCCGACCTGGACCGGGTCGACGTCTCGCGCTTGAAGCTTGCCCTGGTGATGAGCCACATGGCCTGCGCCGACGAGGCGGGATCGACCATGAACGCCGGCCAGCTGCGCACCTTCCGTGCCATGGCGGCCAGGCTGCCGCAGGCGCCGCTCAGCCTGGCGGCGTCGTCGGCCATCTTCCTGGGGGCCGGCTATCATTTCGACCTGGTTCGTCCGGGGGCGGCGCTGTACGGGGTCAACCCCACCCCGGACGCCGCCAATCCCATGGCGCAAGTGGTTCGCCTGCAAGGAAAAATCCTGCAGGTGCGTGACGTTGACACACCCCAGACCGTTGGTTATGGTGCCACCCATCGCGTCGCCGGCCCGGCCCGCATCGCCACCGTCGCCGTGGGCTACGCCGACGGCTGGTTCCGGTCGCTGGGCAACCGCGGCCATGGGATCATCGGGGGGGTGAAGGTGCCGGTCGCCGGTCGCATTTCCATGGATCTGACCACCTTCGACGTCACCGCCGCGCCGGCCGAGGCCGTGCACGCCGGTGCCATGATCGACCTGCTGGGCGACCACGTCACCGTCGACACCGTCGCCGGCGAAGCCGGCACCATCGGCTACGAGGTGCTGACCGCGCTGGGCCGTCGCTACCTGCGCCAGTACCGGGGCTGCGCCTGATGGACTTCCTGGCCACCGTCGGACGGGTGTTCCTGTCCTTTCTCGCCCATACCGGCCGGCTGTCGGCCTTCACCGCCACCGCGGTGTCGCACACGGTCCGCCCGCCCTTCTATCCGCGCCTGATCGTGCGCGCCATGGTCGAGATCGGCTATTTCTCGCTGCCGGTGGTCGGGCTGACCGCCATCTTCTCCGGCATGGTGCTGGCGCTGCAAAGCTATACCGGCTTTGCGCGCTTCTCGGCCGAGGGCGCGGTGGCCACCGTGGTGGTGCTGTCCATGACCCGCGAACTGGGCCCGGTGCTGGCCGGCCTGATGGTGGCGGGCCGCATCGGCGCCTCCATGGCGGCCGAGATCGGCACCATGCGGGTGACCGAGCAGATCGACGCCCTGACCACGCTATCGACCAACCCGTTCAAGTACCTGGTGGCGCCGCGCCTGATCGCCGGGCTGATGATGCTGCCGTTCCTGGTCGCCGTCGCCGACGTCATCGGCGTGTTCGGCGGCTATATCGTCGGCGTCTACAAGCTGGGCTTCAACCCGGCCACCTACATCTCGCGCACCTGGGAATACCTGGAGCCGCTGGACGTGGTCTCGGGGCTGACCAAGGCCGCGGTATTCGGCTTCCTGGTCACCCTGATGGGCTGCTACCACGGCTACTATTCCAAGGGCGGCGCCCAGGGCGTCGGCGCGGCCACCACCAATGCGGTGGTGTCGGCGGCGATCCTGATCCTGATCTTCAACTACGTCATCACCGCGCTGTATTTCGGCAAATGACCAGCATGACCGCGCCCCAGCCCCCCAAGATCGAACTGGTCGACGTCCACAAGGCGTTCGGGCCCAAGGTGGTGCTGGACGGCGTCAACCTCAGCGTCGGCCGCGGCGAATCGGTGGTGGTGATCGGCGGCTCGGGCACCGGCAAGTCGGTGATGCTGAAGTGCATCCTGGGCCTGCTGCGCCCCGAGAGCGGCTCGATCAAGGTCGACGGCCAGGAAGTGGTCGGCATGCGCGCCCGCGACCGCGAACAGGTGATGCGCAAGTTCGGCATGCTGTTCCAGGGCAGCGCCCTGTTCGATTCCCTGAAAGTTTGGGAAAACGTCGCTTTCGGCCTGACGCAGGGCCAGAAGATGGCCCGCCACAAGGCCCGCGACATCGCCATGGAGAAGCTGGCCCAGGTGGGCCTGGCCCAGTCCGCCGGCGAGCTGTGGCCGTCCGAGCTGTCGGGCGGCATGCAAAAGCGCGTGGCCCTGGCGCGTGCCATCGCCACCAGCCCGGAAATCATCTTCTTCGACGAGCCCACCACCGGTCTCGACCCGATCATGGCCGACGTCATCAACGACCTGATCGTCAAGTGCTGCAAGGAGGTCGGCGCCACCGCGCTGTCGATCACCCACGACATGGCATCCGCACGCAAGATCGCCGACCGCATTGCCATGCTCTACAAAGGCCGCCTGATCTGGGTCGGCCCCGCCAAGCAGATCGACGCCTCGGGCAACGAGTTCGTCGACCAGTTCATCCACGGCCGCGCCGAAGGCCCGATCAAGATGGAACTGCGGGCGTAGTCTTTGCCCCGTCACGCCCGCGCAGGCGGAAGCGTCCCTCAGAACATGTAGCGCAACGAGAACACCACCTCGGTGGCGGCGAAGTGGCCGACGCCCGAGGCGTGGACGTTCTGGCCGGCCGACCGGCCCCAGTCGACGCTCCCCAAGTCGACGTAGCGCACCTCGATGTCGTTCATCATCTGCGGGCCCATCTTCAGGGTGACGCCGGCCCCGGCGCTCCAGGCCAGGTCGTCGGTGGCGTTGGTGACCTTGGTGCCGACGCTGCTGCCGGTGGGCGTATAGGTGCTCTTGGCGGTGTTGCGCGACCAGCCCAGGCCGGCCGAGACGAACGGCCACCACGCCTCGGACTTCACCGGAAAGTGCCAATAGGCCTTGGCCATGGTGGTGACGTTCTGCACCGTGCTGGCCAGCGCCCCGGAATTGCCGCCGCCCTGCAGCAGGGGGCTGGCATCGTAGGTCATCTCGGTGCGGTTGATGAATTCGAGCTCGGTGCGCAGCGGGATGCGGTAGCGATAGGCCCATTCATAACCCCCGGCCATGCCGAAGGCGCCGACCACGTTGTGGCTGCCGTCCTTGGACGGGGTGCCCCCCTGGTCGGCCTTGACCCCGGAAAGCGCGACGAAGGACGGCCCGCCCTTGCCCGAGAAATACCAGCCCCGGTCGGGGTCCACCCGCGGGGCGGCCGGTGCCGGACAGCCGGGCTGGTCGTCGGCCAGGACCGGCAGGGCCGCCGCGGTCAGGGCAAGGGACAGGGCGAAAAGGCGGGACATGGGCATGACCTCCGGTCGAACGGGATGCCGACACCTAGCCCCATGAGCTGACGACAGGCTGACGGCTGCGGAAAAAAGACCGAGAACGCCTGGGCAACCCCATCCGCCCATGGTATGGTCGGCCGCCTGATCCGACATGGGGTCCGACCTTGGCCAAGCCCGCTTCCCGCTTCGTCTGCCAGTCCTGCGGCGCCGTCACCTCGCGGTGGGTGGGCAAGTGCGAGGCGTGCGGCGACTGGAACTCGATCGTCGAGGAGGCGGTGCGCGAGGAAGTGCCCAAGGGCCTGTCGGGCGGCAAGGGCAAGCGCATCGAGTTCGTCACCCTGGAAGGCACCGCCGCCCCCCTGCCCCGCCTGCCCACCGGCATCGCCGAGTTGGACCGCGTCTGCGGCGGCGGCCTGGTGCCGGGGTCGTGCCTGCTGGTGGGCGGCGATCCGGGCATCGGCAAGTCGACCATGCTGCTGCAGGCGGCCGCCGGCCTGTCGGGCCAGGTCGGCGTCGCCTACGTCTCGGGCGAGGAGGCGGTCGACCAGGTGCGCATGCGCGCCGGCCGACTGGGCCTGGCCAAGGCCAAGGTGGGGCTGGCCGCCGCCACGTCGTTGCGCGACATCCTGGCCTCGCTGGACGGGCCCGAAGCGCCGCAGGTGGTGGTGATCGATTCGATCCAGACCGTCTATGCCGACAACATCGATTCGGCGCCCGGCACCGTCAGCCAGGTGCGCGCCTGCGCCGCCGAACTGATCCGCCTGGCCAAGAAGCGGGGCTTCGTGCTGTTCCTGGTCGGCCACGTCACCAAGGAGGGCGTGATCGCCGGCCCGCGTGTGCTCGAGCACATGGTCGACACCGTGCTCTATTTCGAGGGTGACCGCGGCCACCAGTTCCGTATCCTGCGTGCGGTCAAGAACCGCTTCGGCGCCACCGACGAGATCGGCGTGTTCGAGATGACCGACCGCGGCCTGTCCGAGGTGGGCAACCCCTCGGCCCTGTTCCTGGCCGAGCGCCGCGGCAACGTCACCGGTTCTTGCGTCTTTGCCGGCATGGAGGGCACCCGGCCCATGCTGGTGGAAATCCAGGCCCTGGTGGCGCCATCGACCCTGTCGTCGCCGCGGCGCGCGGTGGTGGGGTGGGATTCGGCGCGGCTCAGCATGGTGCTGGCGGTGCTCGATGCCCGTTGCGGGCTTGCTTTGTCGGGAAATGACGTTTATTTGAACGTCGCCGGCGGCTTGCGGATCGCCGAGCCCGCCGCCGACCTCGCCGTCGCCGCCGCGCTCGTCTCCTCGGCCAGCGACGTGCCCGTTCCGGCCGACATGGTGGTGTTCGGCGAAATCGGGCTGTCCGGCGAAGTCCGCGCCGTGGCGCAGACCGACGCCCGCCTCAAGGAGGCCGCCAAGCTGGGATTTGCGCAGGCATTGGTGCCGGCGCGCCCGCGCAAGGGCAGGCAGGCGCCGGCGGACGGACCGCTGGCGATCCGCCCGGTGGGCCATCTTCAGGACGTGCTGGGGCTGTTCCAGCGCGGGCAATAGACGACAAAGACCGTTAGGGACCTGGATTTGGGCAGCCTTTCCATCACCGCCGTGGACGTGGTCGTCGCCGTCGTGCTGCTCGGCTCGGCGGTGTTCGCCTTCCTGCGCGGCTTCGTCCACGAGGTCCTGGCCATCGCCGGCTGGGTCGGCGCGGTATTCGCGGCCCTCTACGGCCTGCCCACCGTCGCGCCGTGGTTCCGCGCCCATATCGGCATCGCCTGGGCGGCCGACGCCTCGGCGGCGCTGGTGCTGTTCCTGGTCACCCTGCTGGCCCTGTCGATCATGACCAAGCAGGTCGCCGACCGGGTGCGCAAAAGCGCGCTCAACAGCGTCGATTCGTCCTTGGGCTTCGTCTTCGGGCTGGTGCGCGGCGCCGTGCTGCTGAGCCTGGCCTATATGGGCCTGACCTGGATCGTCTCGGCCGACCAGCCCCCGGGCTGGCTGGCCGACGCCAAGACCCGTCCCTGGCTCGAGCGCGGCGCAAGGCTGCTGCACGGGCTGGCTCCCGACGGGTTCGGCACTGCCGAAGGCAAGGCCGCCCGGCTGTCCGAGGACGCCCGGCGCGCCGTCGAGATCGAGGAGAACCTTCGTTCCCTGGCCGCCCCCCAGCCGGCGGCGCCCGAGGCGAAGGAGTCGAAGACCGAGGGGCACAAGGCGCCCAACTACGACAACGTCTCGCGACGCGAGATGGAACGGCTGATCCAAAGCAACCAGTGATGACCCAGGCGCGAGGCGGCGGAATGTTGACCACCAACCCCTTCGACGACGACCATCTGCGCGAGGAATGCGGCGTCTTCGGCATCTTCGGCCACGCCGAAGCGGCGGCCCACGTGGCGCTGGGCCTGCATGCCCTGCAGCACCGCGGCCAGGAGGCCGCCGGCATCGTCACCTATGACGGCCAGCACTTCCACAACCACCGGGGCCTCGGCCACGTCGAGGACAACTTCGGCAGCGAATCGGTGATCCGCAAGCTGAAGGGCAGCCAGGCGGTGGGCCACGTCCGCTATTCGACCACCGGCGAGACGCTGCTGCGCAACGTCCAGCCGCTGTTCGCCGAGATGGAGTTCGGCGGCCTGGCGCTCGGCCACAACGGCAACCTGACCAACGCCATGGCGCTGCGCCGCCAGTTGGTCCGCCGCGGCTGCCTGTTCCAGTCGACCACCGACACCGAGGTGATCATCCACCTGATCGCCATCAGCCTGTACTCGACCGTCGAGGACCGGCTGATCGACGCGCTGCGCCAGATCGAGGGCGCCTATTCGCTGGTGGCGATGACCCGCGACATGGTGGTGGGCGTGCGCGACCCGCTGGGCATCCGCCCGCTGGTGCTGGGCCGCCTGGACAAGGCTTGGTGCCTGGCCTCGGAGACCTGCGCGCTCGACATCATCGGCGCCGAGTTCGTCCGCGACGTCGAGCCGGGCGAGATCGTCATCCTCTCGGCCGAGGGCATCCGCTCGATCAAGCCGCTGCCCAAGCGCCCGCGCCGCTTCTGCATCTTCGAGTACATCTACTTCGCCCGCCCCGACTCGGTGGTCGAGGGCACCAGCGTCTATGAGGCGAGGAAGCGCATCGGCGCCGAACTGGCCCGTGAAAGCCGGGTCGACGCCGACGTGGTCATCCCCGTCCCCGATTCGGGCGTGCCCGCGGCGCTGGGCTTCGCCTACGAGGCCGGCATCCCGTTCGAGCTGGGCATCATCCGCAATCACTATGTGGGCCGCACCTTCATCCAGCCCACCGACAACAGCCGCAACACCGGCGTCAAGATGAAGCACAACGCCAACCGCGCCTATATCGAGGGCAAGCGGGTGATCCTGGTCGACGATTCCATCGTGCGCGGCACCACGTCGCGCAAGATCGTCGAGATGGTCCGCCAGGCCGGTGCGCGCGAGGTGCACATGCGCATCTCCAGCCCGCCGACCACTCATTCGTGCTATTTCGGCATCGACACGCCCGAGCGCGAAAAGCTGCTGGCGGCGCGCTACGACGTCGACGGCATGGCCAAGCTGATCGGCGTCGATTCGCTCGCCTTCATCAGCATCGACGGCCTGTACCGCGCCGTCGGCGAGAAGGGCCGCGACGGCGCCAGCCCGCAGTTCTGCGACGCCTGCTTCACCGGCGAGTACCCGGTGGCGCCCACCGACTACATGACCACCGACTCCGACACCAAGCAGCTGTCGCTGCTGACCGAGGAGAGCCGTTGATGGCCGGACGGCTGGAAGGCCGGGTGGCGCTGGTCACCGGCGCCTCGCGGGGCATCGGCCGGGCCGTGGCCAGGCGCTTCGCCGCCGAAGGCGCCGAAGTCATCGCCGTGGCCCGCACCCAGGGAGCGCTGGAGGAACTCGACGACGAGGTCCGCTCGTCGGGCGGCAAGCTGGTGCTGGCGCCCCAGGACCTGCGCCAGTACGACAAGCTCGAGCAGATGGCCGGCGGCGTGTTCCAGCGCTGGGGCCGCCTCGACATCCTGGTGGGCAACGCCGGCGCCATCGGCGGCGGCCTGACCCCGGTCGGCCATTACGACCTCAAGCACTTCTCCGAGGCCGTCGACACCAACCTGACCGCCAACTGGGCGCTGATCCGCGCCTTCGACCCGCTGCTGCGCCAGTCGCCATCCGGCCGGGCCATGTTCGTCACCGCCGGCCAGGCGCGCCACCCCGCGCCCTACTGGGGCGCCTATGCGGCCAGCAAGGCGGGGCTGGAGGCCATGGTGCTGTGCTGGGCCGCCGAAGTCGGGCGGATCACCAACCTGAAGGTCAACCTGATCGACCCGGGCATCGTCGCCACCCGCATGCGCGAGCAGGCCTTCCCCGGCGAGGACCAGTCGACCTTGACCCAGCCCGACCAGGTCACCGACGCGTTCGTCACCCTGGCCGAGGCGACCTGCGAACGCCACGGTGAAATCGTCGCCGCGCAAGTCAATCCCGGATCGTAGAAGTCCCTACGCCCCAAAGCCGTACTTGCGCACCCGTCCGGTCTGAGCTATGCCCTGATCATCGGCCTGCGCGCTTGAGCGGAGCGGGCCGAGGGGGGATGGGCGAGAGCGGGATGAACGGCGAGACCCGGGACAGCGGCAGCAAGACCTTCGAGGCCAAGGTCGCCAGCCTCATTGCTGCCACGCGCCATCTCGACGTCTCCCAGATCCTGTTGCTGCGCCGCCTCACCCTGCGCGATCCCGAAACCCGCAAGTGGGCCACCGACAAGCAGCTCGGCGTCGTCTTCTCGGTCATCCTGACCAAGGCGGTCGAGCGTACCGGCATCGACACCTTCCGCATTGCCCGCGACAAGCAGTTCGCCGGCATGCTGCCGGCCGGCGTCGACGGCCGCGACGAGGACATGCGCGTGCTGTCCGACCTGGCCATGCAGATGCTGGGCCCGCCGCCGCGCTCGGAGGCCGAGACCACCCAGGCCGGGTTCGAGGCGCTGCTGGCCCGCGGCAACCTGCAGCCGGCGCCGCCGCGCACCATCCGCCAGCGCTCGGCCTCGCTGGGCAAGGAACCACCGCCCCTGTTCGCCGCCCAGCTGGGCCCGGCCGGCGAAAAGGGCATCGCCAAGATCATGGCCCGCCAGGTCACCCAGACCGACGGGGCCGAGGGCAAGCCCATCGACTTCAGCGTGCTGTTCGACGACACGCTGTGCGGCTACACCCGCAAGATCATCAGCCTGTTCCGCATCAGCGGCCCGTCCCAGGGCCTGCGCCTGCCGTTCCTGGTCGCACCAGAATTCGCCGACGTCTACGAAGAGGTGCTGCGCCGCCACGTGCTGCCGCAGATGCGCAGCACCCGGCACGTCTCGACCCTGGCCCACAACTACAACTGGGGCGAGGTCGGCGGCGACAAGCTGATCGAGATCGTCCAGGGCAGCGAGGTCAACAATCCCATCCTGCACAACTGGGATTCGCGCTGGAACTCCTTCCGCACGCCCAAGCCGGTCAAGGGCAAGAAGCCGGCGGGGCTGAAGCCCGAGGACAACCCCTGGCCCCTGTTCCGCGAGGACGCCACCCGCGGCAACTACGAGCCGCCGGCCGAGGACCACGTCCAGGTGCTGCAAGACGTCATCCGCCAGGAAGCCGACGTCATCGCCAAGTGCTGGCGCGAGATCACCCAGCTCTACGAGCAGGAGTTCGCCCCCAACGCCCGCCAGGACCAGGCGCGCGAAGGCGCGCTGCGCGACGGCATCCTCAAATGGGCGGCCAAGCTGCCCGACCATGTGGGCGAGCACCTGGCCATCAAGGCCTTCTTCGACTTCGAGCGCTGCGACGGCCTGTTCCTGCGCCGGCTGGTCGGCAGCATGGGCCGCAACGATTCCGAACGGCGCCGCAACGCCCCCTTCCTCAGCGATTTCGTGCTGCAGGTGGGCGGCTGACGCCCGGTGCCCGTGCTGCTCGACCACGTCAACGTCGTCGTCGCCAGCCTTGAGCGTTCCCTTGCCTTCTATGGTGCCCTGGGCCTGGTTCCGGTCATGGACCGGGTCCTCGACGGCCCGTGGTTCGAGCGCCTGACCGCCATCCCTGGGGCGCGTGCCCGCTGCGTCATCCTGGATGCGCCCACGGGGGGCTGCCGGGTGGAACTGCTGCAGTTCGGCACCACCGGCGGCGGCGACGCCCCCCTGCCGTCACCGCCCGACCATCTGGGCCTTCGCCACTTGGCCCTTCGCGTCGACGACCTGGACTTTGCCCTGGCGGCGGTGGCCCCGCTGCTGGACCGGCCACCCACGGTGGTCGAGGTGCCGCGCGACATCGTGCGGTCGGGCAAACGCATGTGCTATCTCCACGACCCCGACGGCGTGCTGGTCGAACTGTGCGCCTATGGGGCCGCGAACCCGGAGTTCTGCTGATGGGTATCGAGATCATCGAAGCCGATATCACCCGTCTTGCCGTCGATGCCATCGTCAACGCCGCCAATTCGTCGCTGCTGGGCGGCGGCGGCGTCGATGGCGCCATCCATCGCGCCGCCGGCCCGCAGTTGCTGGACGAGTGCCGCACCCTGAACGGCTGCCCCACCGGCGAAGCCAAGGCCACCCGCGGCTACCGGCTACCGGCGCAATGGGTGATCCACACCGTGGGGCCGGTCTGGCACGGCGGCGGCAACGGCGAGGACGGCCTGCTGGCCTCGTGCTATCGCCGCTCGCTCGAGGTCGCCGTCGGCCTGGGCGCCCGCTCGTTGGCCTTTCCGGCCATCTCCACCGGCGTCTACGCCTTCCCCAAGGATCGCGCCGCCGCCATCGCCGTGGCCACCGTGGGCGACGCACTGGCCGGGCCGCTGGGCGCGTCGTTCGACCTCGTGGTGTTCTGCTGCTTCGGCCCCGACAGCGCCGAGGCCCATCGGCGGGCATTGAAACAAGCCTTCGACCTCGCCTAAAGGCCCTGCCCGTCGCGCAGCACCGCCTGGGCCTGGGCGGTGTAGCTGCCGTCGTCCTCGTGCAGCAGCAGGCCGGGCAGCAGGTCCAGCGGGGTGCGGGCGTCCTTGCGGGCGGTGACCACCACGCGTCCGGCGGGGCGGCCGCGCTTGGGCCACAGCGGCAGGACGCGGATTTCGCCCAGGCGCTGGGACGAGACGGCCGCCAGCAGGTCGGCCAGGCGGTCGGCGCGGTGGATGACCGCCAGCCGCCCCTTGGGCGCCAGCAGGCGCACGGCGGTGGCGATCCATTGGCCCAGGCCGGCTTCGCCTTCCACGTTGGCGGTGGCCTTGCCGGCGTGGGGCGGCGCCTTGGCGCGGGCGGCTTCCAGATAGGGCGGATTGGTCATCACCACCGTGAAGGAGCCGTTGGCCAGCGGCGGCGCCGTCACCGATCCCTCGACAACCTCGAAGCGCTCGCCCGCCCCGTTGGCCTCGGCGTTGAGCCGCGCCAGCGCCGCCAGCCCGGGCTGCAGTTCCAGGCCGGTGGCCCTGACACCCGGCACCCGGGCCAGCAGGCACAGGGCGGCGCTGCCCACCCCGCAGCCCAGATCGAGCACCCGGTCGCCGTCGCGCGCGGTGACCGCGGCTGCCAGCAGCACCGGGTCGATGGCGGCCCGATACCCCTCGGCGGGTTGGCGCAGGCGCACCCGCCCACCCAGCAACCCGTCCTCGGTGGTGGGAAACAGCTCACCCGCGGGCATGGGACCTCCGGAATTCGGCTACGGCAAGGCGATGTAAGCTTGACCGACTTTCCGCCGCAACACTATGTTCGACACGCGGATGGGGGAAGCTCCGCAATCGAAGGAGAGCGCGTCAGTGGCGATCGTAGTCAGTTTGGAGGACGAGCGCAGCCGCAAGGCCAAGAGCCTCGATGCGCTGGTCTCTCTTGTCGATGGCGACTTGGCGAAGGTCAACAAGACCATCGTCGAGCGCATGCACAGCCCGGTCGAGCTGATCCCCCAGCTGGCCGGCCACATCATCGCCGCCGGCGGCAAGCGCCTGCGCCCTGTCCTGACGCTGGCGTCGGCACGGCTGTGCGGCCACAAGGGCGAGCGCCACATCAAGCTGGCCGCCTGCGTCGAGTTCATCCACACCGCCACCTTGCTGCACGACGACGTGGTCGACGAAAGCGAGCTGCGCCGCGGCCGGGCCTCGGCCAACGCCCTGTTCGGCAACAAGCCTAGCGTGCTGGTCGGCGACTTCCTGTTCTCGCGCGCCTTCGAACTGATGGTCGAGGACGGCTCGCTGTCGGTGCTGGCGATCCTGTCGCGCGCTTCCTCGGTCATCGCCGAGGGCGAGGTACTGCAGCTGATCACCGCCAATGACACCGCCACCGGCGAAGACGCCTATCTCGAGGTCATCCGCGCCAAGACCGCCGCGCTGTTCGCCGCCGCCTGCCGCATCGGCGCCGTCGTCGCCGACCGCCCCAAGGTCGAGGAGGAGGCGCTCGAATCCTACGGCCTCAACCTGGGCATCGCCTTCCAGCTGATCGACGACGTGCTCGACTATTCCGCCAAGCAGGCGGTGCTGGGCAAGACGGTGGGCGACGACTTCCGCGAAGGCAAGATCACCCTGCCCGTCATCCTGGCTTTCCGCCGCGGTGACGAGGAGGAGCGCGCCTTCTGGCGCCGCTGCGTCGAGACCCTGGAGCAGACCGACGACGACCTGGAGCGCGCCATCCGCCTGATGGAACGCCACGGCAGCCTGGCCGACACCGTCGCCCGCGCCCGCCACTACGGCGCCATCGCCCGTGACGCCCTGGGGATCTTCCCCGACAGCC
Source organism: Actinomycetota bacterium (assembly GCA_050260215.1). Lineage (GTDB taxonomy): Bacteria > Pseudomonadota > Alphaproteobacteria > Rhodospirillales > Magnetospirillaceae > JBLNBU01. The sequence continues at coordinate 27,699 of JBLNBU010000205.1, forward strand.
CGGTCAAGCAGGCGCTGACCGACGTCATCGACTTCTGCATCGACCGCGCGTACTAGGCGCCGTCGCTCCTTCCGTCGTCACCCCCGGGCTTGATCCGGGGAACCATGGATGGCCGGGTCAAGCCCGGCCATGACGACACTGAAGGTGACCACCGGCTATCAACGCCCGCACGCCGTCACCCCCGGCGCCGGCACCGCGCCGGCTGAACCGGTGGTGGGATAGTTACCCACCCGCCGCGTCGGTGCCGCCGTGGCGGGCAACTCCTGGGGCGTAGCGATACGGCTGGCGGGGCAGCCCGCATGGGCGCGGATCTGGGCACGCTTGAGCGCGATCTCGGCGGCCATGCGGTCGGCATGGTCGGCACCGCTGACCTGCGCCAGGACAGACGGAGCCGGAAGAGCGACGACCAGGGCCAAGGCGAGGCAGCAACGGATGTTCATGGCTGGACCTCCTGTTCCCGCGTCACGGTTGATGGACGCGCAGACGCCCCGGCGGTTCCCTCGTACCCCCAGAGCGCGGGCGCCTGACCCGTTATCGGCAGATGGCCTTCAGCGCCTGCCACTCTTCGTCGCGCAAGGCGGGCGGCAGGGCGCGCCGGTCGGCGGCGGCCTCGACCGCGGCGGCGCGGGCAGCCGAGTCGGGATGGGTCGACATCCACTGCGGCGGCTCGCTGCCACGCGCGGCCAGCCGGCGGAAAAAGGCGGCCAGGCCCTGCGAACCGATGCCGGCCTGCCGCAGCAGGTCGACCGCACCGGCGTCGGCGGCGGCCTCGTCCGCGCGGGTGTAGGACGACGCCAGCAAGGCAGCGGCGCCGCTGGCCACCAGCCCCGAGGTGTCGCCGACCAGAAGGCCGACCATCACGCCCACCCCCAGGCCGCGCACCATGGCCGCGGCCGGATGACGTTCGCGCAGGTGGATCAGTTCGTGGGCCAGCACCCCGGCCAGCTCGTCCGGGCCCTGGGCGGCATCGAGCAGGCCGCGGAACACCACCATCACTCCGCCGGGCAGGGCGATGGCGTTGACAACGGTGGCGTCGACCACCAGCACGCGGGACGGACGCAATTCGGACGGCAACGGCTGGGCCAGTCGCGCGACCATGCCGTCCAGCGCCACCGTGCCCGCCGGCGCGCGGCAGGTGCGGCCATGACGCTCGAATTCGGCGGCCAGCGAGCGGCCCCAGTCGCGTTCGACCGAGACCGGCACCGCGGCCACCGCGGCGCGGGCCAACAGCGGCAGCGCCGCATAGCCGGCGGCCAGCACCGCCAGGGCCAGCACGGCGGCGATACCGGCCAGCAAAAGGCACCCGCGCCGCCGTGGGGCTGCGGGGACCACCCCGGCATCGTCGACCACCAGGCGGGCATTGGGCTCGGCGGCGCAGCGCACCCGCACGCCTCCGCCGGGCACCTTGTCGCCCCGGCGCAGGTCGGCGGCCTTCCAGAAGGCGATCAGCAGGTTGTCGGCGTCGCGGATCTCCAGCCCGGCCGAGGTCGCCACCACGCCGACCGGACGGCCGGCAGCGCTGCGGCCGTCGAAGAAGCGGCCACCCGAGCGGCGTTCCATCAGAATTCCCCCGCGCCGTCGAGCACCGAGAGCACCCCTTCGCCCAGGCGCGGCGCCGCCTCGGCCGAGGCATGGATGGCGGCGAAATCGGGGGTGCCGTCGACCCGCAAGGTCTCGCAGAAGAAGGCCAGGGTCCGCCTGACCGCCCAGGGGCGCAACAGCCCCAGCGTCAGCGCCGTGCCCAGCCAGTTGCCCAAAGCCAGGCGCACCAGCCGCCACTTGCCGGGCTCGAAGGCGAAGCGGGTGCCGGCAAAGCTGGTGCCCGCCGCCAGTTCGCGGTAGAAGGCCGCCTTGTAGCGGGCATAGGGGCCGACCAGCCCGAACATCACCGCCAGCACGCCGCCGGCGGCGCTGCCGACCTGCACATAGGGCTTGGCCACGCCGGCCTCGGACGCAACCCAGGCCAGCGCCGCCACCAGCAGCAGCGCCATGGGCAGCAGGACCAGCGCGGCGATCCACGAGCCGAGGAACTCGCTGTAGACCGGCCGCAGGCGCGGCGAACAGTCGAAGGAACGGTCGCCGATGCGGGTGTGGCGCCACTGGTAGCGGGCCAGCGCCATCTCGGTCCACGGCAGGGTCCAGCCCATGGTCATGCCGGCCGCCGTCCACGAGGCCAGCGACATCAGCGCCCACACCACCGCCGAGCCCCCCTGGCCGCCGCGGATGCCGCGCCATTCGGTGCGCGACAGCCGGTAGCGCCGCGCCCGGTAAAGGGCGGCGAACACCAGGAACAACACAACCACCTGCAGCAGTCCCGCCAACGGCACCGCCAGCGGGTTGCCCGACTGGGACAGCACCTGCACCGCCCCTGCCGCGACTACCACCGGCAACAGCACCACCACCAGCATGACCAGGAAGCCAAGGAACAGCTCGCGCCCGGTGCCGGTGTATTCCGGCGCGTCACCCCAGGCGGTAGTGGTGCCCCACAGGTAGCGGCGCACGCGGGTGCGCCCCCAGAACCGCCACAGCGACAGGGTCAGCACCGACAGCAGAAAGTTGAGGAGCACCATGCGGACCAACGGCCCCGAGCGCCCGTGATGGGCCAGCGGCTTGGTCGTCGGCGCGTTTTGAGCGAGATCGATCATGGCCGCGACCATAGCACGCACCGAAGGGCCTGTCGCGCCGGCCCCGCCATGTTGGTAGACTGGGGCCTTTCCCGGTCTTTGACACGAGGGCAGCCCATGAGTTTTCCCGCGCTGATGCTCGACGAGGACGCCGGCAAGGTCCGCGCCTCGATCCGCCACCTGGACGACGCCGACCTGCCCGAAGGCGACGTGGTCGTGCGCATCGACTACAGCACGCTGAACTACAAGGACGGGCTGATCCTGAACGGGCTGGGCCGACTGGTGCGCAAGTACCCGCACATCCCCGGCATCGACTTCGCCGGCACGGTCGAGCAGTCTGCCTCGCCCGACTACCGGCCGGGCGACAAGGTGGTGCTGACCGGCTGGCGGGTCGGCGAGGTGCACTGGGGCGGCTATGCCGGCAAGGCCCGCGTCAAGGCCGAGTGGCTGGTGCCGTTGCCGGCCGGCCTGACCACCCGCCAGGCCATGGCGGTGGGCACCGCCGGTTTTACCGCCATGCTGGCGGTGATGGCGCTGGAAGACCACGGCCTGACCCCTGCGGCGGAGGGCGAGGTGCTTGTCACCGGCGCCGCCGGCGGCCTGGGCAGCATCGCGGTGGCGCTGCTGTCGCGGCTGGGATACCGGGTGGCGGCCTCGACCGGGCGGGCCAGCCAGCACGACTATCTGCGCGGGCTGGGGGCCTCGACCATGGTGGACCGCGCCGAGCTGGCCCAGCCGCCGGGCAAGCCGCTGGCCTCGGAGCGCTGGGCGGCGGCCATCGACAGCGTTGGCGGCCAGACCCTGGGCACCGTGCTGACCCAGATGCGCATGCGCGCAGGCGTCGCGTCGTGCGGCAATGCCGGCGGCGTCGAGTTCACCGCCACCGTGCTGCCCTTCCTGTTGCGCGGCATCGCCATCCTGGGCATCGATTCGGTATTCTGCCCCAAGGACCGGCGCGTGGCGGCCTGGAACCGGCTGGCCTCGACCTTGCCCATGGACCTGCTCGACTCCATGACCACCGAGGCCAGGCTGGTCGACCTGCCCGACCTGGGCGCGGCCATCCTCAAGGGCGAGGTGCGCGGCCGGGTCGTGGTCGACGTTAACCGATAGGCCGCCCAGGACCATACAAACTTCAGCCATCTTTGGAGTGTTCACTCGTGGGAACCGGACAGGCGTCCGGCTCACGAGTGGAGGGGTGTCATGTCGAGGGTGCTTGCCGCGGTCGTCGTCGCCGGACTGGCCGTGGTGGCCTGCAGGCCGGCCGCAGCGGACTATTGGCGCCACGGCCATCACCATTGGCACGGCCCCGGATACTACAGCTATGGCCCGCCGGCGGTGATCTACGCCCCGCCGCCGGTGGTGGTGGTGCCCGGCGGACCGCCCCGCATGGCATACGGCTACGACCCCGTGCCGGTGTCGCCGGCCTATACCGACGCGTTCGGCCGCTATTGCCGCGAGTACCAGGTCACCGTCATGGTCGGCGGCATGCCGCGGCCCGGCTACGGCACCGCCTGCATGCAGCCCGACGGTTCGTGGCAGATGGTCAGATAGGCGCCTGCACCCGGCGGCGCACCCAGGCGACGAAGGACAGCGCGGTGACGTTCATCACCAGCGCATAGACGATGCTGGGCACCATCATGCCGCCAGACTCCAGCAAGGTGGCGGCGACGAAGATGCCGAGCGCGCTGTTCTGCAGGCCGTTTTCCATCACCACCGCGACGCGCTCGCCCACCGGCAGGCCGGCGGCGGCCGAGATGCCCCAGCCGATGGCCATGGCGGCGAGGTTCAGCGCCAAGGCCGGCGGCACCGCGTCGGCGGCGTGGTCGACCAGGGTGCGGTACTGGCTGGCAAAGGCGCCGGCGACGATGGCGAGGAACAACAGGTTGGCCAGCGGCCGCGCCAGCCGCCCCAGCCGTGCGGCCAAGGCGGGACGGACGCGCTGCAGCGCCAGCCCGGCCAGCAGCGGCAGGGTGTCGACGGCGAACACGCCCATGGTCATCCGCGCCACCGGCAGGTCGACGGCGTGGTCGAAGCCGGCGAAGGCCGACAGCGCCTCGTTGGTCAGCAGCGGCAAGGTGACGGTGGCGGCCAGGCTGGTCACCGCGGTGACCGCCGCGGCCAGCGCCACCCGCCCGCCGGCGAGGTGGGTCAGCAGGCTGGAGGTCACCCCGGCCGGACAGGCGGCCAGGATCAGCAGGCCTACGGCGAACTCGGCCGGCAGCGGCCGCCACAGCAGCACCACCGCCAGGCCCGCCAGCGGCAGGGCCAGCAGCTTGCACACCAGCGCCACCAGGATCGGCCGGGGCTGGGTGAACACCAGGCGGAAATCCTGGGGCGCCATGGTCAGGCCCATGGCGAACATGATGAAGGCCAGGGCCGCCGGAAGCAGCGCCTGGGTGACGATCACAGCCACGCCCCCGCGGCGACCAGGGCGGCCACCACCAGCTGCAGCCGGGCGGTGGACGCCAGGATGGCGTTGAAGGCGGGGCCGCGCGGCTGCGCCGAAAAGCGCATGACCAGGTGCACGGCCAGGGGCGCCGCCCCCAGCGCCAGCCAGCCGCCATGGGGCCCGAGCGGACAGGCCAAAAGCCCCAGCGCCACCGCCAGCAGCGCGCCATAGACGGCCTTGGAGGGCTCGGGACCGATGCGGATGGCCAGGGTGCGCCGGCCGGCCAGGCGGTCGGGCTCGATGTCGCGGTAGTTGTTGGCCAGCAGCACGGCCGCGGCGATCAGCCCCAGCGCGATGCCGGCGACGACCACCTCGGGGCTGGGGCCCTGCCCCTGCAGCCAGGCGGTGCCGGCCACGGCGCCGACACCGAAAAAGGCGACGACGAAGACCTCGCCGAGCGCCGTGTAGGCGATGGGCCTGGGACCGCCCGAATAGGCCCAGCCTGCCGCCAGCGAGGTCGCGCCCAGGGCGATGATGGGCCAGCCGCCGACCATGGCCAGGTACAGCCCGGCCAGCGCCGCCAGGCCGAAGGCGGCCAGTGCCGCCACCCGCACGCGGGCCGGCGTCGCCCAGCCCAGCGCGGTCACCCGCGGCGGGCCCTGGCGCATGGGCTGGTCGCCGCCGCGCAGGGCGTCGGCCACGTCGTTGTAGAGGTTGGTGCCGGCCTGGATGGCCAGGGCGCCGAACAGCGCCGCCACCGCAGGCAGCCAATGCACCCGCCCTTGTGCGGCCGCCGCCAGGGCGGTGCCGGCCACCACCGGGGCGACGGCGATGGTCAAGGTCTTGGGCCTGATCGCCATCCACCACAGCCGCCAGCCGCCCGGC
>JBLNBU010000206.1:0-19360 GCA_050260215.1 Actinomycetota bacterium
CTTCAACGGCGACAATTTCGACCATGCCGGGCTGGGGTTCATCTCGGGCGGATACCTCATCGCCGCGCAGCTGGGCGCCCGGCCGATCCAGTTCCACCCGGTGCCCGACGGCACGCCCAAGTGGGGCACCGAATGGAAGCGCGCGGTCAAGCAGTGGTACAACCGCGCCTTCGCCGTGGGCACCCACGGCGCGGTGATGTCGTACCGCGGCAACTACCTGGACCTCGATCCCACCTACAAGGACGCCTTCGGCCGCCCGCTGCTGCGCCTGACCTTCGACTACGGCGAGAACGAGCTGCGGATGAGCGACCACCTGACCATGCAGGCCGAGCGCATCGTCAAGGCGATGAAGCCGGCGCATGTCAGCATCAACAAGGCGACCCGGCCCTATTCCATCGTGCCCTACCAGACCACCCACAACACCGGCGGCGCCATCATGGGCTCGGACCCGCGCACCAGCGCCGTCAACAAGTACCTGCAGAGCTGGGACGTCCCCAACGTGTTCGTCCTGGGCGCCTCGGCCTTCCCCCAGAATGCCGGCTACAACCCCACCGGCACGGTGGGCGCGCTGACCTACCTGGCGGTGGACGCCATCAAGTCCCAGTACCTGAAACACCCCGGCCCCCTGGTGGGGACAGAGGCGCGGCGACGCTGAGAACGATCAGGAGTGCGGCCTCACATCTCCACCCGGATGTCGACCTCGCCTTCGCGATTGAGCACGTTGATGCCGACGCTGTGGGGGTGGCGGTTGAGGATGAGGTCGACCTTGGCGCGGCCGACGGCCAGGCCTTTGATCTCGACCTGGTCGAGGAACGGCGGCAGCGAGGGCCGCTGGAACAGGATGGTCGGCGGATCGGCGGTCAGTTCCAGGCCCAGCACCGCCTGCAGCATCAGGAACGGGCTGGCCGCCGCCCAGGCCTGGGGGATGCAGGCGACGGGGTAAAGCGTGGGGCCCTGGCCCGGCTGGCGGGGGAAGCCGCAGAACAGCTCGGGCAGGCGGTTGAGGTCGACGGCCATGGCGGCGTCGAACATGCCGGCCAGGATGGCTTGGGCGCGCTCGGCCATCCCATAGCGGGCCAGCCCGGCGGCGATCAGGGCGTTGTCGTGCGGCCAGATCGAGCCGTCGTGGTAGCTCATGGGGTTGTAGCGGTTCTGGCCCTCGCCCAGCGTGCGCACCCCCCAGCCCGAGAACATGGCCGGCCCCATCAGCGAGCGGGCCAGGCGCTCGGCCCGCTCGGGCAGCACGATGCCGCAATAGAGCAGGTGGCCGGGGTTCGAGCTGTGCACCCGGCAGGGCCGCTTCTCGCCGTCCAGCGCCAGGGCGTAGGTGCCCAGGTCGCGCAGCCAGAACGCCTCGTCGAAGTGGCGGACCAAGTCGGCGGCCTGCTGGAACAGCTCGCCGGCACGCTCGGGCATGTCCAGGGTGCCGGCGATGTCGGCGGCGCCGCGCTTGGCGGCGTAGACATAGCCCTGGACCTCGCACAGCGCGATGGGGCCCTCGGCCAGGCTGCCGTCGGCGTGCATCACCGAATCCTCGGAGTCCTTCCAGCCCTGGTTGACCAGGCCCTCGGGGCGGCGGCGCTGGTATTCGACGAAGCCGTCGGCGTCGACGTCGCCGTACTGGTCGATCCAGGCGATGGCGCGCTCGATGGAGGGCCACAGCTGGCCCAGGAAGGCGCGGTCGTTGGTGCGCTGCAGGTAGGCGGCGGCCAGCATGACGAACAGCGGCGTCGAATCGGCGCTGCCGTAGTAGCAGCCATAAGGCACCTCGCCCAGGTTAGCCATCTCGCCTTCCCGCCACTCATGCAGGATCTTGCCGGGCTCGGCGTCCTTGCGCGCCGACACCCGGTCGGCCTGGTTGGCGGCCAGGGTGGCCAGCACCCCGCGGGCGACGCCAGGGTCGACCCACAGGTATTCCAGCGCGGTGATGATGCCGTCGCGGCCGAACACGGTGGAGAACCACGGCACCCCGGCATAGGGGTAGGGGCCGTCGGGGGTGTCGGTGACCAGCATGCGCAGGTCCGCGCGCGAGCGATCCAGCCAGTGGTTGAACTGCTGGTTCGAGGTGGCGATGGTGCAGGTGCGCACCGCGCCCAGCTTGGCGATCAGCTTGCCGCGGCTGCGGTCGAAGGCGCCCGCGTCCGGGCCGCCCTCGTGGGTCTCGGTGCCGACCTCCATGTAGGCGGTGTGGAACAGTTCGAACGACTCGTGCGGGGCCAGGCGGGGCTTGAAGCGGGCGTGCTCGCCGTCGATCTCGGCCGGGGGTTCCGAGAATTCGATGCGGGTGCGCCGCTCGATGCCGTCCAGGCCCTCGTAGAACAGGGTGACGCCCGTCTCGCCCACCTCGCGCCAGGCCCGGCCGCGAGCGCGCCGGTGCATGCCTCGCACCTCGAAGACGTCGACGAAGTCGGCGTCGAACAGGTAGCCCATGTCGGTGTCCAGCTCCGTCTCGCCATAGTTGAACACCCGGGTGCGGCAGTACAGCGCCCCTTCCCACAGGAACTGCGAGCGGAACACGTGCACGGTGCCGCGCGGGATGATCGAGTCGCCGGTCACCGGGATGTCGGGGTTGGTCAGGTCGACGGCGACGAAGGCGTTGTCCTCGTGCACCGTCGACGACAGCAGCAGCGGGCGCTGGTGGCCCAGGTGGAATTCGTGGTGCGACAGCATCCGCGTGCCCCGGTGGTAGACGCCCTGCTCGCCGCCGCCCACCGAGCCCATGTCGCCGTAGCGGTCGAACACGGCGAAGCTGTCGCCATCCTTCAGCGTCAGCGTCCGCATCGCCACCCGGGGCGAGGTGGCCAGCACATAGGCGTGTCCCTTGACGCGGATGACGTCTGTCATGCCAGGCCTCCCGCCACCGGCCACAGGGGCGGGCGCCGCTGCCGGGCCAGGCGGCGGTACAGCGCCAGGTAGTCGGCGGCCATGCGCGCCGCCGAGAAGCGGCGCTCGAACTCGGCCCGGCAGCGGATGCGGTTGAAGCCGGCCGCCCGTTCCACCGCCGCCACCGCGGCGTCGACGTCGTCGACGATGAAGCCGGTGACGTCGTCCTCGATCACCTCGGGCACCGAGCCGTTGCGCCAGGCGATGGTGGGGGTGCCGCAGGCCATGGCCTCCAGCATCACCAGGCCGAAGGGCTCGGGCCAGTCGATGGGAAACAGGTGGGCCAGGGCGCCACCCAGGAACGCCGCCTTGTCCGCCTCGCCGATCTCGCCCACCCACTCGACCAACGGGTGGTCCAGCAGCGGGCGCACCACCTGGTCGAAATACGTCTGGTCGGAGGGCGCGGTCTTGGCGGCGGCCTTCAGCGGCAGGCCGGTACGCCGGGCGATCTCGACCGCCCGCTCGAACCCCTTTTCGGGCGAGAAGCGGCCGAGGAAGGCAAGATAGCCGCCCGGCTCGAAGCTGGGGCGCAACAGGCCGACCGGCAGGCCGTGGTGGACGGTGGCGACCCAGTTGGCCCAGCCGATGGGGGCGCGCTGGGCGTCCGAGATCGACACCAGGGGCACGTCGTCGAACTCGCGGTACAGCGGCACCAGGTCGCGCAGGTCCTGGCGGCCGTGCAGGGTGGTCAGCATCGGCACCGCGCTGCGCCGGGCCAGGGGATAATGCAGGTAGTCGCAGTGGACGTGGATGATGTCGAAGCTGTCGGCCTCGGCCATCACCGCTTCCAGTTGCAGGACGTGGTGGACGGTGGTGTCGGCACAGTCGGGATCCAGGCGGAGCGCGCGTGCGCAGATCCCCACCAGCCGCGCCGAGGTGCGCGAATCGGCGCTGGCGAACAAGGTGACGTCGTGGCCGGCGCCGACCAGTTCCTCGACCAGATAGGAAACCACCCGTTCGGTGCCGCCGTAGAGCAGGGGGGGCACCGCTTCGTGCAGCGGGGCGACCTGGGCAATGCGCATTCCCACTCCCTTTCCGGCAAGCCATACACTCGTGGGGACAGGTGGGGGATTCCTCGGAGCAGGGCAATTCGCCGTCTGGGGAAGGGCCGTCGCTCGTTGACTTGGCTCGGCGCCCGCCATAACCTCGCCTCGTCGACGGGTGTTTTTTCGGGGGCTTGTAGCGTGGATCAGGGCGGGGGCGACAACGGGACCAGGACGGAAGCGGCGGTGCAGCGGCTGGGCGCCGCCATCGATCGCCTCGAGGCCGCGGCCGCCCGCGTCGGCGCCGGCGACCTGCTGCTGGCCGGCGAGCTGCGCGACGCGCGCGAGGATTATGCCCGCCTGCAGGACACCACCCGGGTGGTGTCGGGGCGGCTGGACGCCGCCATCGACCGGCTGCGCACCCTGCTGGAGGAATAGGCCGTGGCCGTCGTCAATCTCACCGTCAACGGCCGCGTCTACGACATCGCCTGCGACGATTCCCAGGTCGCCCGCGTCCAGGAACTGGGCCGCCTGGTCGACGACCGGGCCCAGACGTTGCTGGCTTCGGTGGGCAACGTCAGTGATTCCCGCCTGCTGGTCATGGTCGGGCTGATGCTGGCCGACGAACTGGCCGAGGCGCGCGAGGAACTGCGCCGCCTCAACGGCTCGGCCGAGGCCATCGACGCCCTGGCCGGGCGCATCGAGGGCATTGCACGCCGGCTCGAGAGGGCCTAGATTCGCAGGCGGAGCGGTATGCTGCACGGTGCGTCAGGCAGCCAATGTCCCTGGGGCCAATAATATCCTCTCGGGGGCTGTCCCTGCCGGAGCCGTGGTTCCGGTACATGGCCACCCACCTGCGATTGCAGGCCGCGGAGGACTTGCATATGCCAACGGCCGCGGCGGCGCCGCTCCACCTTTCCCCCCGCCGATGACCCACGCCGATCCCGCCACCGACGCCGCCAAGAAGGCGCTGCGCGCCCACGCCGTCGCCGCCCGCGCCGAGGCCTGCCTGCGCCTGGGCGAGGCGGCCGGGCAGGCGCTGGCCGGGCTGGACCTGCCCATCGCCCCGGGTGCCGCGGTCGCCGGCTATTGGCCCATGGGCGACGAGATCGACCCCAGGGCGCTGATGGCAAGGCTCTCGGCCCGCGGTTGCCGCCTGGCCCTGCCGGTGGTCACCGCCCGGGGACAGCCGCTGGACTTCCGCGCCTGGGCGCCGGGCGATACCCTCGAGCCGGGACTGTACGGCACCCTTCACCCCGCCGCCTCGGCCCCGCCGGTGCAGCCTGCCGTCCTGCTGGTGCCCATGGTGGCCTTCGACCGCCGCGGCGGTCGGCTGGGATACGGCGGGGGCTACTATGACCGGACGCTGGAACTGGCGCGCCGGCGCACCCAAGTGCTCGCCATCGGGGTGGCGTTCGCCGCCCAGGAGGTGCCGATGGTGCCGCGCGACGGCCACGACCAGCCGCTCGACCTCGTCGCCACCGAGGCCGGGCTGTTGACCATGGAGACGACATGAGAATCCTCTATCTGGGCGACGTGGTCGGCCGTTCGGGCCGCGACGCGGTGATCGAACGCCTGCCCGAGATCCGCAAGCGCCTCGAAACCGACTTCATCGTCGTCAATGGCGAGAACGCGGCCCACGGCTTCGGCATCACCCCCAAGATCTGCGAGGAGTTCTACGCCGCCGGAGTCGACGTGCTGACGCTGGGCAACCACAGCTGGGACCAGCGCGAGATCATGCCCTATATCGATGGCGACGCCCGCCTGCTGCGGCCGCTGAACTATCCGGTGGGCACGCCCGGCAAGGGGGTGGGGATCTATCCGGCATCGCGCGGGCGCAAGGTGATGGTGATCCAGGCCATGGGCCGGCTGTTCATGGATCCCTTGGACGATCCCTTCGCCGCGGTCGAGCGCGAACTGGCCAAGGTCCGCCTGGGCGCCGGCGGGGTCGACGCCGTCGTGCTCGACGTCCATGCCGAGGCGTCCTCCGAGAAGATGGCCATGGGGCAGTTGTTCGACGGCCGCACCAGCCTGGTGGTCGGCAGCCATTCCCACGTGCCCACCGCCGACACCCAGATCCTGCCCAAGGGCACCGCCTACCAGACCGACGCCGGCATGTGCGGCGACTACGATTCGGTGATCGGCATGAAGAAGGACGCGGCGGTGTTCAAGTTCGTGCGCAAGATCCCCGGCGAACGCTTGAGCCCGGCCGAGGGGCCCGGCACCGTCTGCGGGGTCCTGGTCGAGACCGACGACCGTACCGGCCTGGCCACCCGCGTCGGCGCGCTCAGGGTGGGGCCCAGGCTGGCCGAGTGCTGGCCTTGACGCGTTCCTAGCCTTGTTCGGGAAAGGCCACGGTGAACACGGTACCGTGGCCTGGCCGTGAGGTCAGGGCCAGCTTAAGGCCCAGCAGGTCGACGGTCTTGCGCACCACCGCCAGGCCCAGGCCGGCGCCCTTGGTGCGGTCACGTTCGGAATTGCCGATCTGGAAGAACTCCTCGAACACCAGCCTGTGGTTCTCCGGGGCGATGCCGATGCCGGTGTCCCACACCTGCACCATGGGGCGGCCGTGCCGGTGGCGGCAGGCGACCAGCACGCCGCCCCGCTCGGTGTAGCGAACCGCGTTGGAGACCAGGTTGTCGAGCATGCGGCCCAGCAGAACCGGGTCGGTGCGGACCCGGCAGGTGCAGGTGCTGCGGATGTTGAACGTCAGCCCCTTGGCTTCGGCCGACGGACGGTGGCGGTCGTCGAGGGCGGCGATGACGTCGGTCAGCACCACATCCTCCCGCTTCGGCACGGTCAGGCCAGCTTCCAGCGACGACACGTCCAGCAGCGAGCGCAGCAGGTCCTCGCCCGCCGCCATGGCCATGTCCATCTTCTCCAGCACCGCGGCGGCCATGGGCGCGTTATCCATGGCCGACAAGGTGGCGTGGTACAGGCGCAGCGCCTGGTAGGGCTGGCGCAGGTCGTGGCTGGCGGCGGCCAGGAAGCGCGATTTGGCCGAGTTGGCCCGCTGGGCCTCGTCGCGGGCCGCCATCAATTCGGCGATGGTGTTCTCGTAGGCTTGGTAGTAGTGGCGCATGCCTTCGATGGCCAGGCAGACCAGGATCTCGTCGGCGACGAACACCATGGTGGCCATTGCCGCCTCGGCCGTCCACTTCACCTCCCCGAACGGCGGAATGAAGTAGTACACCGCCATTATCGCCCCCAGCACCGTGGCCAGCGCCGCCGGGCCCAGCCCGAAGAAGATGGCGGCAAGGGTGACCGCCGGGAAGAAGCTTACATAGGGCAGGCCGAATTCCTGCGGCGCAATGCCCAACCGCAGGGCCAGGCCGGCGGCGGCCAGCAGGGTTGCCCCTGCATAGCGCAGTCGCACGTCAAGGATGGACGGTCCGTTGGCTGCCAACTGGGTGAGCGCCGTCATGACCAGCCTTATGACAAGAAACCGAGGGTTGCGTCTCTCTGGCGTAGGTCCTACGAGCGGTGGACCAAAGGTTGGTGCCGGCGCGCAGGCGAGCGCGCTTCGGCCCTTCCCCTCGTGCCACAATGTTGCCATAGTCGGCCCCTAAGCGTGGTGGTGCCACCCGCTGCTATCTCCATGACACAAGATGTGGTATTGGCTTCGGCCAGGCGCCCATCGCAATAGGGTTTGACGTCCGGACATGGCTGGTCATTCGCAATTCAAGAACATCATGCACCGCAAGGGCGCCCAGGACGCCAAGCGGGCGAAGGTCTTCACCAAGCTGATCCGCGAGCTGACGGTCTCGGCGCGGTCCGGCCTGCCCGACCCGGCGGCCAATCCGCGCCTGCGCGCCGCCATCATGGCCGCGCGCGGGGCCAACATGCCCAAGGACACCATCGACCGCGCCATCAAGCGCGGCTCGGGTGGCGAGGACGGCGCCAACTACGAGGAAGTGCGCTACGAGGGCTACGGCCCCGGCTCGGTCGCCATCATCGTCGAGGCGCTGACCGACAACCGCAACCGCACCGCGTCGGAAATCCGCTCGGCCTTCTCGAAGAACGGCGGGGCCATGGGCGAGACCAACTCGGTGTCGTTCATGTTCGACCGCGTCGGCGCCATCCGCTATCCCGCCGCCGCCGCCACGGCCGAGCAGATGTTCGAGGCCGCCCTGGAAGCCGGCGCCGAGAACGTCGATTCGTCCGAGGACGGCCACGAGGTCACCTGCAGCCCGGACGACCTGGGCGCGGTGCGCGAGGCCCTGGAAGCCCGTTTCGGCACGCCCGAATACGCGCGCCTGGACTGGAAGCCCCAGACCACGGTGCCGGTCGCTTCGGAGGACGCCGCCAAGACGCTGATGAAGCTGCTCGAGATCCTCGAGGACAACGACGACGTCCAGCGCGTCCAGGCCAATTTCGAGATCCCGGACGAGGTGATGGAGCGCCTGAGCGCCTGACGCGCCGGCTTGGGGGAGGGCCATGAGGGTATTGGGGCTCGACCCCGGCTTGCGCCGTACCGGTTGGGGGGTCGTCGAGATGGTCGACAATCGGCTGCGCCACCTTGCCGACGGGGTGGTGAAGTCCGACGACACGCTGTCGCTGGCCGAACGGCTGGCCCAGCTGTACGAGGGCGTGCGCGCCGTGGTCGTCCAGTGGAGCCCCGACGAGGCGGCGGTGGAGGAAACCTTCGTCAACATGAACCCGGCCAGCACCTTGAAGCTCGGACAGGCCCGCGGCGCCGTCATGGTCGCCGCAGCCGGGGCCGGCCTGCGCGTGGCCGAGTATTCGCCCGCCCTGGTCAAGCAGGCGGTGGTCGGCACCGGGCGCGCCGCCAAGGAACAGGTCGGCATGATGATCCGTACCCTGCTGCCCGGCTGCAGCGCCACCGCCGATGCCGCCGACGCCCTTGCCGTCGCCGTGTGCCACGCCCACCACGCCCAGACCCGGCGCAAGGTGCTGGGGGCAGGGCGATGATCGCCAAGCTGAAAGGCCTGATCGATTCGGTGGGCGAGGACTGGGCTGTGGTCGACTGCAACGGCGTCGGCTATCTGGTGTTCTGCGCCTCGCGCAGCCTGGGCCGGCTCGAAGTCGGCACCGCCGCCCAGCTGTTCATCGAGACCCATGTGCGTGAGGACCACATCCATCTCTATGGCTTCCTCGACGCCGCCGAGCGCGAGTGGTTCCGCCTGCTGCTGACCGTGCAGGGAGTGGGCTCGAAAAGCGCCCTGGCCATCCTGTCGGTGGCGTCGCCCGAGCAGCTCTTGCAGACCATCGCCGCCCAGGACAAGACGGTGCTGACCCGGGCCAGCGGGGTGGGGCCCAAGCTGGCGGCGCGCATCCTGGCGGAACTGAAGGACAAGGCCGGGCGTATCGCCTTGGGCGGTTTCGCCCCCGCCGGCGGCGCCCTGGCTGCGGCGGCTCCCATGCCTGTCGCCCCCGGCGGGGCCATGGAAGACGCCATCTCGGCCCTGGTCAACCTGGGCTACAAGCGCCTGGAGGCCTTCCAGGCGGTGGGCGAGGCCGCCCGCGACCTGGGTGAGGGCGCGGCTGCCAATGCCCTGATCGCCGCGGCGCTCAAGCGCCTGGGCAAGGAGCTGGCGCGGTGACCGCCCGCATCGTCTCGCCCGACCACACCCCCGGCGACCCCGAGGCCAGCTTGCGCCCCCTGTCGCTCGACGACTTCGTCGGCCAGCGCCAGGTCTGCGACAACCTGAAGATCTTCATCACCGCGGCGCGAGCCCGCGGCGAGGCGCTGGACCACGTGCTGTTCCACGGACCGCCGGGCCTGGGCAAGACCACCCTGGCGCAGATCGTCGCGCGCGAGCTGGGCGTGGGGTTCCGGGCCACCTCGGGGCCGGTGATCGCCAAGGCCGGCGACCTGGCAGCGCTGCTGACCAATCTCGAAGCGCGGGACGTTCTTTTCATCGACGAGATCCATCGCCTTAATCCCGCCATAGAGGAAGTGCTCTATCCCGCAATGGAGGACTTTCAGCTCGACCTCATCATCGGCGAGGGCCCCGCCGCGCGCTCGGTGCGCATCGACCTGCCGCCGTTCACCCTGGTGGGCGCGACCACGCGCTCGGGCCTGCTGACGACGCCACTGCGCGAGCGTTTCGGCATTCCCTGCCGCATGAACTTCTACACGCCGCCCGAGCTGGAAAGCATCGTGCGCCGCGGCGCACGCGTGCTGGGCTTCGAGATGACCCCCGACGGCGCCGCCGAGGTGGCCAAGCGTTCGCGCGGGACGCCGCGGGTGGCCGGTCGCCTGCTGCGCCGGGTGCGCGACTTTGCCGCCGTGGCCGGGCGCAGCCCGGTCGACGCCGAGGTGGCCGACGCCGGCCTGACCAGGCTGGAAGTGGACAAGCTGGGCCTGGACGCCATGGACCGGCGCTACCTGTCCTGCATCGCCGAGAACTACGGCGGCGGGCCGGTGGGCGTCGAGACCCTGGCCGCCGCCCTGTCCGAAAGCCGCGACACCCTGGAAGAGGTGGTCGAACCCTTCCTGCTGCAGCAGGGCCTGATCCAGCGCACCCCGCGCGGCCGCATGCTGGCCGCCGCCGGATTCAAGCACATCGGCCTCAACCCGCCCCGCGACCTGCAGGTCCAGCTGGATCTGCTGGGCCGCATGGAGGAGGACGGGGAATGAGGGCCGCCCCATGACTCACCGCCACACCATCCGCGTCAACTGGGAGGATACCGATGCCGGCGGCATCGTGTACCATTCCAACTATCTGAACTTCGCCGAGCGGGCGCGGACCGAGATGGTGCGCGCCGCCGGCATCAGCCAGGTCGACCTGCTGGCCGCCGGCCACGCCTTTGCCGTGCGCCGCGCCGAGGTCGACTTCCTCAAGCCGGCCCGCCTGGACGACCTGCTCGAGGTCGAAAGTGCGGTGACGGAGGTCGGAGGCGCCTCGCTTGAGGTGAGGCAGACCGTCCGGCGGCTTGACGACGGCGCCGAATTGGTGCGTCTGAACATCCGTTTGGGTTTCATCAGCCTGGAAGGCCGGCCGGCGCGGATGCCGGAGGCGATCCGGGCATCATTCGAGACTGCGATAAGCGAAAGGGTGTAGGTTATGGATCCGGTTCAAACGGCACAAATGGCGGGGTCCGTCGCCCAGCACGACCTGTCCATGTGGGCGCTGTTCCTGCGCGCCGACATCATCGTCAAGTTCGTGATGGTGGCGTTGCTGGGGGCCTCGTTCTGGTGCTGGGCCATCATCTTCGACAAGCTGCTGCGTCTGCGCCAGCTCTATACCCGCGCCGAGCAGTTCGAGGAGGCGTTCTGGTCGGGCGGCTCGCTGGAAGAGCTCTATGACCGCATCGGCTCGCGCCCGCTCGACCCCATGAGCTCGATCTTCGTCGCCGCCATGCGCGAGTGGCGCCGCTCGGCCGCCAAGGGCCTGGCCGACCGCGAGACCGTGCGCGCCAGCCTGCCCCAGCGCATCGACCGGGTGATGACCGTCACCCTGGGCCGCGAGATGGAACTGCTGGAACGCCGGCTGGGGTTTTTGGCCTCGGTGGGCTCGACGGCGCCGTTCATCGGCCTGTTCGGCACCGTCTGGGGCATCATGAACAGCTTCCAGTCCATCGCCGCGACCAAGAACACCTCGCTGGCGGTGGTGGCGCCCGGCATCGCCGAGGCCCTGTTCGCCACCGCGCTCGGCCTGGTGGCAGCCATCCCGGCGGTGATCGCCTACAACAAGATCAGCAACGACCTCGACCGCTATTCCAAGCGCCTTGAGAACTTCGCCGGCGAGTTCGGCGCCATCTTGTCGCGCCAGCTGGAGGAGAAGGTCTGATGGGAGCCGCCCTCGGCCCCCGCAAGGGCCACACCAAGCGCTTCCGCCCCGTGGCCGAGATCAACGTCACCCCCATGGTCGACGTCATGCTGGTGCTGCTGGTGATTTTCATGGTCACCGCGCCGCTGCTGACCGCCGGCGTCCAGGTCGACCTGCCCAAGACCGAGGCCGCGCCGATCAAGGGCGACGACCAGCCGCTGTCGGTGACCGTCGACGCCCACGGCAAGGTGTGGCTGCAGGAGACCGAGGTCCAGCTGGACGAGCTGGTGCCGCGCCTGCAGGCGATCACCGCGCAGAAGCCCGACACCCGCATCTTCATCCGCGGCGACAAGGGCATCGAGTACGGCAAGGTCATGGAGGTCATGGGGACGCTGGGTGCCGCCGGCTTCGCCAAGATCGCCCTGGTCACCGAGTTGAAGGGCGCTGAGCCCGGTGCCAAGCCCGCCCGCAAGGGAGCCCGCTAGAGGATCCCCATGTCAGTCGAGATACGGCGCGAGAGTTTCGTCTTTTCGGGGATGCTGCACCTGCTGGTGGCGCTGCTGGCCGTGTTCGGCCTGCCGCAGTTCTTCCGCGCGCCCCCCGAGGTCGAGGTCCCCATCGTCGTCGACATCGTGCCCATCGGCGAGAAGACCAACCCGCCGCCGCTGCAGGACAAGAACCCCCAGCCCGAGCCGCCCAAGCCGGAGCCCAAGGCCGAGCCGCCCAAGCCCGAGCCGCCCAAACCCGAGCCGCCCAAGCCCGAACCGCCCAAGCCGGAGCCGCCCAAGCCCGAGCCCGTGCCGCCGCGTCCCGAGCCCAAGCCCGAGCCGAAGCCGGAGCCCAAGCCCGAGCCCAAGCCGGAGCCGCGCCCCGAGCCCAAGCCCGAGCAGAAACTTCAGGACGTCAAGCCGCAGAAACGGCCCGACACCCAGAACGAGCTGGATCAGCTGCTGAAGTCGGTCGACAAGCTGAAGCCCAAGCCGCAGCCGCAGGACGACCTGTTCAAGGCGGCCGAGAAGCTGAAGCCGACCACCGATTCCAAGGCGCCGTCCACCCAGACCTCGCCCCAGCAGGTGCGCGGCTCGGCCAGCAACAATCCGAACGAGCCGGTCTCCATGACCGACATGGACGCCATCCGCGCCCACGTCTACCAGTACTGGACGGTGTCCTCGTTCATCGGCGCGCCCAATGCCGACAAGCTGCTGGTCGGCATCCGCGTCTATGTCCAGGCCGACGGCGTCGTCACCGACGCCCGCATCGAATCGTCGCCGTTGTCCGGCGACCCGTTCTGGCAGGCCGCCGCCGGCTCCGCCCGGCGTGCGGTGATCGCCGCCAGCCCGTTGCCGATCCCGCGCGCGAAATTCGATAGTTTGCGGGACGGCCAGCTTGTCCTTTATTTTGATCCCAAGCAGATGTTGGGGAAGCGATGATGCTTGCGAGACTGATCCGGCGCGCCGCCGCCGTTGCCGCCGTCGTCCTGACGGCCGCCGTAACCGTTGCGACCGCCCGCGCGGAGGTGCGCATCGACATCACCCGCGGCCAGATGAAGCCGCTGCCGATCGCCATTCCGGAGTTTGCCGGCAATGCGCCCCACGAGGCGCAGGTGGGCAAGGACATCGCCCGGGTGATCGCCGCCGACCTGGAGCGCTCGGGCCTGTTCAAGCCCATCGACCAGCGCGCCTTCATCCAGTCGGTCGCCTCGCTGCAGGTGCAGCCGCGCTTCGCCGACTGGAAGGCGATCAACGCCGAGGCCCTGGTCCAGGGCAAGACCGAGATCGGTCCCGACGGTCGCATGCGGGTGGAATTCCGCCTGTGGGACGTATTCCAGGAAATGCAGATGACCGGCCAGGCCTATACCGCCTCGCCGGGCGGCTGGCGCCGCATCGCCCACCTCATCGCCGATGCCATCTACAAGCGCATCACCGGCGAGGACGGCTATTTCGACACCCAGATCGTCTACATCTCGGAAAGCGGTCCCAAGAACGACCGCAAGAAGCGCCTGGCGATCATGGACCAGGACGGCGAGAACCACAAATTCCTCACCGGCGGCGAGGAACTGGTGATCACGCCCCGCTTCTCGCCCACCGCCCGCGAGATCACCTACATGTCCTATTATCGGGGCGTGCCGCGGGTTTACATCCTGCAGATCGACACCGCGCGGCGCGAGTTGCTGGGCGACTTCCCCGGCATGACGTTTGCCCCCAGGTTCTCGCCCGACGGCAACAAGGTCGTCATGAGCATGGCCCAGGACGGCAACACCGAAATCTACGAGATGAACCTGCTGACCCGGCAGAAGCGGCGGCTGACCAACCATCCGGCCATCGACACGGCGCCCAGCTATTCGCCCGACGGCAACCGCATCGTCTTCGAATCCGATCGCGGCGGCGGGCAGCAGATCTACACCATGGACGCCGACGGCAACGGGGTGCAGCGCATCAGCTTCGGCGATGGCCGCTATGCGACTCCGGTATGGAGCCCCCGTGGAGATCTCATTGCATTCACCAAGCAGAAGGGTGGCGAGTTCTACATCGGCGTCATGCGTCCCGATGGCTCGGACGAGCGCCTGCTGGCCCGCGGATTCCTTGTGGAAGGCCCGACTTGGGCCCCCAACGGCCGCGTGCTGGCCTACTGGCGCGAGACCCCTTCGGACGAGCGCGGGCGCGGGCAGACCGCCAAGCTGTATTCGATCGACCTCACCGGCTTCAATGAAAGGCAGCTGGTGACGCCGCTCGACGGCTCGGACCCTGCTTGGTCCCCCTTGATTCCCTAAAACTAACTTAGTATAGTCCGCGCCGATTAGGATTTTTTCCGGTGGCGACGAGCTTTCTATCGCCGTCACCAGAGGGGCGTACCGGCCAAGTCGGTGCGGCGTCTCAGAGGTCCGATCGGTTATTCCCATTCTGCGTTCCATTGAGGGGGAGTCCTCAAATATGAAGCTGCGTTTCCTCTCCGTTTTCGCCGCTGCCGCCCTGCTGGCCGCTTGCGAATCCGCTCCCGAAGACACCGGTGCCAAGGCTGGCGCCGGCCAGGCCGCTCCGTCGACCATGAAGGCCGGCCCGGCCGCCGGTTCGGTTGAAGACTTCATCGCCAACGTCGGCGATCGCGTCTTCTTCGACTTCGACAAGTCTTCCCTGCGCGCCGACGCCAAGGCCACCCTGGCCAAGCAGGTCGCGTGGCTGAAGCAGTACCCGACCTACTCGATCACCGTCGAAGGTCATGCCGACGAGCGCGGCACCCGCGAGTACAACATCGCCCTGGGCGAGCGTCGTGCCAACGCGGTCAAGGAGTTCATGACTGCCAACGGCCTGCCGGCCGCTCGCGTCAAGACCGTCTCCTACGGCAAGGAGCGTCCGGTTGCCCTCGGCTCGAACGAGGCTGCCTGGTCGCAGAACCGCCGTGGCGTGACCGTCCTGGGCAAGTAATTCCCGGGACCTTCACGGCAGCGTGATGGGGCGCCCGCCCTTCCGAACGGCCTAGAGCCTTTCGGAACGGGCGGGCGCCTTATTTTTGCCCCTATGATCGGCTACTGAAACCGTTCGCGTGGAGGCGTCCGCTTCCCGCCCCCAGACAACGAGGTTGGCCTTGCGTCGTTTCCTCCTCTCCACCGCCATCGCCGCCCTGATGGGTGCGGCGGCGCTGCCGGCCCAGGCGCAGGTCGACACCCGCGCCCTTTATGACCGCATCGACCGGCTCGAGCGCGACATCTCGGTGCTGCAGCAGCAGCTGGCCCGCGGCGCCGGATCGGCTGCCATCGGCGGCACCACCGTGGTGCGGTCGCCCGCCGTCGGCGGCAGCGGCGAGGCGGTGCTTTCGGGCAGCGCCGCCGATCGCATCGAGCAGCTGGAGGAGCAGATCCGCCAGCTGACCGGCAAGGTGGAGGAGGCCAATTTCAAGGCCGCCCAGGTCTCCAAGCAGCTCGAGCGCATGCAGACCGACATCGACCTGCGCTTCAAGGAAATCCAGCCCGGCGCCCAAACCGGCCAGGCCCCGCAGATGCAGATGCCGGCGCCGCAGACCTCCTCGAACGGCGCGCCCCAGCTGATTCCGCCCAAGGGCGTCAACCTGGGCGGCAATTCGGCCGACGGTGCCGGTCCGGCGCCCGGTCCGCAGACCCTGGGGACCATGCCCCGCAAGGAGCTGGAAAAGGCCACCGCGCAGCCCCAGGCCCAGCCGCAGCCGCAGCCCGCCGCCGCGCCCCTGCCCAAGGAGCCGCAGGCCCTTTACGACGAGGCGTCCAAGCTGCTGGAACGCGGCGACTATGCCGGTGCCGAGCGCGGCTTCCAGGCCTTCGTCCAGCAGCATCCCAGCCATGCCCTGGCCGGCAACGCCCATTACTGGCTGGGCGACATCGCCTATGCCCGCAAGGACTTCTCCAACGCGGCCTACCTGTTCGCCGAGGCCTACAAGAAGTACCCGAAGCACGGCAAGGCCCCGGACATGCTCTACAAGCTGGGCGCCTCGTTCGGCCAGCTGGGCAAGACCAAGGAGGCCTGCAAGGCCTATTCCCTGCTGTTCGCCGAGCACCCCAACATGCCCGACCGCATCAAGCGGGCCGCCAACGCCGACAAGCAGAAGTATTCGTGTAACTGACGGCCTTTTCCGTCACCCCCGCGACAAGCGGGGGTTTCCTCCCTTTGACCTCCGTCAAGATGCTCCGTCCCTGCTCCGTGCCACACTCTGGCCGGGTAGGAGAGGGGGCATCGCATGGACGCGGTCGACCGGGCGATCATCAACGGGCTGCAGGGGGGCTTTCCCATCTGCGAGCGGCCGTTCGCCGAGGCCGCCGCCGGTCTCGGCCTGTCCGAGGCCGAGCTGATCTCCCGCATCAAGCGGCTGGCCGCCTACAAGACCATCTCGCGCTTCGGGCCCATGTGGCATGCCGAGCGCCTGGGCGGCGGGCTGACGCTGGCCGCCATGAAGGTGCCGGCCGAGCGTTTCGACGAGGTGGCCGCCACCGTCAATGCCTTCCCCGAGATCGCCCACAACTACGCCCGCGACCATGCCTTCAACATGTGGTTCGTGGTCGCCACCGAGCGGCCCGAGCGCATCGCCGAGGTGATCGCCGAGATCGAGGCCGCCACCGGCCTGGCCGTCCACGACATGCCCAAGGTCGAGGAGTTTTTCGTCGGCCTGAGGTTCGAGGCATGAGCGCCGGCCTGGACGACATCGACCGGCGCATCGTCGTCGCCACCCAGGCGGGCCTGCCGCTGGTCGAGCGGCCCTACCACGCCGTCGCCGACGAGGTGGGCATCGCGCCAGAGGAGGTGATGGAGCGCATGCGCCGCCTGCTCGATGCCGGGGCCATTCGCCGCATCGGGGTGGTGCCCGACCACTATGCCCTGGGCTACCGCTTCAACGGCATGACCGTGTGGGAAGTGGCCGACGCCGATATCCGCGAGGCCGGCCGCCGGGTCGGCGCGCTGCCCTTCGTCAGCCATTGCTACCACCGTCCGCCGCACCCGCCGGAGTGGCCGTACACCCTGTTCGCCATGGTGCACGGCCGCGACGAGGCGACCGCCCGCGCCCATGTGGACGAGATCGCCCGCACCCTGGGCGCCCTGGCCCGCAGCCACCTGGTGCTGTTCTCGACCCGCATCCTCAAGAAGACCGGCCTCAGGCTGTAAGGAGAGCCCTTGTTCCGCGTTTCCCAGTTCATGCGCGAGTTGATCCAGCCGACCCCGCCCAAGGCCTATCGCGACGCGCCCGGCCCGGTGGTGATCTGGAACCTGGTGCGGCGCTGCAACCTGGCCTGCAAGCACTGCTATTCCATCTCGGCCGACAAGGATTTCCTGGGCGAGCTTTCGACCGACGAGGTCTACGGCGTCATGGACGACCTGCGCGCCTTCCGCGTGCCGGTGCTGATCCTGTCCGGTGGCGAGCCGCTGCTGCGTCATGACATCTGGGACATCGCCGCCCGGGCCAAGGCGCTGGGGTTCTATACGGCGCTGTCGACCAACGGCACCCTGATCGACGCCCCCATGGCCGACCGGGTGGCGGCGGCGGGGTTCGACTATGTGGGCATCAGCATCGACGGCATCGGCCCGACCCACGACAAGTTCCGCTGCCTGGACGGAGCCTTCGACCGCTCCATGGCCGCCATCCGCCTGTCCCTGGCCCGCGGGGTCAAGGTGGGCATGCGTTTCACCATGACCATGGACAACGCCCCCGAACTGCCGGCCATGCTGGACCTGGCCGAGGCCGAGGGGGTGACGAAGTTCTACTTCTCGCACCTCAACTATGCCGGCCGCGGTAACAAGAACCGGCTGGATGACGCCACCGCCCAGCTCACCCGCCAGGCCATGCGGCTGTTGTTCGATACCGCCTGGGCCCATGCAAGGGCCGGCCGCGAGCGCGAGTTCGTCACCGGCAACAACGATGCCGACGGCCCGTTCTTCCTGTCCTGGGCTGCCGAGCGCCTGCCCGGGGCGCGTGACCACATCGCCGCCAAGCTGGTGCAGTGGGGCGGCAATTCCAGCGGCGTCAACGTCGCCAACATCGACAACCTGGGCGAGGTCCACCCCGACACCATGTGGTGGCACCACAAGCTGGGCAATGTGAGGAACCGTCCGTTCTCGGCCATCTGGGCCGACACCTCGGATCCGCTGATGGCCGGCCTGAAGGCCCGCCCTCGCCGCCTGGAAGGCCGCTGCGCCGGCTGCCGGTTCCTTGCCATGTGCAACGGCAACACCCGGGTACGCGCCCAGCGCACCACCGGCAACCCGTGGGCCGAGGACCCGGGCTGCTACCTGACCGACGAGGAGATCGGGCTGTGAGCATCTGGAGCCCCACTTGGACCCCCGCCTTCGCGGGGGTGACTGCGCTGCTGCTGGCCTTGGCCCACCCCGCCGCCGCGGCCGAGGACGCCGCCCGCCTGTTCACCGAGCATTGTGCCGCCTGCCATGGCGGGGACCGGTTGGGGGCCATCGGGCCGGCGCTGCTGCCCGAAAACCTGGGCCGGCTGAAGAAGGCCGAGGCCGAGAAGGTCATCGCCGAGGGCCGCCCCGCCACCCAGATGCCGGCCCACAAGGACAAGCTGACGCCGGATCAGATCAAGGCGCTGGCCGACTACGTGTTCACTCCGCTGCCGGCGGTTCCCGCCTGGGGCATGCCCGAGATCGCCGCCAGCCGCATCGTCCACGTCGACCCCGCCACCTTGCCGGCCAAGCCGCAGTGGGACGCCGACCCCTTGAACCTGTTCACCGTGGTCGAGACCGGCGACCACCACGTCACCATCCTCGACGGCGACCGCTTCGAACCGCTGGCGCGCATGCCCACCCGCTTCGCCCTGCACGGCGGCGCCAAGTATTCCCCGGACGGCCGCTTCGTCTATCTGTGCTCGCGCGACGGCTGGGTGCAGATGATCGACCTGTACTCCCTGCAGCTGGTCGCCGAGGTCCGCGTCGGCGTCAACACCCGCAACATCGCCGTTTCCCATGACGGCCGCTACGTCATGGCCGGCAACACCCTGCCGCACAGCCTGGTGGCGCTGGACGCCCGCACCCTGGCCCCGCTGGAGGTCATTCCCGCCAACGACGGCAAGGGCCACAGCTCACGCGTGTCGGCGGTCTACGACGCGCCGACCCGGCACAGCTTCATCGCCGCGCTCAAGGACGTGGAGATGATGTTCGAGATCCCCTACGGCGACGGCCACGAGCCGGTGTTCAACGGCTTCGTCCACAACTACGAGGCCGGCATGGCCGAGGGCCTGGCCGAGAAGAACCGCTTTCCCGTCCGCCGCATCGTCACCGAGGACTTCCT
>JBLNBU010000207.1:0-3336 GCA_050260215.1 Actinomycetota bacterium
CCTCAAAGGCGCCGACTTCGCCATGACCCGCCCCAACGACCTGTCGGTCGCCGGCTGGCGGCCGCTGTTCGAGGCCGCCCGCGAGCGCGCCGCCGAGGTCAAGGACGGCCTGGCCGACTTCATCGCCGCCGAGCTGGACCACCTGGAACGCTCGTGGCCGACGGGGCTGCCGGTGGGCCTGATCCACGCCGACCTGTTCCCCGACAACGTCTTCTTCCTGGCCGACAAGGCCGCCGGCAGCGACCGCATGTCGGGCATCATCGACTTCTACTTCGCCTGCACCGACTTCCTGGCCTACGACATCGCCGTGTGCCTGAACGCCTGGTGCTTCGAGGCCGACGGCGCCTTCAACGCCACCAAGGCCCGGCTGATGCTGTCCAACTACCAGAAGGTCCGGCCGCTGTCGGTCGACGAGATGGACGCCCTGCCGCTGCTGGCCCGCGGCGCCGCCATGCGCTTCCTGCTGACCCGGCTCTATGACTGGCTGAACACGCCGGCAGGCGCCATGGTCAAGCGCAAGGACCCGCTGGAATACTACCGCAAGCTCCGCTTCCACCAGGGCATCCCCGGCCCCGGCGCCTACGGGATCGAATGAAGGCCCCGTCCGTCGAAATCTTCACCGACGGCGCCTGCAGCGGCAATCCCGGCCCGGGCGGCTGGGGGGCGATCCTGCGCTTCAACGGGGTCGAGAAGGAGCTGAAGGGCGGCGAGAAGCTGACCACCAACAACCGCATGGAAATGATGGCGGTGATCGAGGCCCTGGGCGCGCTGACGCGGCCGTGCTCCGTCGACGTCTACACCGACAGCGAGTACGTCAAGAAGGGCATGACCGAGTGGCTGCGCGGCTGGAAGTTCCGCGGCTGGAAGACCGCCGACAACAAGCCGGTCAAGAACGACGACCTGTGGAAGCGCCTGGACGAGGCCGCCGCCCGCCACACCGTGCGTTGGCACTGGGTGCGCGGCCATGCCGGCCACCCCGAGAACGAGCGCGCCGACGCCCTGGCCCGCCAGGGCGCGGCCGAAGCCAAGGCCGGCTGAGCCCACCTCTCCCTTAAGAAGTATCGCCGTCCTCCGCCTTTGTGCCGGGGCGCTGCCGTCCTTACCTCTGGCCTAGACGAGCCGGGAGGGCATGCGGCGTGGCGAGACTGGTGATCGTGTCCAATCGGGTGAGCGTGCCGTCGGGCAAGGGCACTGCCAAGGCCGGTGGCCTGGCGGTGGCGCTGAAGGAAGCGCTGGAAGCCCACGGCGGCCTGTGGTTCGGCTGGTCGGGCGACGTCGCCGACGACACCCCCGGGCCGCCCCGCCGGGTGACCGACGGTAACGTCACCTACGTCACCACCGACCTGTCGCGCCAGGACTTCGACGAGTTCTACAACGGCTTCTCCAACTCGACCCTGTGGCCGCTGTTCCACTACCGCTTGGGCCTGCTCGAGGTGTCGCGGCGCAGCTACCAGGGATACCTGCGGGTCAACGCCGCCTTTGCCGCCGCGCTCGCCCCCATGATCGAGAAGGACGACATCGTCTGGGTGCACGACTACCACCTGATCCCGCTGGGCGAGGAGCTGCGCCGGCTGGGCATCGCCAACCGCATGGGCTTTTTCCTCCACACCCCCTTCCCCGTACCCGAGATCCTGCTGGCCCTGCCCGGCCACCGGCGGCTGGCCCAGGCCATGTGTGCCTATGACCTGGTGGGGTTCCAGACCGCCGACGACGTCAAGGCCTTCATCGGCTATGTGGGCGGCGAGGCCGGCGGGCGCATCGGGCCCAAGGGCCGCTTCGCCGCCTTCGGCCGCTGCGCCATGGCCGCGGCCTATCCCATCGGCATCGACACCGCCTCGTTCAAGGCCATGGCCGCCGAGGCGGCCGACTGCCCCGCCACCCGGCGGATGAAGGCGGCCTTGCGCGGGCGCCGGCTGGTGATGGGGGTCGACCGGCTGGATTATTCCAAGGGCCTGCCCCAGCGCCTGGACGCCATCGAACGCCTGCTCGACCAGCATCCCGAGTTCCGCGGCCGGGTCGACTACATGCAGATCGCCGCACCGTCCCGCGAGGAGGTGGCGCGCTACCGGGCGCTCAAGCGGGCGCTGGAAAGCGCGGCCGGCCGCATCAACGGCCGCTTCGCCGAGTTCGACTGGCAGCCGGTGCGCTACATCAACCGCTCCTATGACCGCCAGACGCTGGCCGGCTTCTACCGCATGGCCTGCGTCGGGCTGGTCACGCCCTTGCGCGACGGCATGAACCTGGTGGCCAAGGAATACGTCGCCGCCCAGGACCCCGCCGACCCGGGCGTGCTGGTGCTGTCACGCTTCGCCGGGGCGGCGCGCGAGCTGACTTCGGCGCTGATCGTCAATCCCTTCGACCTCGACGAGGTGGCCGACGCCCTGTCGCGGGCGCTGACCATGCCCCGCGACGAGCGCCTGGAACGCTGGCGGGCGATGATGGCGGCGGTCGAGGGCAATACCGTCGAGGATTGGCGCGACAACTTCCTGGACGACCTGATTGCCGGGGCCGACTGGACCGAGCTGGGCGACGAGTCCGGGCGGGTGCCGGCACAGGCGCCGGTTCAGCCGCTTTCGGCCAGGAGCGAGCGCCACACCAGCGCCAGGTAGCCGGTCACCGCGGCGATGCCCAGGTACTGGGGCACCACCACCGGCAGGTGGGCCACCGCATGGCCGAGCGGGCCGGGCGCGGCGGGAAAGGCCGACTGCAGCGCCGCCACCATGGCCGCCGCCGGGGCCCAGGCCACCACCAGCCCGACGCCCACCGCCAGCCCGCCTTGCATGACCATGTCGGGCACCGGCCAGCGCGACCGGCCGGGCGCTTCCAGCGCCACCTCGGCCGGCAACAGGAAGAACACCCCCATCAGGGCATGGGCGACCACCAGGAGCGGCGGCAGCAGCATCCCGGCCTCGACCCCGGTCGCCAGGCCCAGGGCCTGGCCCAGCATCACCGCCGGAAAGCCCACGAACGAGCGCGCCACCAGCCAGAACAGGGCAAAGGTAAGCTCGCGGCGGCCGAGGCGGACATGCACCGGTGGCGCCGGCATCTCGCCCAGGGCGACGAAGCGCAGCCAAGCGACCCCGAACATGGCCTCGGCCAGGGCGTCGACCACCTGGGCCAGGCCCGCCGACCACGGCGCCAGCGCCGCCGCACCGACACTGGCCGCCATGGCGACCACCGACAGGCGCAGGAACAGGGCCAAGCAGGCGCCCAGGCCGACATAGCTGTCGACGGCGCGCCGGCAGAAGCGAAACAGTCTCATGCCCTTAAGATAGCGACGAAGCGCGGAGGGCAACAGGCGTGCGGACGTCCTAGGAACCATCCCTTCGTTCGTCA
>JBLNBU010000208.1:0-8828 GCA_050260215.1 Actinomycetota bacterium
CAGGCGCTGGGCCGAGATGCCGTCCAGGTCGAAACCGCGCTCGTGCACCGCCAGCCCCGACCCGGCAAGCGTCGCCGTCCCCGGCCGGGCGCTGCGCGCCACGCCGTCGATGACTAGGGTCGCCGGGCCCTTTTCCAGGGTGACGACGCGCCGGTCGCGCACCATCGCCACGTCGTCCTGGTAGACGGTCAGCGCCAGGCCGGCCCGCTCGGGCGCCGACACGTCGGCGGCAAGCGCCGGGCTGACGGCCAGCAGGGCAAGGGTGGCGGCGAGAAGCTTGGTCATCGGCGTGGTCCCGGAGGTGGCGTTGCCCTCCGGTCTAACCCCAGATTCCGGCGGATCAAAGGCATCGAAAGGATGAAGCAGGGCTTAATGGCCGCCGCCACCGCCAGCGCTGGGATGGTCGACCTTGTGCAGGAAGGGGGTCAGCAGCATGCCGCCGGCGAACACCAGGGCCATCAGCAGCAGCACGTCGGAAAACGCCATGGTCATCGCCTGGCGCCACACCGTCTGCGACACCATCTTCAGCGCCGCCAGCTCCGACGCCGGCCCCATGGCCGGCTCGAGGCGGGCCGCCAGCCCCTCCAGCGCCTGGGTGGCGGCAAAGCGCGCCGGGTTGACCGCCTCGGCCAGGCGGGAGACGTGCAGCATGGTGCGGTCGGACAGGACCGTGGTGATGCCGGCCAGCCCGATGGCGCCGCCCAGGTTGCGCATCAGGTTATAGAGCCCCGAGGCGTTCTGGACCTTGTCGGGCGCCAGATGCCCCAGCGCCACCGTGTTGATGGGCACGAAGCAGAACATCAGCGACAGGCCGCGCACCGCCTGGGGAAGGAACATCTCCCAATAGCCCCATTCGGAGGTCAGCCCGGCATTCAGCCACAGGCCGATGCCGAACAGGGCCAGCCCCATCGCCAGCATGGCCCGCAGGTCCATGACGCGCGCCAGGTTGCCGGCCAGCGGCGCCGACAAGAGCTGGAAGCCGCCGACCACCATCATGGTGATGCCGATCTCCAGTGCCGAATAGCCGCGCACCCGCCCCAGGTACAGCGGGATGATGTAGACCGAGCCGTAAAGCCCGATGCCGATGATGAAGCTGTAGAAGCAGCCGACCAGGAAGTTGCTGTCGGCCAGGGCACGCAGGTCGACCACGGGGTGTTCGGCGGTCAGCTCGCGCCAGACGAAGGCCACCCCGGCCACCGCCGCCACCGCCGACAGAGCCACGATCTTCGACGACTCGAACCAGTCGTCGCGCGGACCTTCCTCGAGCACGTATTGCAGCGTGCCCAGGAACAGGCCGACCAGCACGATCCCGGCCAGGTCGAAGCCCTTGAGCAGGTGCAGCTGGGGCTTGTCGATGTCGACGATAAGCGCCACCACCGCGGCGACGATCACCCCGGGAAAGACATTGATCAGGAACAGCCAGTGCCAGCTCCACTGCTCGGTGATCCAGCCGCCCAGGGTGGGGCCCAGGGTCGGCGCCATGGTGGCGACCAGGCCGATGACCACGGTCAGGCCGGCCTGCATGCGTGGCGGGAACATCAGCCACGAGGTGGCGAACACGGTGGGGATCATCGCCCCGCCCAGGAATCCTTGGATGGCACGGAACACGATCATGGACTCGATGTTCCAGGCGAAGGCGCACATGGCGCTGGCGGCGGTGAAGGTGGCGCACGAGGCGAAGAACAGCCAGCGGGTCGAAAACACCCGCGCCGCCCAGCCCGACAGCGGGATCATCACCACCTCGGCGACCAGGTAGGCGGTCTGCACCCAGCTGACCTCCTCGGCCGAGGCGCTGATGCCGGCCTGGATCTGGGCAATCGAACTGGCGACGATCTGGATGTCCAGGATGGCCATGAACATGCCGCAGACCATGGCCATGAACCCCGCCCAGTTGCGAGGCGTCACCACCCGCTGGTCGGGAGGGACGGAATGCATCAGCCCCTCGTATCGACCTTGACCACCACCGACAGGCCGGGGCGCAGCCGGCCGGCCAGCGGGTTGTCGGCGGGAACCGTGATGCGTACGGGCACGCGCTGCACCACCTTGGTGAAGTTGCCGGTGGCGTTCTCGGGCGGCAGCAGGCTGAAGCGGGCGCCCGACGCCGGCGAGAAGCTGTCGACCGTGCCGGTCACGGTGACGCCGGGAAAGGCGTCGACGGTGATCTCGGCCTTCTGGCCGGGGCGCATGGCCGCCAGCTGGGTCTCCTTGTAGTTGGCGTCGATCCACACGCCGGCCAGCGGCACCACCGCCAGCAACTGCTGGCCGGGACGCACGTACTGGCCGAGGCGCACGGCGCGGTTGCCGACCATGCCGGCGACGGGGGCGCGGATCACCGTGGCCTCCAGATCGGTTTCGGCCAGCACTTGCTGTGCCTTGGCCTGGTCGAGCTGTGCCTGGGCGACGGCGCGCTCGGCTTCCAGGGCCGCCAGCTGGTGGCGGGCGGCGTCGCGCTGGGCGCCCGAGCCACGCACCCCGGCGGCCGCCTTGGCGGCGTCGGCGTCGGCGGTGTCGTAGAGCTTGCGGCTGACGAAATCGGAACGGACCAGCTTGGCCGAGCGGTCGAAGTCCAGCTTGGCGCGCTTGAGGTCGGCCTGGGCGGCGGCGATGGCCGCCTGCGCCTGGGTTTCGACCGCCTTCTGCACCTCGACGCGGTCGTCGATCTGGCCCAGCGCCGCGGTGCGCGCGGCCACCACCGCGCGCGCCTCGTCGACGCGGGCCTGGAAGTCGCGGGGATCGATGCGAACCAGCACCTGGCCGGCCTCGACCATGCGGTTGTCGCCGCCGGCGACCTCGATCACATAGCCGGCGACCTTGGGGGCGATGACGGTGACGTCGCCGTCCACATAGGCGTCGTCGGTGTGTTCGACGTGGCGCCACTCGGTGGCCCAGCGCATGGCGGCGTATCCGCCGCCCAGGACGACCGCGGCCAGGATCAGCGGAAGCAGGCGTTTGCGCATGAGGTCGTTCCGGACGCAAGTGAACTGAACGGTTCAGTTTATAATGGTGCGGCGCACAGGAGTCAAGGCGACACGCCGAATGGCAATCGCTTTGGTTTGATCCTTTGGCCGGCTGTGGTATGAACTCCGGCCATGCACATTCTCGAATTCGAAAAGCCCATCGCCGAGCTCGAGGGCAAGATCGAGGAGCTTCGACACCTCTCGGATGGCGGCGACGTCAACATCGCCGACGAGGTGGGCAAGCTCCAGGCCAAGGTCGACAAGCTGCTGCGATCGACCTACGCCAAGCTCACGCCGTGGCAGAAGACCCAGGTCGCCCGCCACCCGGACCGCCCGCACGCGCTGGACTACATCCGCGCGCTGGTCGACGACTTCACGCCGTTGGCCGGCGACCGCGCCTTTGCCGAGGACAAGGCCATCGTCGGCGGGCTGGGCCGTTTCCGCGGCCAGTCGGTGATGGTGATCGGCAACGAAAAGGGCAACGACACCGAGTCGCGCCTGAAACACAACTTCGGCATGGCCAAGCCCGAGGGCTATCGCAAGGCCCGCCGGCTGATGGAAATGGCCGCCCATTTCGCCATCCCGGTGGTCACCCTGGTCGACACCGCCGGCGCCTATCCCGGCGTCGACGCCGAGGCGCGCGGCCAGGCCGAGGCCATCGCGCGGTCCATCGAGACCTGCCTGGACATCCGCACCCCGCTGGTCACCGTGATCATCGGCGAGGGCGGCTCGGGCGGCGCCATCGCCCTGGCCGCGGCCAACACCGTGCTGATGCTCGAGCACTCCATCTATTCGGTTATCAGCCCCGAGGGCTGCGCCTCGATCCTGTGGCGTTCGGGCGAGGCGGCCAAGGACGCCGCCGAGGCCCTGAAGCTGACCGCCCAGGATCTGCACAAGCTGGGCGTCGTCGACCAGGTGGTGCCCGAGCCCCTGGGCGGGGCGCACCGCAATCCCGACCAGATGATGCAGACCCTGGCCATGTCGCTGGACGCCGCCTTGCGCGATCTGTCCGGCACCGAGGGCGGGGTGCTGCGCGCACGCCGGCGCGAGAAGTTCCTCGCCATGGGTCGCGCCGGGCTGCAATGACCGAAACCCTTCCCGAACTGGCGGTGGTGGTCCCGGTCAAGAACGAGGCCGAGAACATCCTGCCGCTGGTCGGCGAAATCCATGCCGCCCTGGACGGCAAGGTCGAGTTCGAGGTCGTCTATGTGGACGACGGCTCGGACGACGCCACGCCGAAGGTGCTGGCCGAGGCCCGGGCGAAATATCCCCGCCTGCGCTCGCTGCGCCACCGCGCCAGCTGCGGCCAGAGCCAGGCCATCGCCACCGCGGTCAGGCACGCGCGTGCCCCGGTGATCGCCATGCTGGACGGCGACGGCCAGAACGACCCGGCCGACATTCCCGCCATGCTGGCCCGCTGGCAGGCCGAGCCCGAGACCACCCGCGACAAGCTGCTGATCGCCGGCTGGCGGGCCAACCGCCGCGACACCGCGTCGCGCCGCTGGGCGAGCAAGGCCGCCAACGCCATCCGCGCCTGGATGCTGAAGGACGACACCCCCGACACCGGCTGCGGCTCCAAGCTGTTCTCGCGCGCGCTGTTCCTGGACCTGCCCCGCTTCGACCACATGCACCGTTTCCTGCCGGCCCTGGTCATCCGCGCCGGCGGCAAGGTCGAATCGGTCAAGGTCAACCATCGCCCGCGCGGGGCCGGCGCCTCCAAGTACAGCAACCTGCGCCGCGCCCTGGTCGGCGTTCCCGACCTCCTGGGCGTGATGTGGCTGATGAGGCGGTCGCGCAACCCGGTGGTCGAGCCTTGAGCCGGCGGCATGCCCTGTTGAACCCGCAGGTGGTGGTGCGCGGCCTAGTGCTGATCGCCACCCTGGTGGTGCTGGGCCTGCTGCTGGAAATGATGGGGTTCAAGGACGCGCTCGACTCCCACTGGATCGATTCCCAGGTGCGCGGCAAGGGGCTGGCCGGCGAGGCCTTGTTCGTGCTGGCCGGCGCCGCTTTCGTCGGTGTCGGCATGCCGCGTCAGCTGGTCTGCTTCCTGGCCGGCTACGCCTTCGGCTTCGTCGAGGGCATCGCCTGGTCCATGCTGGCCTCGCTGATCGGCTGCGTCGGCTCGTTCTGGTACGCCCGCTTCATGGGCCGCGACCTGCTGGCCGCCCGCTTCCCCGACCGGGTGCAGAAGATCGATGCCTTCCTGTCCGGCAACACCCTGGGCATGTCGGTGCTGATCCGCCTGCTGCCGGTGGGCAGCAACCTGGTCACCAACATGGCGGCCGGCGTCTCGGGGGCGCCTGCGCTGGCGTTCGTGGCCGGCTCGGCCATCGGCTACATGCCGCAGACGGTGATCTTCACCCTGCTGGGCAGCGGCATCACCGTCGACCCGACGCTGCGCATCGGGCTCAGCGTGGTGCTGTTCGTCGGCTCGGGCGTGCTGGGTGTGTGGTTGTACCGTCGCTATCGCCACGGCAAGTCGCTGGACGCGGCCACCGAGGCCGAACTGGATGCAGGAGAGGACGCCAACAATGACGAGCAAGCTCGCAACGACGCTCGCGGCTAGCCTGGCGCTGTCCGCGCTGGTCGCCGGCTGCGCCACCGAGGGGACCAAGCCCCCGCAGGCGGCGGAACCCGCGGTGGCGGTGTCGCGCTCGCGCAACGAGATGAACCGCGACGACGGCGTCGCCCGCGTCGTCATGCGCACCCTGGCCGAGGCCGACCGCAACAGCTTCCGCGCCGTCACCGCCGAGGTGTGGAACGGCCGCACCCTGCTGGTCGGCGCCGTCTCCAAGCCCGAGCAGCGCCGCCGCGCGAGCGGCTTGGCCAAGGGCGTCGAGGGCGTCACCGAGGTGATCGACGAACTGATCCTCGCCGAGGACAAGACCTTCGCCGCCTTCTCCCCCGTCGCCCAGGTCGAGAATGACCTGCGCGGCCGCATCCTCAGCGACGACGCGATCAAGGGCTTCTATTCGGTCCGCGTGGTAAACGGCGTCGCCTACATGCTGGGCGTCGCCCCCACCGCCGACGAGATCCTCCGCGTCAAGGCCATCGCCATGGAACACCCCCAGGTCAAGTGGGTGGTCAGCCACGTCCAGGTGGCGAAGTAGGCAGGTTCAATCCGCCGACAGCACCGCGCGCCTGAATGCCGCGCGGATCGCCGCCGGCGGGTCCAGGCCCGCCCCCGGCAGCACCGCCGGCGTGGTGTACAGCTTGCACAGCAGCAGGTCGCGCCGTTCGCCGGGGTCGTCGAAACGCACCGACAGCCGGCCGCCCGCGCGGCGCACCACCGTGGCGGCCCGCGCCCCCACTCCGGCGACCACCAACGTACAAGCCCCGGCTGCCGGACCGTGGGCCACGGCCAGCCCCGCCCCGGTCAGCGACATCTCGTCGAGCACCGCATCGGCCCGGCCGCCCGGCCATTCCAAGACCGCCGGCTCGGCGAATGTCAGGCGTTCGTGGCCGCGCCGGCGCGGCACCTCGACGCAGACCAGAAGGCCCAGGAACAGCATCAGCCCGGCATAGACGCTCCACGCCTGGTCCAGCCCCGACGGCTCGGCCACCGCGGGCGACAGCGCCATCCCGGCGGCCACCGCCGCCAGCACGGCGCCGATCCACACCATCAGCCGGCCGTGCACCACTACCCCGCGAGTGCCGCCGCCCTTCCTGGTCACCTTGAAGGCGTGCCCCCGCGGCCGCGCCAACGCCTTGACCGCGGCGGCGACCACCGCGGGCGCGGTGACCAATGGCGCCAGCCCGCCCAGGAGCGGCACCACCGCGCCTTTCGATATCCACAGCATGGCGGCGGCCTCGGCGACGAAGCGCGGGCCGAAATGGGCGACGAAGTCGCCGGGCGTGGCCAGGAAGGCCGGCACCCCGGTCCACCAGTAGACCGCCGGCGCCAGCACCGCCATCAGCATCAGCGGAAACGACGCCAGCCAGTAGAGCTGGGCGTTGACGAAGCACAGTCGCGCCGCCCAGCCGATGCCAGGCTTCAGCGGCGACAGCGGCGAGCGCAGCGCCTGCACGGTACCCAGGCACCAGCGCGCCCGCTGGCCGATGAAGTCCGACAGCGTCTCGGGTGCCAGGCCAGCCGACAGGGGCTCGTCCAGGTAGACGGTGCGGCCGCCGGCGCGCGCCAGCGCGTAGGTGGTCATCATGTCCTCGGTGACGGTGTCGGTGGGAATGCCGCCCACCGCGTCCAGCCGGTCACGGCGCACCACGAACGAGGTGCCGCAGCAGAACGCCGCCCCCCAGGCATCCAGCGACGGCTGGAAGTCGTGGTAGAAGAAGCGCTGCTCGTCGGCCAGGGCCTGCCCGCACAGCAGGTTCATCTGGATGGGATCGGGATTGAAGAAGCTTTGCGGGGTCTGCACCAGGGCCACCGCCTCGTCGGCGAAGAAGCCCATCACCCGCCACAGGAAGCGACACTGGGGCACGAAGTCGGCGTCCAGCACCATCATGTAGGGCGCCGCCTGGTCCCGGCTGGCCGCCAGCCAGGCGTTGAGGTTGCCGGCCTTGCCGCCGCCACGCTGGTTGCGCGCCGTCCAGCGCACCCCGCGGGCAGCGCACCAGTCGCGGAGCCACGCCCGCTCGCCGTCGTCGAGAACCCACACGCGCACCTCCGGCCAGTCCAGCGCCAGGGCGCCGACAACGGTGCGCTCGATCACCTCGAGCGGCTCGGAATAGGTGGGGATCACCACGTCGACCGCCGGCAGCACCGCTTGCGTCCGCAGCCGCGCTTCATGGTGGTCGGCCTCGGACCGGCGGTCGCCGCGCCGGGTCAGGAACAGGGCGGTGAGGATGGCGTTGCCCAGCGCCATGGCCTCGAACACCGCCAGCGCCCACATCCACACGGCCGCGGGGGCAAGGGAGAGCGGCGGCAGCGTACTGGCCAGCCGCCAGGCCAGGTAGCGCACCAGCGCCGCGGCGGCCACGCCCATCACCGCCGCCCGTGCCAGCCGGTTGGCCGGCGACAGGCCCGGCAACGCCAGCAGCGCCAGCCCCAACAGCAGCAGCGACGCCCCCCACTCAGCCAGGGGGATCCTCCTCTGCCGCCGCCGCGGCGCCGACCAGGCCGCGCGCCATGTCGGCCGCCCCGTCGGCCACCGCGTCGAACAGGGGCTTCAGCGCCGGCATGTCGAAGGTGACGCTGGCCCGCTGGCCCACCCGGCACAGGTTGTCGGAGCGTCCGGCCAGGGCGCGGCCCAGCGGCACCAGGGTGACCACCACGTCGCGGCGCTCGACCGCGGCGGGCACCACCGCCGCCGAGGCGCTGGCCTGGCCGGCCCCGGCGGCACGCACCGACTGCACCACCGCCGGGATCTCGCCGGGCTCACCCAGCAGGCGGGCCTGGGCGCGGTCACCGGCCTTGATTTCGGGGAAGAAGCGCTTGGGCAAAACCGCGGTCAGGGTCAGCCCGCGGCAGTCGACCAGGCCCAACAGGGGGTCGCCGGCCCGCACCCCGTCGCCGGCGCCGACGAAGCGCTGCCACACCACCCCGGCGGTGGGCGCATCGACCTCGGCGTCGGTCAGGCGGGCCAGTTCGGCCTGGGCGGCGGCCGACTGGGCGGCCAACTCGACGACGCGGGCGTCGGTAGCGGCCAGGTCGCGGCGGCGCTCGGCCAGCTTCAGGCGGACCTCGTCCAGGCGCTGGCGGGAATAGGGCACGTTGTTGACGCCGCCGGCCACATAGGTGCCGTCGCCGGCGGCGCGGCGTTCCGACGCCAGCCGGGCCAACTCGGCGCGCACCGCGTCGGAGCCCGCCTCGGCGGCACGGGCCTCGGCCTCGGCCGCCTGCAGCCCGGCCGGCGCCACCAGCCCCTTGCCGGCCAGGTGGCTGCGCCGCCCCAGCTCGGCCCGGGCGCGGGC
>JBLNBU010000209.1:0-4834 GCA_050260215.1 Actinomycetota bacterium
AGATCTCGGCTACTTCGAACGGGTCGGGATAGGTGTCGAAGGGCGGGCGCACCAGCCCGACCACGGGGGTGACGACGAAGCCGGTGCCGGTGATGTAGTCGTCCAGCCGCCCCAGCACCTCGACCCGGCCGCGGGTCAGGCCGATCTCTTCTTCGGTCTCGCGCAGGGCGCACACCACCAGGTCGCCGCAATCGCAGTCCTCCAGCCGGCCGCCGGGGAAACTGATCTGGCCCGGATGGTTGGCCAGGTGGGCGGTGCGTTGGGTCAGCAGCACGGTCATGCCCGAGCCGTGCTCGACCAGTGGCACCAGGACGGCCGCAGGCGTGGGGTCGCGGTCCAGGCCGACGGCGGCGCCAGGGGCGGGCGCACCGGCCAGGGCCGCCTCGAGGGCCGCATCCGAACGGCCAAGCGGGTTCAATCCGTCCGCCAGGCGCCGGGCGATCGTCTCGGGCGTCAGGGAGAGGGGTCCAGCCTCCCCAGGGGAAAGAACGTTCCGCTGCTCCATAGGCCGTAGAGCTCTTCTCCTCCCACCTTTTCTTCCCAGCCCTGGGCTACCAGTTCATAGTACACTGCCCTGGTCAGCCGCGCCTCCAATCCGTCGCGCACCAGCACATAGGGCAGGGGGTCGCCGGTTTCACCGTCGACGGTCACCCTCAGCGGGTGGTCGGCATCGACGGTCACGATCTCGTCCACGTTGGTGCGGAAGCTGACCATCAGCTCGCGCCCGGCCCCGGAGGTGAACATCTCGACCGCCAGGAAGGGAACGTCCTCGACCTCGATGCGGCCCATCTCGTCGGCCGTCACCAGCCAGTACGAACCGTCCGGCGCCCGATTCAGCATCGAGGCGAACAGGCAGACCATCTCTTTGCGGGGGATCGGCGAGCCATGGTACAACCAGCGGCCGCCGCGGTCGATGCGGATCCCGACGTCGCCGCAGCCGTCGGCCCCGTCGGCAAGCTGCCGGTCGCTCAGGGACAGTGTGTCGGCCAAACGATCCTCCGCCGCGGCTTTGCCGCCGATTTCGATGGTTTCCATGATCCCAGCTCAACGCACCGTTGGAGGTGCCTAAAGTGAAGACCTTATCGAATCGCGAAGCCACAGGTCGGGTGGACATGGGCTCCCCTGACCATGACGTAGTCCGCGAGGCCGAACTCCTCAACGCCCGTATGGCCGAAGCGCGGGCTGCCATAGGCCGTGTGATATTCGGCCAGCAGCGCGTCATCGACGAAAGTCTTATCACGCTGCTGGCGGGTGGTCACGCCCTGTTGATCGGGGTGCCCGGCCTGGCCAAGACCCGTCTGGTGCAGACCATGGGCATCGTGCTGGGGTTGCGCGACAAGCGGGTCCAGTTCACCCCCGACTTGATGCCGGCCGACATTCTGGGCTCCGAGGTGCTCGAGGAAAGCGCAAGCGGGGTACGCGGCTTCCGCTTCATCCAGGGGCCGGTGTTCTGCCAGCTGTTGATGGCCGACGAGATCAACCGCGCCAGCCCGCGCACCCAGTCGGCGCTGCTGCAGGCCATGCAGGAGCACAAGGTGTCGATCGCCGGCCACTACCACGACCTGCCCAGCCCCTTCCACGTGCTGGCCACCCAGAATCCGCTGGAGCAGGAGGGGACCTATCCGTTGCCCGAGGCCCAGCTGGACCGCTTCCTGATGCAGATCGACGTCGACTATCCCGACCTGGAGGCCGAGCGGCGCATGCTGATCGCCACCACCGGCGTCGACGAGGCCGAGCCCGAGCCGGTGATGACCGGCGACGACCTGCTGGCGGCGCAAAGCCTGGTCCGGCGCGTGCCGGTGGGCGAATCGGTGGTGGATGCCATCTTGTCCCTGGTCCGCGCCGGCCGCCGCGACGGCTCGCCCATCGACGAGGTCCGCCGCCACGTCGCCTGGGGGCCGGGGCCGCGCGCCGCCCAGGCGCTGATGCTGGCGGTCCGCGCCCGCGCCCTGCTGGAAGGCCGACTGGCGCCGTCCATCGACGACGTGGTCGCCCTGGCTCCGCCGGTGTTGCGCCACCGCATGGCGCTGACCTTCTCGGCGCGCGCCGACGGCGTCACCGTCGACCAGTTGATCGGCCGGCTGATCGCGACGGTGGCCTGACCGTGCCGCCCCTGCCCGGTGCGCTCGAGCATCAGGCCCAGGACCTGGCCGCGCGCCTGCCGCCGCTGCTGGTGGCGGCCGAACGCATCGCCGCCACCCTGGCCCAGGGCGTGCACGGGCGCCGCCGCACCGGTCCGGGCGAAACCTTCTGGCAGTTCAGGGCCTATCAGTCCGGCGATCCCGCCACCGGCATCGACTGGCGCCAGTCGGCCCGCTCGGAACGGATGTTCGTGCGCGAGACCGAGTGGGCGGCGGCGCAGACCGTGTGGCTGTGGCGCGACGCGTCGGGGTCGATGGCGTGGCGCTCGGCCCCCGAGCTGCCGACCAAGCGCGAGCGGGCGGAACTGCTGGTGACCGCGCTCGGCGCCCTGCTGCTGCGGGCCGGCGAGCGCCTCGCCCTGCTGGACGGGTTGATGCCGCCCACCGCGGGCAATGCCGCATTGCCCCGCCTGGCCGCCGCCCTGCTGGCCCAGGCCGGCGCGTCGGGGTTGCCCGGCCCCGGCGCCGAATTGCCCCGCCATGCCAGCGTGGTCATGGCCGGCGACTTCCTGGCGCCCTTGGACGCCATCGACGCGGCGGTGCGCCGCCTGGCCGCCGCCGGCGCGCGCGGCCACCTGCTCCAGGTGCTCGACCCCGCCGAGGAGACGCTGCCCTTCGAGGGCCGCATCCGCTTCACCGGCCTGGAAAGCGAGGGCGACGCCCTGGTGCGCCGGGCCGAGGACCTGCGCGGCGCCTACGTGGCCCGCCTGGCCGCCCACCGCGACGGGCTGGCCGCCATCGCCCGCGCCGCCGGGTGGACCTTCGCCGCCCACCACACCGACCAGCCGCCCCATACCGCCCTGCTGGCGCTGCACGGCGTCCTGTCCGGGGGGCGGGGATGACTTTCGTGTTCGCCGCTCCCCTGGCCCTGGCGGCGCTGGCGATCTTGCCGGTGCTGTGGTGGCTGCTCAAGGTGACGCCGCCGGCGCCGCGGCTGGTGCGCTTTCCCGCCATCCGCCTGCTGTTCGGCCTGGACACCCACGAGGATTCGGCGGCACGCACGCCGCCCTGGGTCCTGGCGCTGCGCCTGGCGCTGGCGGCGGCACTGATCCTGGCGGCGGCGCATCCGCTGGTCGATCCGGCCCGGCCGGTGGCCGGCAACGGGCCGCTGGTGGTGGCCATCGACGACGGCTGGGCCTCGGCGCGGGATTGGCCGGAGCGGCGGGCCTGGCTGGACGGCCAGCTGGCGGCGGCCGAGCGCGCCGGGCGCACCGTGGTGCTGCTGCCCACCGCGCCGCCCGCCGACGCCGGCCCGGTGGCGGCCAGCCAGCCCATGGCGGCCGCCGACGCACGTGCCGTGGTCCAGGCGCTCGATCCCAAGCCATGGCCGGTCGACCGCGTCGCGGCGGCCGAGGCGGTCCGCAAGCTGCCCCGCGACCGCGTCACCGCCGCGCTGTGGCTGTCCGACGGCCTGGACGGGCCGGGCAGCGAGGCTTTGGGCCGGGCGCTGCAAAGCCTGGGCGGCGGGCTCGAGCTGGTCACCGGCACCTCCGGCCGCCAGCTGCTGCCGCCCTCGGAGGAGAGCGCCGGCGACCACCTGGCGGTGACCGTGCGCCGGGCGCCTGCCGATGCCCCGGAACGGGTGGCGGTGCGCGCGCTCGACGGCGCCGGCCGGGTGCTGGGCCGCGACGAGGCCACAATGGCGCCCGGCGAGACCGCGGCCAAGATCGACCTGCGCCTGCCCACCCAATTGCGCAACCGGCTGGTGCGCCTGGACATCGAGGGCGAGCGCAGTGCCGCCGCCGTCGCCCTGCTGGACGAGCGCTGGCGCCGCCGCCCGGTGGGGCTGGCCGAGGCCGCCGGCGAGCAGGCCGGCGCGCCGCTGCTCGACCGCCTCTACTACGTCGAGCGCGCCCTGGCGCCATTCGCCGAGCTGCGCAAGGCCGACCTGTCCGAGCTGCTGGCCGGCGAGCAGGCGGTGATCGTGCTGGCCGACGTGCCGGCGGTGCTGGGCTCGACCGCCGACCGGCTGGCCGCCTGGGTCGAAGGCGGCGGCGTGCTGGTGCGTTTCGCCGGGCCGCTGCTGGCCCACTCGGCCGCCGAGGGCGGCGATCCCGACCGCTTCCTGCCGGTGACCTTGCGCGGCGGCGGCCGGTCGCTGGGGGGCGCCATGTCGTGGACCACGCCCCAGGACCTGGCGCCGTTTCCCGATACCGGGCCGTTCGCCGGCCTGACCGTGCCCGCCGACGTCAAGGTGACCGCCCAGGTGCTGGCCGAGCCGGGCATGGAGCTGGCCGGGCGCACCTGGGCCAGGCTGGCCGACGGCACCCCGCTGGTCACCGCCGAGCATCGCGGCAAGGGCTGGGTGGTTCTGGTCCACACCACCGCCAACACCGAATGGAGCTCGCTGGCGTTGTCCGGCCTGTTCGTCGACATGCTGCGCCGGCTGGTCGCCCTGGCCGAGGGCATGCCGGGCAAGGGCGGCGGGCCGCTGCCCCCGGCCGAACTGCTGGACGGGTACGGCAGCCTGGCCGCCCCTGCCGGGGCCGCCGCCGCCATCACCGAGGGACTGGACCAGGCGCGGCCGGGCCCGCGCCATCCCCCCGGCTTCTATGGCGAGGCCGGCGGGCGTACCGCCTTCAATTTAAGTTCCAGGCTGGCGGCGCCCAAGCCCCTGTCGCCGCCCGCCGGGGCCTCGGTCTCGCGCCTGGCCGGGCACGCCCACGAGCACGATCTGCGCCCGCTGCTGCTGG
>JBLNBU010000210.1:0-7052 GCA_050260215.1 Actinomycetota bacterium
GAGGCCGTGCACCGCATGTACGAGGCCCGCGTCTCCTCGCTGGTCTGCGTCGACGAGCAGGGCCGCGCGCTGGGCATCCTCACCGAGCGCGACCTGCTGCGCATCCTGTCCACCGACGGCCCCGCCGGCCTGAACCGCAGCCTGGGCGCCACCATGTCCAAGCCGGTGGCCATGGTGCCGGCCGATGCCTTCGTCTATGTCGCCCTGGCGCGGATGACCCGCATGGGCTATCGCCACCTGGTAGTGGGCGACCCGGTCGGCCGGCCCATCGGCATGGTGACGGGACGCGCCCTGCTGAAGGTGCGCGCCACCGAGGCGCTTGTGCTGGGCGACGCCTCGCACGACGTCCATTCGGCCGAGGAGATGGCCGCCATCCTGGTCGGCCTGCCGCGGCTGGCCAAGGCGCTGCTGTCCGAGGGCGTCCAGGCCCGCAACGTCGCCTCGGTGATCTCCATGGTGCTGCGCGACCTGACCGCGCGCGCCGCCGAGCTGGCCGAGCAATCCATGGCCGCCGATGGCTGGGGCGCCGCCCCTGCCCGCTTTGCGGTGCTGATCCTGGGCTCGGGCGGCCGCGGCGAAAGCCTGCTGGTGTTCGACCAGGACAACGCCATCGTCCACACCGGCACCGACGCCGACGACGTCTGGTTCGCCGAACTGGGCCGGCGCATCAACGAGACCTTGAACGAAGCCGGCATCCCCTATTGCGACGGCGGCGTCATGGCGCGCGAGCCCAAGTGGCGCAAGAGCCTGGAGCAGTGGAAGGACGAGATCCACAACTGGGTCTTCTCGGTCGAGAACCAGACCGTGATGTACTGCGACATCTTCTACGACCTGCAGCCGGTGTGGGGCGACCGGGACCTGGCCGAGGAGCTGCGCAACTACGCCATCGACAAGGCGGCGCAGTCGGCCTTCTTCCTCAGCTACCTGGCCCAGCACGTCGCCACCATGGAAGGCTGCATCGGCCTGTTCGGCAACTTCCACACCAAGCAGGGCCGGCTGAACGCCAAGAAGTTCGGCCTGCTGCCGCTGATCTCGGCTGCCCGCTTCCGCGCCATCCGCGCCCACGTCACCGCCACCGGCACCGACGAGCGCTTCGCCGCCCTGCACGACGCCGGCACCCTGCACAACGACGACTACCGCGACTTCGTCGAGATCCGCGAGGTCATGCTGCGCGCCATGCTGGAGCAGCAGCTGGCCGACCTGGCCATGGGCATCCCGCCCTCGGCCCGCATCGACCCCCGCCGCTACGACAAGTCGACTCGCGGCCGCCTGCGCTGGGCCTTCCGGCGCCTGCGCACCCTCAAGCACATCTGCGGCATGGGGAGCTGACCTTTGCCCCCCTCTTCCTCGCGGGAGAGGGTCGGTGCAGCTATAGCGAATACAACCCTTCCAACATCTCCCCGTACACCTCGCGGATGCGGTGGCGGCGGATCTTCAGCGTCGGGGTCAGCATGCCGTTGGCCACCGAGAACGGCTCGGCCGCCACGGTGAAGCGGCGGACCTTCTCGATGGTCGACAGGTCGCGGTTGACCCGATCCACCGCCGCCGCCAGCGCCTTGTGGAAGTCGGCGTCGTCGCCCAGCGCGCCCAACTCGCGGCCATGGGTGCGGGCCCAGGCCTGCGCCCAGTCGGGGTCGGGGACCAGCAGGCCGACCAGGTGCGGCCGACGGTCGCCGTGGACCATGGCCTGCAGGATCTCGGGCTGCAGCGTCAGGAAGCCCTCGACCCGCTGGGGCGAGACGTTGTCGCCGCCCGAATTGACGATGATGTCCTTCTTGCGATCGGTGATGCGGATATAGCCGTCGGCGTCCATCTCGCCGATGTCGCCGGTGTGCAGCC
The DNA here is from genome assembly GCA_050260215.1 of Actinomycetota bacterium. Taxonomy (GTDB): domain Bacteria; phylum Pseudomonadota; class Alphaproteobacteria; order Rhodospirillales; family Magnetospirillaceae; genus JBLNBU01. The sequence goes on from JBLNBU010000210.1 coordinate 1,840, forward strand.
AGCCGTCCTTGAGCGCCAAGGCGGTGGCGTCGGGGTCGCGCCAATAGCCCTGCATGACCAGTTCGCCCTGCACCAGGATCTCGCCGTCGTCGGCGATGCGCACCCGCACGCCTTCCATGGGCGGGCCGACGGTGTCCAGCTTGACCCGGCCGGGCGGATTGCAGCTGACCACCGGGGCCGACTCGGTCTGGCCATAGCCCTGCAGGATGCGCACGCCAAGGGCGGTGAAGAACAGCCCCAGCTCGAAGGCCAGCGGCGCGCCGCCCGAGACGAAGGCCTTGAGCCGGCCGCCGAAGCCGGCGCGGATCTTGCGACGCACCAAGAACTCGAGGACCAGGTCGGCCGGCCGCTGCCACCAGGCCAAGCGGCCCTCGTAGCGGGCGATGCCGAAGTCGCGCGCCGCCTCGAACAGCCGCTTGCGCCAGGCCGGGGCAGACTGCACCGACTTCAGGATCCGCGCCCGCATGGTCTCGTAGAGGCGCGGCACAGCGGTGACGATGGTCGGGCGCACCTCGGCCAGGTTGGCGGCCAGCTTGTCGACGCCCTCGGCATAGTAGATCTGGGCACCGATCAGGATGGGGAAATGCAGCCCGGCGGTGTGTTCGTAGGAATGCGACAGCGGCAGGAAAGACAGGAACACCTCGTCGCCCAGCCCCATGCCGGCCAGCACCGCACGCGCGCCGGCACAGTTGGACAGGATGGCGCCGTGCGACAGCATCACCCCCTTGGGCACGCCGCCGGTGCCCGAGGTGTAGATCAGGCAGGCGGTGTCGCCGCGCCCGGTGGCGGCGACCTGGGCGGCGACCTGGGTGTCGCTCCCCGCCCCCATCGCCTCGACCTCGTCCCAGCCCAGCAGGCGCACCCCCGACGACTGGGCCAGCCTGGGCGGCTCGATGGCCACCACCACCGGCGGCCGGTCGGCCTGCCAGGCCGCCGCCATGACCCGCTCGGCCAGCACCCGGGTCGAGCACAGCGCCACCTTGGCCCCCGAATTGCCCAGGATGTGCAGGTGGTCGGCCACGGTGTTGGTGGTATAGGCCGGCACGGTGATCGCCCCGGCCGCCATGATGGCCAGATCCGCCAACGCCCATTCCGGCCGGTTCTCGGACACCAAAGCGACCCGGTCGCCGGGCTCGACCCCCAAGGCCTTCAGCCCGCCGGCCAAGCGCGTGACCCGGGCCGCGGCCTCAGCCCAACTGGTCGGCTGCCACCGTCCGGCCAGCCTGGCCCAGACGAACGGACGCTCGCCCAGCCGCGCGGCCTGGGCGAAGAACAGGGCGGTCAGGCTGGCGGTCTGTCCTTGCTCCATCGACTGGTGGATCGTCATCGGCGTTTCCCTTGCCAAGGGCCATGCGGCGAACTCTTATAGGCCGCGGCGGGGTTGGCCCGTCCAGGGACCATAACCATATCCCCTTCTCGGGCAAGGAGTCAGTGAATGACCGATCAAGCTTCGGCCGCCAAGGCCGCCAACGACCTGGGCACCCTGCCGGAGTGGGATCTTTCCGACCTTTATCCCGGTACCGACTCGCCCGAGTTGGCCCGCGACCTGGACGCCGTCGAGACCCGCGCCAAGGCCTTCCACGCCGCCCATGCCGGCCAGCTGGCCACCCTGTCGGGGAACGCCTTCGGCACCGCCATCGCGGAGTACGAGGCGATCAGCGAGGTGCTGTACCGCGCCCTGTCCTATGCGCAGCTCCACTACTCGGGCGACGTAACCGATCCCGAGCGCGGCCGCTTCTACCAGGGCATCCAGGAGCGGGTCACCGCGATCTCGACCCACACCCTGTTCTTCACCCTGGAAATCAACCGCCTGGAAGAGGCTGAGCTGAAGGAGATGATGGTCTCGCCCAAGGCCCGGCACTATGCCTCGTGGCTGCGCGACGTCCGCGTCTTCCGCCCCCACCAGCTGTCCGACGAGTTGGAGCGACTGCTGCACGAAAAACACGTGGCCGGCCGCGCCGCCTGGAACCGCCTGTTCGACGAGACCATGGCGCGGCTGCGCTTTCCCGTCGACGGCAAGGAGCTGACCTCGGCCGAGGTGCTGCACCTGATGAGCGACAAGGACCCGAAGCGCCGCAAGGCCGCCGCCCTGTCGCTGGGCAAGGTGCTGGGCGACAACGTCGGCCTGTTCGCCCTGGTCACCAACACGCTGGCCAAGGACAAGGAGATCGAGGACAAGTGGCGCAACTATCCGCGCCCGCAGTCGTCGCGCAACCTGTCGAACCAGGTCGAGGACGAGGTGGTCGACGCCCTGGTGGCCGCGGTCAAGGGCTGCTACGACCAGCTGTCGCACCGCTACTATGCGCTCAAGGCCCGCTGGTTCGGGGTCAAGCAGCTGGACTACTGGGACCGCAACGCGCCCTTGCCCGAAGATGACGACCACCAGTACCGCTGGGACGAAGCCCGCGACCTGGTGCTGGGCGCCTACGGTGCCTTTTCGCCCGACCTGGCCACCCTGGGCCGCAAGTTCTTCGACAACGCCTGGATCGACGCCCCCGTGCGCCCCGGCAAGTCGCCGGGCGCCTTCGCCCACCCCACCGTGCCCTGCGTCCACCCGTACCTATTGGTCAACTTCCTGGGCAAGAGCCGCGACGTGATGACGCTGGCCCACGAGCTGGGCCACGGCGTCCACCAACTGCTGGCCGGCCGCCAGGGGCCGCTGATGGCCGACACGCCGCTGACGCTGGCCGAGACCGCCTCGGTGTTCGGCGAGATGCTGACCTTCCGCGCCATGCTGGATGCCGAGACCACGCAAAAGCGCCGCAAGGTGATGCTGGCGTCCAAGGTCGAGGACATGCTGAACACGGTGGTCCGCCAGATCGCCTTCTACGAATTCGAGCGCATGGTCCACGAGGAACGGCGCAAGGGCGAGCTGGCACCCGAGACCATCGGCGAATTCTGGATGCAGGTACAGACCTCGAGCCTGGGACCGGCGCTGCGGTTCGACGACAACTATCGCCACTTCTGGACCTACATCCCCCACTTCATCCATTCGCCCTTCTACGTCTACGCCTACGCCTTCGGCGACTGCCTGGTCAATTCGCTGTATTCGGTCTATCGCCAGGGCAAGGTGCCCGACTTCCCGCGCAAGTATCTGGAAATGCTGTCGGCCGGCGGCACGCTCAGGCACCGCGAACTGCTGGCGCCCTTCGGCCTGGACGCCGGCGACCCCGACTTCTGGCGCCAGGGCCTGGACGTGGTGGTCGGCTTCATCGACGAGCTGGAAGGGATGTAGGCGAAAGGAGCCGGATGGCCGAGGAACGGGACTCGATTTCAGGACGGGTCAGGCGCTATGCCCAGGTGGGCCGTGCGGTGGGCGGCCTGGCGGCCAAGCTGGGGGCCGAGCGGGTGCTGGGCGTGCGCCTGGACCGTTCCCGCCACGCCGCCGAGCTGACCCGGGCGCTGGGCGGCCTGAAAGGGCCGCTGATGAAGGTGGCGCAGATCCTGTCGACCATCCCCGACGCGCTGCCGCCCGAATACACCCTGGAACTGGCGCAGCTGCAGTCCAACGCACCGCAGATGGGCTGGCCGTTCGTCAGGCGGCGCATGGCCGCCGAGCTGGGGCCCGACTGGCACGACCGCTTCCGCCGCTTCGACCACGAGGCGGCGGCGGCGGCCTCGCTGGGGCAGGTGCACAAGGCCACCGGCCTGGACGGGCGCCGGCTGGCTTGCAAACTGCAGTACCCCGACATGGCCTCGGCGGTCGAGGCCGACCTGCGCCAGCTCAAGGTCATCTTCAACATCTACGCCGCCTACGACCGCGCCATCGACACCGGCAACATCCACGCCGAGATCGCCGAACGACTGCGCGAGGAGCTGGACTACGAGCGCGAGTCCCGCCACATGCGCCTCTATGGCCGCATGCTGGCCGACGAGCCCGGCGTCCACGTCCCCGAGGTGGTGCCCGAGCTGACCACCCGGCGGCTCCTGACCATGACCTGGCTGGACGGCGTGCGCATCCTGGAACGGGCCGGCTCTCCCCAGGAGGTGCGCAACGCCATCGCCTACAACATGTTCCGCGCCTGGTACGTGCCCTTCTACGAATACGGGGTGATCCACGGCGACCCGCATCTGGGCAACTATTCGGTCCGCCCCGACCACACCGTCAACCTGCTGGACTTCGGCAGCATCCGGGTGTTCGAGCCCAAGTTCGTGCAGGGCGTCATCGACCTTTACCACGCGCTCGAACGCGACGACCGCGACCTGGCGGTGCACGCCTATCGCACCTGGGGCTTTGCCGGGCTGTCCGAGGAGGCGGTCGACGTACTCAACATCTGGGCGGCCTTCGTCTATGCGCCGCTGCTGGAAAACCGCCCCCGCGCCATCCAGGAGGGCAACACCGGCGTCTATGGCCGCGAGGTGGCCGAGAAGGTCCACGCCGAATTGCGCCGCATCGGCGGCGTCAAGCCGCCGCGCGAATTCGTCCTGATGGACCGCGCCGCGGTCGGCCTGGGCTCGGTGTTCCTGCACCTGAAGGCCGAGATCAACTGGCACCGGCTGTTCCACGAGCTGGCCAGCCAGTTCGACGCCGCGGCCATGGGCCGGCGCCAACGGGACGCGCTGGCGGCGGTGGGGCTGTAGCGCCGCGGAACCTTGGCAACCGCGGGCTGTTCTGTTTCAGCCAACAGAGCGGAGGGCGCGATGGCCAACCTGCAGAGCCTGATCAGCCAGTGGATCGCCGGCCAGCACCCGGTCGAGCTGGCCGCGGCCGCCAACACTACCGCCGACTTCTCGGGCTCGCCCGTGGGCGTGGTGGTCGACCTTGAGCAGCAGACCGCGGTGGGGCCCAGCGGGCCGACCCAGTTGTCCGGAACGGTCGACCACGTGATCGGCTCGGCGCAAGGCGACACCATCATGGGCGGCAGAGGACCGGCGGTGCTGGAAGGCGGGGCCGGCAACGACGTCATGATCGGCGGCACCGGTCCGACCCAGTTCGCCGGCGGCACCGGCAACGACGTCATGATCGGCCAAAGCGGCAACGATACCGTCAGCTATGCCGCCCAAGGTCCCGTCCAGGTCAACCTGGCGGCCCACATGGCCATCGACGGCCAGGGCGGGCGCGACACCCTGGTGGGCATCGCCAACGTCACCGGCAGCCCGCATGCCGACGTCATCGTCGGCGATGCGGGCAACAATGTCATCGCCGGCGGCTTCGGCGCCGACATCCTGACCGGCGGCGGCGGTCGCGACACCTTCGTCTACAACGACCGCTT
>JBLNBU010000211.1:0-24215 GCA_050260215.1 Actinomycetota bacterium
GCCAGCCGCATCGACCTGCGCATCGGCAACATGATGTACGATGCCTGCTTCCAGGCCGACGAAAGCTTCGACCTGATCTGGTGCACGGGCGTGCTCTATCACAATCCCGAGCAGCTGCGCATGATCCGCATGCTGTTCGACCGGCTCAAGCCGAACGGATTCCTGGTGATCGAATCGTCGACGGCCCGGCGCAGCCGCCACAACGCCGACGACAACGTCGTCGAGATCTGGTACCCGCCGGAATCCAACCCCCAGAGCGGCATGTACCGGGTTGCCGAGAACGTCACCCATCTGCCCAGCCGCAAGGCCATCTGGTCGTGGCTGTCGATGGTCGGCTTCGACGACATCCGGCTGTCGGAGTGCTTCCGGCGCAGCTATCCGCACCTGGCCAAGGTCCGTGCCGCCTTTGTCTGCCGCAAGCCGGTGACGCCGGTGGCCCAGACCTACTACAACCACGCCGGCCTGAACTATCCGGTCGGCCGGGCGCTTTAGCTGTCCTTGAAGACGCTGATCCGCACCTCGCCGCCGGGGCCGAAGATGGCGCGGCCGTGGCGGCTGGCCAGCACCGCCGCGGTGTCGTCCACCGGCGAGTTGCCCTTGTGGGTGACGATGCGCAGGCGGCCGTGGGGTTCGAGAAGCTCGCGGACCTGGTCGACGGTGTGGTAGGTGCGCGGCGCCTGGAAATTGTCGAGCAGGGTATAGACCAGCCCCTCGCGCACGCCGAAGCCGCGCAGCGTGGCGGCGAAGGCCTGCGGCGGCACGCCGGCGACCAGCGGGCGCAGGGCATCGTAGAGGCCCCAGTACAGCCCGCCGGCCCCGTACAGGTACAGCCACAGCACGCCGCCCCGCCGGGTGACGCGGAAATGCTCGACCAGTCCGCCCAGGGGGTCGCGGGTGTGGTGCAGCACGCCGTTGGAGGCGACGAAGTCGAAGCTTTCATCCGCGAAGCGGCCGAGATCGGTGACGTCGCCCTCGGTCGGCTCGACGGTGTCGATCCCGTGGCGGCGCAGCACCTCGCCGAAGAAGTCGAGCGAACGCCGGCCGAGGTCGAGCGCCACCACCCGCGCCGCGCCGAAACGGGCCATGGCCAGCGACAGCCGCCCGGTACCGCAGCCGCTGTCCAGGCAGGTCTTGCCGGCGAACCACGCGTCGTCGAAGCCGTTGGCGCGCAGGCGCCCTTCGACCAGGCCGACCGAGTGGTCGTAGGTCGAAGGCGAATAGGTGGTCCAGGCGTTCTCGAACAGGTCGGTGGTGTAGGCCTGGCCGGCTGCGGCCGGATCCCAGCCGCGCCCCGGCTCCACATGGGCGGCCGAGCCCACCGCGGCTTCCGCGGCAGCGATGGCGGCCGAAAGGGCCGCCGTCAGCGGCGGCACCGGGTCTTCGTCCTGGGCGCGGGCCACGTCCTCGAGCGCGATGCCGACGCGAAGCGCCGCCTGCACCGCCACCACCGTCTTCAGGCCCGACCCGGCGGGCAGGGCATCGACGCAGGCGTTCAGACGGGTGGCAAGGCACTGCAACGTATCGGGAATATCCATGGGGATCCTGCCGGCCGAGTTAAGGCCAGGAGATTGCCAAGCCGCCCCGGATTGCGCAAGCAGAACGGCCTTGACCGGGCGATTGCGTTCCCGCAGTTTCTGGACCACTTTCAACCTTGTCGGACATCAGGGGCACAAGGGCGATGAAGGACGGCAACCTCGCCAAGCTGAACGAGATCTTCGCCATCGTCATGGAACTGGACGAGGGCCGGCAGGCCGAGGAACTCAGCCGGCTGAGCTTCGACAACTGGCGCCAGGTCGCCCAGGACCGCTGGGATTCCTTGGCCCACACTTCGCTGGTCGCCGCCATCGAGAGCGAGTTCGGCGTCACCATCGACAGCGCCGAGAGCGAGCGCATGACCTCATTCAAGGCCATCGACATCCTGTTGACCGAGAAGGGTCTGTAGGATGGCGGCGCCGTTGGCGCAGGCCAGTTTCGACGTCGTCGTCGAGGCCGACCAGCCGACCGCCTTCGCCCGCCTCAGCGGCGACTGGAATCCCCTGCATACCGATGCCGAATACGCGCGCGGCACCCCCTATGGCCGGCCGGTGCTGCACGGCGCCTTTGCCGCCGGGCTGGTGTCGCGCATGGCCGGCATGCACCTTCCCGGCCGTGCCTGCCTGCTCCACGGCATCCGGCTGCGCTTCGTTGCCCCGGTGCTGCCGCCGGTGACCCTTCGCGTCTTTGCCCGCCAGGTCTCGGGCGGCGAGCAGGCGGGGACCGTCGAGGTGTCCATCACCGACGCGGCCGACGGCCGCCAATATGTCCAGGCCAGCTACGACTTCGGCCTGCACGAGACGACCGCGGTCGACGCCCCCGTGGCGCCCCGGGCGACAACGACGGGCGACGGGCCGGCGGTGCTGGTCACCGGGGCGACGGGCGCCCTGGGTTCGGCGCTGCTGGGGATGCTGGGCGGCCGCGGCATCGGGCTGTCGCGCTCGGGCGGCGACGGTCTGCTGTCCGCCAGCGATCCCGAGGGCCTGGAGGCAGCGCTGGCCGGCCGCCGGGTCGAGGCCGTCGTCCATGCCGGCTGGCCCATGCCCGACAACATGCGCCTGACCAAGCTGTCCGACCCCGCCGCCGCGGTCGGCCATCACGTCGCCGCGCCGCTGACCGAGATGATCGAGCTGGCCCAGCTGGTGAGCCGGGTCGGCGCCCCGGGGGCCTGCCTGGTGCTGATCGGCTCGACCTTTGCGGAACCGGGCCGCCATGGCTTCCGCACCCCCCTTTACGGCCTGGCCAAGTCCATGATCCCGACCTTGGCCCGCATCCTGGCGCTCGAGCTGGGCGCCGCCGACAAGCGATGCGCCGCCCTGGTGTTCGACGTCCTTGCCGGCGGAATGAACAAGTCCATGGGCGCCGCCCAGCGCCAGATGCACGCCGACCGGAGCCCCTCCGGCGAACTGGCCACGCCCGAGGACGCCGCCCGCCAGGTCATGTGGCTGCTCGACAACCGCAGCACCCTGGTCTCGGGGGCGACCATCACCGTGTCGGGCGGGGCGCTGCCATGAACTTCCTGATGGCCCGCCGGGCGTTGTCGGGGTTTGCCGGCGGCCCGGCGCTGCCATTCACCCTGGTGATGTCGGGCACCCCCGACCAGCTGGTGTTCTATCTGCGCGCCCAGGCGGCGACGCGCGGCCTGGACGCGGCCGTCGACACCATCGCCTTCGGCACGCTGCGCCAGTACCTGCTGGACCCCGCCCCCACCGCGGCGGCCGAGGTCTTCCTGCTGTTGCCATGGGACCTTGCCGGCGACTGCGACTGGCGGACCGGCCTGCCCGCCACCGCGCCCCTGCCCGACGCCGTGATGGACGAGGCCAGGGCGACGGCGGCCAGCATCGCCGCCCGCGGCGCCCGGGTGTTCTATCTTCCGGCGCCCCTGCCCCCGCTGTGGCCCGATCCCCGCCCGACCCGGGCGCTGGCCGAAGGGCTGGCGGCCCTGGCGCGAAGCATCGGCGCCGAGGTGCTGCCGCCCGAGATGTTCGCCATGGGCGGCTACCTGTCCTCGGGCGGGCCGGTGGCCGGGACGGCGCTGGGCGAGCTGGCCGGACGCATGGTCGCCGCCCTGGCCGACCCGCCGGCGGTCCCCCGCAAGGTCCTGGTCTCGGACCTCGACAACGTCATGTGGTCGGGCGTGATCGGCGAAGACGGCCTGGACGGCATCGCCTTCGAGCCCCATGGCAGCGGCTGGCGCCACTTCATCTACCAATCCATGCTGCGCAAGCTGAAGCGCGAGGGGGTCCTGCTGGCTGCGGTCTCGCGCAACCACCCGGACGACGCCCGCGCCCCGCTGGCCTCCGGCCGCATGACCCTGGGGATGGACGACTTCGTCGCCGTGGCCGCCTCCTACGAGGCCAAGTCGGCGCAGATCGGCGACATCGCCGCCCGCCTGGGACTGGGGCTGGATTCGGTGGTGTTCGTCGACGACAACCCGGTCGAGCTGGCCGAGGTCAAGGCCGCCCTGCCCCAGGTCGCCTGCCTTGCCTTCCCGACCGAGGACGGCGGCCTGCCCGCGCTGCTGGATGCCCTGCAGGACCTGTTCGCCCGCCCCGCGGTCACCGACGAGGACCTGAAGCGCACCGAGCTCTATCGCCGCCGCCTGGCCGGCATGGCGCCAAGCAGCGCCCGGGGCGCCGATCTCGGCGCCTTCCTGCAGGGTCTGGAGCAGCGGCTGCACATCGCCGACCGCAGTGGCGGCGATCGGGTGCGGGCGGTGCAGCTCATCAACAAGACCAACCAGTTCAACCTCAACGGCCGACGCTTCGCCGACCACGAAGTGAACGCGCTGCTGGCCGCCGGCGGCCGCCTGTTCACCGCGACCCTGGCGGACCGCAGCGGCAGTCACGGCGAGATCCTGGCCTGCCTGGTCGCAGCCGACGGCACGGTCGAGTCGCTGGTGATGTCCTGCCGGGTGCTGCAGCGCCGGGTCGAGCATGCCTTCCTGGCCTGGCTGGCCGCCCGCGGCCCGGTCCGGCTGCGCTACCAGCCGACCGAACGCAACGAACCGCTGCGCCGCTTCCTGGCCGACTTGGGCTTGCTGCCCGAAGGCGCCGGCACCGTGGCTGCGGGCCCCGAGGTGGTGGCGCAATGCCGGAAGGATTCGGAAATGATCGAGGTGTCCGCCGATGACCTTTGACGACGCCCGCTCGCTGCTGATGCAGATCTTCGACGATCTCGACGTCCGCACCGGCGACACCATCCACCTGTCCACCGACATGGGCCGGGTGCCGCTGCCCAAGATCGCCGCACCCCTGACCCGTGAGGGCATCCGCGGCCGCGAGCAACAATGGTGCGAATTCCTGCTGGCGACGATCCTGGAGCGGCTGGGGCCGACGGGAACGCTGATCGTGCCGACGGCGACGAATTCCTATGCCCGCCACGGCACCCCCTATGTCCACGAGGAGTCGCCGGCCGAGACGGGGCCGTTCTGCGAGTTCGTCCGCACCCGGCCGCAGACCGTGCGCTCGCTCCATCCGCTGATCTCGCTGAGCGGCATCGGCCCTGCGGCGCCGGCCATCCTCAACGACGTCGGCAAGAACGCCTTCGGCTCGAACAGCCCCTATGCCCGCTTCGGCGCCCACGGCGTCAAGTTCGTGTTCCTGGGAACCGGCGTGCAGGCGTTGACCTACGGCTACCATCTCCAGCAGCTGTACGGCGTCAACCACATGTACACCAAGCTGTTCAACACCCCGGTGTTCCGCGGCGGCCAGGAGGTCCCGGGGCCATGGCTGTGCAGCCTGCGCTATCTGGGCCCCGGCATCCAAAGCGACTTCGTGCCGCTGGAAAAGCGGCTGCGCAGCGAGGGCTGCCTGCGTGAATCGGCGCTTACCGGCCAGCCCATGCAGGCCGCCACCGTCGCCGACATCGACCGCATCGGCTATCGCATGCTGGAAGAAAACCCGTGGAGCTTCATCACCGAGCCGGTCGAGATCCACGTTGCCGCACCGGGAAGCGTGCCGCAATCGGCCAGTCGCCGCGCCGCCTACCTGGTGTGGAGCGAATAGGCGGCCGTCAGCCGTCGCGGCGGGCGAACACGATCAGCTCGCGGCCGATCCCGGCGGCGGCGCAGCCGCGGCGGAAGGCGAGCACCTTGTCCAGTCCCTGGCGATACAGTCCCGAATCGAAGGCGACGCGGGCCAGGTGGCTTTCGCGTCCCTTGGCCGGATCGCCGGCGTAGCAGCTGCCGCCGTGGAGCAGGTAAAGCTCGATGGGGAACCCGGCGACCTGGTCGAAGATCTTCCAGCCCTCGGACGCCATCAGCCTGTCCAGACTTTCCGGGGTGAAGTAGCTGAGGTGTTCGGGGGGGCACACCCAGAACTCGTCCTCGATGCGCCCCATGGCCACCGCCATGCGCTGCAGCCATGAATTGTCGTTGGGAACAGCCACCCGCAGCACCCCGCCGGGGGCGACGACCCGGCCGAGCAGGCGCAGCAGATGGCTGGGGTCGATGACGTGTTCGAGCACGCCGTTGCAGATGATCAGGTCGTAGGACGCGGCCGGCTCGGCCTCGAGCAGGGTCAGCAGGTCGCCGAGGACCAGGCGGTCCAGCAGCTCGGGGTGGTAGTGGCGGATGCCCTGGTCGGTGAAGTCGATGCCGCGCACGGTCCAGCCGCGACGCGCGAAATGGGCCATGAAGAAGCCCTCGCCGGGGCCGACTTCGAGGAAGCGGCCGGGCGGAAGCCCGGTGGCGGCCTCGGTCAGCTCGCAGTCGGCGCTTTTGCAGGCCAGCTCGTCCGCGCTGTAGATGGTGGCGTACATGTTGCCCGGCTGGTCGGTGCCCGGCATGAAGTACTGGGCGTTGTAGAAGGCCTCGAGCTCCGCCGGCGTGATGTCGATGTCGGCCCGCCAGTAGCCGTGTTCGGTTTGGACCAGCCGCACGCGCTTATCCGACATCCTGCCCCCCTAACGGTTCGTTCCGCACCGCCCGTTAATGCCCCACCACTCGGCCAAACACAAGCAAGCAGGCTTCCACCGACGGCCTACCATGCCCCCCTCCACTTTGCTATGAAGGGCTTTGGAAAGGAGCGTCATGGCCAACCGCTGCATCGGCGTGATCGACTACGGCATCGGCAACATCAGCTCGGTGACCCACGCGTTCGCCTACGAGGACATCCCGGTCCGGACCTGCACGCGCGCCGCCGAGCTGGACGGCTGTTCCCACGTGGTGCTGCCCGGCGTCGGCGCCTTCGGCGAGTCGATCGCGCGGCTGCAAGACAGCGGCCTGGCCGACGCCATCCTTGCCGCCATCGCGGCCGGCCGGCCGTTGATGGGGATCTGCCTCGGCATGCAGCTGCTTTTGGAACGCAGCAGCGAATTCGGCGAGCACCGCGGCCTGGGGGTGCTGCCCGGGACCGTCGAGCCCCTGGCCGCCGTCATCCCCGGGCTGAAGGCCCCCAACACCGGCTGGGCCAAGGTCGAGCTGTCGCCGCACAGCCGGTTGGCGGGCACCGGCCCGGCCGAGCACTTCTACTTCAACCACGGCTTCGCCTGCCGCCCCGACCCCGCGCTGGTGACCGGCCGCAGCGTCGACGGCGTGCCCGCGGTCATCGAGCGGGGCAACGTCTTCGGCGTCCAGTTCCATCCCGAAAAGAGCCACCTGGCCGGACTGACCCTGCTTGGGCGCTTCGCCGACCTCGACGGGGGCGGCCGCCCATGACCTGCCCCCGCCTGATCCCCGTGGTGCTGATGCGGCACGGCCGCACCGTCCTCAGCCGCGACTTCGCCCGCCACCACGCCATCGGCGACGCCGTCCAGGTCGCCGAGCGCTACATGGCCTGGGACCTGGACGAACTGGTCTATCTGGACATCTCGTCGCATTGGCCCGGTGCTGGCGCCGGCTTCGACAGCCTGCTCGACGCGGTGCGCCGCATGGGCCGGTGGTGCTTCGTGCCGCTGACCGTGGGCGGGGGATTGCGCGATCTCGACCAGATGGCCGCGCTGCAGAAGGCCGGCGCCGACCGCTTCGTGCTCAATTCCGCCGCCCTGGCCGAGCCGGCCTTCATCACCCGGGCCGCGCGACGCTATGGCGCCCAGGCGCTGGTGGTGGCGGTGGATGCAAGGCGCACCGGCGACGGCTACGAGGTGTTCGCCGACGCTGCCCGGCGCGCCACCGGATGGCGGGTCGAGGACTGGTGCGCCGAAGCGGCGCGCCGAGGCGCCGGCGAGATCCTGATCAACGCCGTCGACCGCGACGGCACCGGAGCCGGCTTCGACCTCGACCTGGTGGCGCGCGTCGCCGCGGCGGTGGAGGTGCCGGTCATCGCCTGCGGCGGTGCCGGCGCGCCCGAGCATTTCGCCGCGCCGATCCGCGCCGGCGCCGCCGGGGCCGCGGCCGGCAACGTGTTCGCCTTCCGCGAGCTGTCGTACCACCTGGCACGCCAGGCCATGTTGGCCGAGGGGGTGGGCTTGCGCGAGGGCGTGGTCCACCGCGACTACGCCGCCGCCAAGCGTCCCCACGGGACAGGCTCGCGCCTTGGCGCCGACCGCGAGGAGATCTGGCGCGACCTGGACCGGATCGGCCGCGACGACCTGCTGCACCAGGGCGGGGGAACGGCGCCGTGACCGGCTTCCACTACTGCACCCGCTGCGTGATGCCGTCGTCGCGACCCGGCATCGTCTTCGACGAGCGCGGCCTGTGCGGGGCCTGCCGCTGGCATGAACGCAAGGCCTCCATCGACTGGGCGGCCCGCGAGGACCAGCTGAGACGGATCGCCGACTGGGCCGCCTCGGCCACCCGGGCACCCTGGGACTGCGTGCTGGGGGTCAGCGGTGGCAAGGACAGCCTGTGGCAGGCGCATGTGCTGCGCGACCGCTTCGGCATGAACCCGTTGCTGGTGCAGTTCGTTTCCTCGGACGCCACCGAGCTGGGGCGGCGCAACGCCGAGAACATGGTCCGCAGCGGCTTCACCCTGCTCAGCGTCCAGCCCAATCCCGAGGTGGCGCGCCGCCTGATGCGCAAGTCGTTCCTGGACTGGGGCAACACCATCAAGTTCGCCGAGTTCGCCCTGTTCACCGCGCCGTTCCGCGTCGCCATCGACTACGACGTGCCGCTGGTGTTCTTCGGTGAAAATCCGGCCCTGGAAGCCGGCGACGCCAACCGCGACAACGCCGGCTGGGACGCCAGCGGCATCCGCTTCAACAACACCCTGGGCGGAGGCGCGGCCGATATCTGGCTGGGCGACGGCATCGGGCCGCGCGACCTGATCGCCTATTCCTTCCCCAGCGCCGAGGAGCTGGACGCCTGGGGCGGGCGCGGTGTGTTCATGGGCTATTTCCTCAACTGGTCGGGCTGGCGCAACGCCGCCTTCGCCGTCCGCCACGGCATGGACCTGCTGGACGCCGACTGCGCCGACATCGGCAGCCCGTACCGCCACAACTCGCTGGACAGCGACAACGGCGCCATGGTCAACGCGATGATGAAGCACGCCAAGTTCGGCTTCGGCTCGACCACCGAGTTCGTCAGCTACGACGTGCGCGACGGACGCATGAGCCGGGCCGAGGCCGCCGCCCTGGTGCGGCGGTTCGACGGGCGCTGCCATTCCCGCTACATCGACGCCTTCTGCCGCTGGACCGGGGTGACAGCCGACGAATTCGCCCGCACCGTGGAGCGCTTCCGCGGCCCCATGTGGCGCCCCGACGCCACCGGCGGCTGGACGCTGGAACGGCCCATCTGGGCCGACTACGACACCGACGCGGTCGACGTCGAGGCGCTCTTGCGCCGCATCGATCCCTGGGGCAAGGCCGGTGACGGTGAGGGTGCGCCATGACCGGCTGCCGCCGCTGCCTCTATCCCGCCCACCACCCGCTGGGGCTGCTGCTCGACGACCAGGGCATCTGCACCGGCTGCCGGGTCCACGAGGAGAAGGACCGCCTGGACTGGGCCGCCCGCGAGGCGCGCCTGATGACGATCCTGGACGCCTACCGCAGCGGCGACGGGCGCCGCCACGACTGCATCGTCCCGGTCAGCGGCGGCAAGGACAGCTTCTTCGTCGTCGACCGGCTGAAGCGCTGGGGCATGAACCCGCTGCTGGTGTCGTTCAACCGCGTCTACAACAGCTATGCCGGCATCTTCAATCTCGAGCAGCTGCGCACCCGCCTGGGCGCCGACATCGTCTCGATGACGCTGGCGCCGGACCTGCATCGCCGACTGGCGCAAATGTCGCTGGACCGGCTGGGCAGCTTCCATTGGCCGTATCTGGCCGGATCGACGGTGTTTCCGGTGCAGATGGCGGTCAGCCGCCGCATCCCGCTGATCGTGTGGGGCGCCCACCAGGGGCTGGAACAGGTGGGGATGTTCTCGCACCTGGACGAGGTCGAGATGACCCGGCGCTACCGCAAGGAGCACGACCTCATGGGCCTGGAGCCCGAGGACGTGGCCGACGACGTCCTTCCCGAACGCGACCTGGCGCCCCTGTTCTATCCCGACGACCGCCGACTGAATGCCGTGGGGGTGCGCGGGATCTATCTCGGCAACTACCTGCGCTGGGACACACGCGCCCAGCACATCGAGATGCTGGCCAAGTACGACTATTGCGCCGCGCCGCAGCCGCGCACCTTCGACACCTGCACCGACGTCGACTGCCTGCTGCACGGCACCGTCCACGACGCCATCAAGGTGCGCAAGTGGGGCTATGGCAAGGCCACCGACCATGCCTGCCGAGAGATCCGCTTCGGCCGCATGACCCGCGAGCAGGGGCTGGCCTTCGTCGCCGGACGCCAGTCGCCCGATGCCGACGCCGGGCCGGTGGCCGAGTGGCTGGGCCTGTCGGTGGCCGAGTTCTGGGCCATGGTCGACCGCTTCCGCCGACACCACGACCCGCAGCCCGCCGCCAGTCCGGCCGAGGCCCCGGCGGCCTGCGCCTTTCCCGTCAATCTTCCCGCCCGCATGGCTCGCGCCCCCTTCGACGGGCAGTTGCTGATGCGCGGCTGGGCCCCCGCACCGGGAGACGACCCATGACCCGTGTCCTTGCCACCATCGAGGCCCGGATGGCATCGACCCGCCTGCCCGGCAAGGTCATGCTGCCGATCAACGGCGCGCCCATGCTGCAGCGGCTGGCCGAGCGGCTGGCCGGGTGCCGCGCGGTGGACGCCGTCAAGATCCTGACCACCGACCGCGGGCCCGACGAGATCATCGCCACCTTGTGCCAGCGGCTGGGCTTCCCGGTCTTCCGCGGCTCCGAGGACGACGTGACCGCCCGCCTGGTCGAGGGCACCGCCGCCGAGGCGCCCGAGGTCATCGTCCAGCTGACCGGCGACAACCCGCTGGTCGATTGCGGCCTGATCGACGACGTCGTCCACCACCTGCTGGACGGCGGATACGACTATGTGTCGAACTCGCTCGGCCGCCACGTGGTCATCGGCCTGAACGTCCGGGCGCTGCGCCGCGACGCCCTGGTGCGGATGGACGGCATCTGCAGCGACCCGCTGATGCGGGTGCACGGCGGCTACTACATCCAGACCCGGCCCGACCTGTTCAAGATCGGCCAGTGCCCGGTCCCCGACGGGCTCGACCGCCAGGACGTGCGCCTGACCGTCGACGAGCCGGCGGACTATGAACTGGTCCGGCGCATCGCCGAAAGCCTGGGCACCGGGCCCGAGGTCGGCTGGCAGGCCATCCTGGACCTGCTGGCGCAGCGGCCCGAGTTGGCCGCCATCAACAGCGCCGTCCGCCAGAAGAAGCCGGGCGAGGGCTGACGCCATGACCGAGCGCCCGGCACGCGGAGTGGTGATCGGCGCCGGCGCCATCGGCTGCCGGCTGGCCGACGGGAGCGAGCCGCCGCAGACCCACGCCGCCGCCATGGCGGCCTCGCCCCACTTCAGGCTCGCCGGCATTTGCGATCCCGACCGGACGGCGGCCGAGGCCGCCGGCCGCCAGTGGGGCTGCCCGGCCCACGCCGACCTTGCCCGCCTGCTGAGCGACGTCCGCCCCCAGGTGGCGGCGGTGGCCGTGCCGGCCGCCGCCCAGCCGGCGATCCTGGACGCCCTGCTGGACGCCGGCATCCGCGCCGTCGTCGCCGAGAAGCCGCTGGCCCCGTCGCTGGCCGAGGCCGAGCGCCTGACCCGCCGCTATGCCGATGCCGGCGTGCCGCTGCTGGTCAATTTCTCGCGCCGCTTCGTGCCGCTCTACCGCGAGCTGGCGGAGCGGTTCCGCCACGAGCGGGTCCTGACCGCGTCCATCCGCTATGCCAAGGGCCTGCGCCACAACGGCGTCCACGCCCTGGACCTGGCGCGCCTGCTGTTCGGCGAGGTGGGCGAGGCAGTCGCCCTCGACCGGCGCGCCGACCATTGGCCCGACGATCCCACCGTGGCGGCCTTCCTGCGCTGCCAGCGCTGCCCGCAGGTGTTCCTGCAGGCGCTGGACGAGCGCTGCTTCACCCTGTTCGAGCTGGACGTGGTGTCCGAATCCGGCCGCTGGATCGTCGACGGCGACCACCGCCGCCTGCGGCGCTGGGAGGTCCGCGACGGATTGGGCATCCCGCCGGGCCGCCGCCTGGTCGAGGTCGAAGAGCGCCAGACCGGCCACCAGTTCGCCCTGGTCGAGCTCTACGCCAACCTGGCGGCGGTGCTGTTCGACGGCGCCCGGCCCCGATGCGGCGGCGACGAGGCGGTGGCGGCCGAGCGGCTGGTGCAGGAGCTGAGAGGGTGAGCCCCGGCTTGCGCGCCGCACTGGAGGAGCTGCTGGCGCCGTGGAGCGTCGTCCACGCCTATTCCGCCGATCCCGGGGCTGCGGCGTGCATCGCCGCCATCCGCGGCGTCCTCGGCATCCGCGCCGGACGGTGGCTGGCCGAGGGCTGGTCGGCCGCCAACGGCATGGGCGAGCCGATCGACGACACCCGCGCCATTGCCCGGCTGGCGGAGCCCGGCGCCTGCGTGGTCATGGGGCCGCAGGTGGACACGGCCCGCGGTCACCGCGCCCTCGACACGGCGGCGGCCGCCGGCCTGCCGGTGGTCTTCGTCCTGGACCATTGGCGCAACTACCGGCAGCAACTGGTCGCCGCCAGCGGCTTGCCGGCCCTGGTCGCCGTCCCCGACGCCCACGGCCTGGCCCTGCTGCGGCGCGAGGTGCCCGAGGCCGAAGCGCTCGCCCGGGTGGTCGGCCACTTCGGCATCGACGCCACCCTGGAGCGGCTGGCGGCACTGGGCGCCCGCCGCGGGGACCTGCGGCAACAGTTCGCCCCCGGCGGCGCCGCGCGCCTGGTCGGCCTCCTGCTCGACCCGGTCGATCCCGACCAGCGGGCCCGCGCCGGCTTCGATACCGCCACCGTGCTGGCGGCTCTGGCCGAGCCGCTGCAGCGGAATTTCCGCGACACCCGCTTCGTCATCCGCCCCCACCCGCGCGAGGACGACGCCCTGCTGTCCGGGCTGCTGCAGCCGTGGCGGAAAGCCGGCATCGACTTCGTCGTCACCGAGCGGGCGGCGGAAGAAATCATGGCCGCCGCCGACGAGGTCTGGGGCTTGACCTCGGTGGTGCTGATCGCCGCACAAACGGCCGGCTTGCGCGTACGCAGCCTGCAGTTCGGCCGCTCGGCCCCCTGGGGGCCGCCGCACCTTCACGACGTGGCCTGCCTGGACGCTGCCCGGCTGGCGGATTGACTTGACAGGGAAGCGTTGTTCTCGCCTATTTCCCCCATCTTCCCTACCGGTGCGGCCATGGCCTCCGACTTTCACAGTGCATTCCCCATCGCCCGGCGCATGGTGGGCCCCGGCGCGCCGGTGGCGGTGATTGCCGAGGCCGGCGTCGCCCATTTCGGCGACCCCGACAAGGCGGTCGCCCTGGTCGACCTGGCGGCCGATGCCGGTGCCGATTTCTTCAAGACCCAGGCCTTCGTCACCGATGCCCTGGTCGCCCCGTCGCTGCCGGACTGGCGCGACCGCCTGCGCCCCAAGGAGGTGGACTTCGCCTTCCTGCGCCGCATGAAGGACCGCTGCGAGGCCCGCGGCATTCCGTTCCTGTGCACGCCGCACGACGAGACGGCTCTCGGCTGGTGCCTGGACCTGGACGTCCCGGCGTTCAAGATCGGCTCGGGCGAGCGCGGCAACCTGCCGTTCCTGCGGCGCATCGCCGCTCTCGGCCGCCCGGTGGTCGCCTCGGTCGGCCTGCACGGCGAGGACGACGTCCGGGCGCTGATTGCCGCCGTCACCGAGGGCGGCTGCCGCGAGCTGGCGCTGCTGCATTGTGTCACCAGCTACCCGACGCCGACCGAGCAGGTGCACCTGCGCGCCATGGACCGGCTGCGGCAGATCTTTCCCGGGCCGGTCGGCTATTCCGACCACACCGTCGGCCACCTGGCCTGCCTGGCGGCGGCGGCCCGGGGGGCCTGCCTGATCGAGAAGCACATCACCCTGGACTTCGACGTCCCCAATGCGCAGGACTGGAAGGTGTCGTGCGGGCCCGACGACTTCGCCGCCTTCGTCCGCGACGTGCGCGCGGTCGACACCATGCTGGGCCGCCCCGAGGTGGTCCGCCGCGACTGCGCCGCCGCCGCTGAGGGCTGGGCGGTGAAATGCCTGGTCGCCGCCCGCGACCTGCCCGCCGGGACCATCCTGCAGGCTGACATGCTGGCGGCGATGCGTGCCGGCACCGGCGGCCTGGCGCCGTCGGAAGCCGGCCCGCTGGCCGGTCGCCGCCTGGCGCGGCCGCTGGCGGCGGGCCAGAAGCTGTCGCCAGACGACCTGGCCGGAGATCCCTGATGCGCAAGATTGCGGTGCTGACCGGCAAGCGTGGCGGTTACGGAGCGATGAAGCCGATGCTGCGCGCCATCGCCGACGACCCCGGCCTGGAGTTGCAGCTGATCGCCACCGACCAGCATCTCAACGCCGCCTTCGGCAAGACCATCGCCGAGATCGAGAAGGATTTCGCCGTCGCCGCCGCCGTCGACATCGAGCAGCGCGACGGCTCCCCGGTGGCGCGGGCCGAGGCGCTGGGCACCTGCACCACCCGCATGGCCGCCGTCCTGGCGCGGCTGGCCCCCGACATCCTGGTGCTGTACGGCGACCGCGGCGAGGTGCTGGCCACCGCCCTGGCCGCCATCCACCTGCGCATCCCGCTGGCCCACATCCAGGGCGGCGACCTGTCGGGCAACGTCGACGAGACCATCCGCCACGCCCTGACCAAGCTGGCCCACCTGCATTTTCCGTCGACCGCCGCCAGCGCCGAGCGCATCCGCCGCATGGGCGAGGAGGACTGGCGCATCACCGTCGCCGGCGACAACCACGTCGACCAGATCGTCGCCGGCACCTACACCCCGGCCCCCGAGCTGCGGGCCCGGTTCGGCATTCCGGACGGTGAAAGGCCGATCATCGTCCTGCTCCATCCCGAGACGGTGCGCCCGCGCGACCAGTACGCCGACGCCCGCCTGGTGCTGGACACGGTGCTGGCCAGGGGCCGGCGGACCCTGGTGGTCTATCCGTGCTCGGACCACGGCTGGGAGGAGATCGTGCGCGCCATCGACGAGGTGCGCGACGCCCCCGGCATCAGCGTCCACCGCAACATCGAGGCCCCCGACTTCTGGGGCCTGCAGGCCATGGCGGCGGTGCTGGTGGGCAACTCGTCGGCCGGCCTGATCGAGACCCCCTATTTCCGCCTGCCCGCCATCAACCTGGGCGAACGCCAGAAGGGCCGCGAGCGGGCCGAGAACGTCATCGACAGCGACTTCGACCGCACCGCGCTTGTGCGCGCCCTGGACACGGCGATGGATGACCGGGACTTCCTTGAGCGCGTCCGCCGCTGCTCGCAGCCCTTCGGCGACGGCCGCGCCTGGGCGCGCATCGTCGAGCGGCTGAAGACGGTCGAGCTGGCGGCATTGTTCGACAAGCGCATGGTGTACTGAGATGGCCGCCGACGTCCTTGCCCTGATCCCGGTCCGCGGCGGCTCCAAGGGGGTTCCGCGCAAAAACCTGCGCACCGTGGGCGGGATCCCGCTGGTGGTCCGCGCCATCCGCTCGGGCCTGGAAGCCGCCCGGGTCACCCAGGTGCTGGTCAGCACCGACGACGACGAGATCGCCGCGGTGGCGCGTGCCGCCGGTGCCGGGGTGCTGATGCGCCCGGCGGCCCTGGCGGCCGACGACACGCCGATGATGCCGGTGCTGCAGCACGCCCTGGAGACCCTCGAGGCGGACCAGGGCTGGCGGCCCGGCATCCTGTGCCTGCTGGACGCCACAAGCCCGTTCCGCACCGCAGTCCACGTGGATGCCTGCGTCGAAAAGCTTTTGGTGCCGCCGACCCGCTCGGTGGTCACGGTCACCCAGCTCGAGCGCAACCCGTTCAACATCTTTGCCGTCGACGGCGACGACGCCCGCCGCTACGTGCGAGACCCCAGCGAACACTTCACCGCCCGCAACCAGTTCTCCCACCTGAAGCGAGTCAACGGTTGCGTCTACTGTACGTGGTCGGATAACGTCCGCGCCGGCGCCCTGGTCGTCGACCCGATCAAGGTGGTGGAGATGCCCGCCGAGGATTCCATCAACATCGATTCGCCGTTGGACCTGGCCGTCGCCGAACTGATCGCGCGCAGCCGCGTCGAGGCTGAGACAACAAGGACCTGAACACGATGCGAGTGCTCATTCTAGGTGGTGACGGCTACCTCGGCTGGCCGACGGCGATGCATTTCTCGGCCCGCGGCGACGACGTCATGGTGGTCGACAATTTCGTCAAGCGGCGCCTGGAACTCGAGGAGGGCATCGAGCCGCTCGAGCCGCTGCCCACCCTGCACAAGCGCATCGAGACCTGGAAGGCGCTGACCGGACGCACCATCGAGCTGCGCGTCGGCGACCTGATGAACCATCGCCTGGTCTACGAGGTGCTGTCGAGCTTCAAGCCCGACGCCATCGTCCATTACGCCGAGCAGCCGTCCGCCCCCTATTCCATGCAGGGCCGCGGCCAGGCGGTGTTCACCCAGGAAAACAACGTCGTCGGCAACCTGAACCTGCTGTTCGCCATGCAGCGCCATTGCCCGGCCGCGCACCTGATCAAGCTGGGCACCATGGGCGAGTACGGCACGCCCAACATCGACATCGAGGAAGGCTACATCACCATCCACCACAACGGCCGCACCGACACGCTGCCGTTCCCCAAGCAGCCGGGCAGCTTCTACCACCTGTCCAAGGTGCATGATTCGCACAACATCATGTTCGCCTGCCGGATCTGGGGCCTGCGCGCCACCGACCTCAACCAGGGCGTGGTCTACGGCATCGACACCGACCAGACGGTGCTGCACCCCGAACTGCGCAGCAGCTTCCACTACGACGCGGTGTTCGGCACCGTGCTCAACCGCTTCTGCGTCCAGGCCATTGCCGGCATTCCGCTGACCGTCTACGGCGAGGGCGGGCAGACCCGCGGCTTCCTCAACATCCGCGACACCCTGCAGTGCGTCGAGCTGGCGGTCGACAACCCGGCCGGCACGGGCGAGTGCCGGGTCTTCAACCAGTTCACCGAGGTGTTCTCGGTGATGCAGCTGGCCGAACTGGTCAAGGCCGCCGCCGCCCGCATGGGCATCGAGGTCGCCATCGACCACGTCGCCAACCCGCGCATCGAACTCGAGACCCACTACTACAACCCCAAGCACAGCAAGCTGGCCGACCTGGGGCTGAAGCCGAACCTGCTGACCATCGAGGTGGTCGAGGGCATGCTGGGCACCATCGCCAAGGCCAAGGGCCGCATCGACAACTCGATCATCGCGCCCAGCATCCAGTGGCGCCAGAAATAGCGCAGGCATCGCCGGCCAGATGAGCAAGCGCCTCAAGGTCCTGATCTTCATCGATCATGACATCATCATCCGTCATTTCGTCCACAGCGGGGTGTTCTCGCAGCTGATGGCGAGCCATGACGTGAAGTTCTGCTTCCTGCCCGAGACCTACAAGGGCGGCGCGCGCATCAACCAGCCGCTCGACCAGCTGGGGCTGGGCGACCGCATGATGCGGGTCGACGTCGACACCGAACGCCTGCGGATGTGGAGCAAGCTGGTGCAGGTCGGCCGGCTGCGCTGGCGGCCCGGCACGCATGCCAAGGCGATGCGGGACATGATGCGCAACGCCATCGGTCCCGGCCATGTGCGGGAGTACACCACCCTGGCGCTGCCCGGCGTCTACTGGTGGTTCCAGCGCGAGACGCTGAAGCGTTTGGCGGCCAAACCGAACGCCATCCTCAATGCCCTCTACGACACGGAAAAGCCCGACATCATCCTGCATCCGTCGGTCTTGTTCGGCCCGTTCATCCACGACCTGTGCGCCGTCAGCGCCGAGCGTGGGGTCCCCATGGTCACCATCATGAACTCGTGGGACAACCCGGCGACCAAGGCCAACATGTTCCTGAAGCCCGATCGGCTGCTGGTGTGGGGCGAGCAGACCAAGGGCCATGCCATCAAGTACGTCGGCATGAAGCCCGACAAGGTGACGATTTTCGGGGCGGCGCAGTTCGACGTCTATCGCCATCCGCCGCGCATCGACCGGGCCGAGTTCGAACGAATCCACTCGATCCCGGCGGGCAGGAAGATCGTGCTCTACGGCGGGTCCAGCAAGGGCACCGACGAGTTCGCGCACCTGTGCATGCTCGACGACGCCATCGATGCCGGCAAGCTGGGCAATTCGGTGATCGTCTACCGTCCGCACCCCTGGGGGGTCGGCGGCAAGGACGGCGGCCGCATCGCCGACCATCCCTGGCGCAACGTTTACCTCGAGACGTTCAGCCGCGGCTACCTTGAAGACCTGCGCAGCGAGTCCAAGGTTACCTATCCCGACTACCGGGACACGGTCGACACCTTGTCGAACGTGGATGCGGTGATCTCGCCGCTGTCGACCATCATCGTCGAGGCGGCCATGTTCGGAAAGCCGGCCCTGTGCTTCCTGCCGCTCGACGACGGCGCCAAGCACTTCGACCTGGCCTACCGGCTGGCCCATTTCGAGGACATCTACACCTCGCCCGACTACTTGAAGGCCTGGGGTGTCGAACAGCTGCTGGACAAGACCGCCGAACTGGTCGAGCGCATCGGCGACGACGCCCTGTCCAAGCGCCTGGCCGACGAAAGCCGCTACTACGCGGAGCGCTTCGATCAAGCCTATGGCGAGCGCCTGGTCGCACTGATCGAGGCGATCTGCGCCGGATCCGCGTGACGGGGCGGCAGGCGATGGCCCGGACGCCCCGACCCCATTGGGCTTCCTTCGCCGCCGTCGCCGCCGGCATCGGCCTGTGCGCCTACCTGGCCACCGGCAATCTGCACTTCACCTACGACGACTTCGAGCTTTATCTGGCCGACGTCACCAATCCGCTGCTGCCGGCCCTGGTCGCCAAGCTGGGCCGCCATGCCCGCCTGGGGGCGGAACTCTACAACACGGCGGTCGTCCACCTGTTCGGCCTGGAGCGCCGCGCCCTGTTCGCCACCGCCATTGTCTGGCACCTCTTGGGCACGGGGCTGTTCGGCGCCACCCTGGCGACCGCCTTTCCGGCGCGCCGCACCGCGGTCGGCCTGGCCACGGCTCTGGCCTTCGCCATGCCGGTGCTGACCGCCACCACCTATATCGGCTTCCTCGACTGCGCCCGGGTGGCGATGGTGCTGGCCTGGGCCGGCATGTGGGCCCTGGTCTCGTGGGCCCGGCGGCCCGACCGCCTGTGGCCGCTGGTCGCCGCCATGCTGGCCTTCTTCGCCTCGTTCACCGTCTACGAGAACGGCCTGCCGCTGATCGTGGTGGCGCCGCTGCTGATGCTGTCGGCGCGCGGGTTCGTCCTGCCTGAGCGCCGGCCCGTGGTCCGGCTGGCCGCCGCCGTCGCCGCGCTGGCGACCGTGATGGCGGGCTATCGCTGGGGGCTGGGATTCGTCGACGTCGCGGCCAGCAAGTATGCCGGGCTGGCGGCAGGCGAGGCCATGGCGGCATTCAGCGCCGATTTTGCCGGCCACCTGGCCGAGGCCGCCTCGGTCCTTCCCGGCGACGGGTGGTCGGCCCTGGCCGGCCTGGCCACCGCCGTCGCCACCCTGGCAGTGGGCTGGCCCGCCCGCAGCGACGCGGCCCCGCAGGCGCGGCGCGGCGCGCTGGCCATGGCCGCGGCCGGCACCGGCATGGCGCTGGTCGGGCTGGTGCCCTATGTGGCGGCGGGCTTCACGCCCAAGCCCGGCTGGGACCAGGCGGTCAGGGTCTATTCCTCCGCCTCTTACGGGATTGCGCTGCTGCTGGCGGCACCGGCCGCCGTTCCGGGCCTGGCCCGGGTGGTGGCAACCGCAGCCGCGGCGCTGGCCGGACTGTGGGTGGTCCACTGGTTCGAGCTTCGCCGCGACTGGAGTGCGGCGGCGGACGCCCAATGCCGGCTGTGGTCGTCCCTGTTCGCCGCCGTCCCCGCCGTCGAGGAAGGGACGAACTTCGTCCTCATCGACGTTCCGCAGCGCCTGGGGCGCATTCCGGTGGTGGTCGGCTCCGACAACATCCGGGCGTTCATGCAGCTGGCCTACAAGACCCGCGACGACCGCCGGCAGATCTACACGGTGTTTGCCTCGTCGACGCCGGTGTCCAACCGCCTGGCGGTCACGGCCGCGGGCATCCGGACCCCCGACATGAACGTCGACCGGCCATTGCCGCTGGACCGGCTGGTGATCGTCGAGCGGGTGGGCGACAACCTTCAGGTGCGCGACCGCATCGGCCGCGACGCGGCGCTGTCCATCGACTGGACCGGTCCGGACGAGATCGCCACCAATCACGCCCTGATCCGCAGCAGCCGCCCCGGCCAGCCCTTCGTCGAACGTGCCCGCCTGCTGGGCGGGCGTTGTTCCGGCTAGGCCGCCATGGCAAGCCTGGCGGCCTTCGACAAGTACTACCTGGTGAACCTCGCCGCCGGCCTGGTGCTGATGGCCGTGCTCGCCGGCCTTGCCCTGACCCGCCCCGGCCGCGCCGCGGCAAGCACCCTGCTGGCCATGGCGGCACGCCCCTGGGCGGCCGGGCTGGCGGCCATGGCGGCGGTGGCCGCTGCGGTCCTGGTGCAGGCGGCGACCCTGCCGGTCATCGGCGGTGACACTGCCACCTATTTCGTCGGTGCCGCCAGCTTCGCCGCGGGACGCGGCTTCGAAGCGGTGCCATGGATCCGCAGTCCCGGTTCGGCCATGCTGTTCGGCCCCGTCTTCCTGCTGTTCGGCGACGCTACCACCGCCATGCAGGTGATCTACGGCGCCGCGGCGGCGGGCACGGCAATCCTGGTCCATCCGCTGTCCCGCCGGCTGGGGCTGGGGCCGGCGGCCGCCGCGGCCGGCGTGCTGGTGACCGCGACCTCCCTGTCCTTCATGGGTCGCTCCGCGGTACTGATGTCGGAAACGCCGATCGCCTTTTTGGCGCTCGCCTCGCTGGTGCTGCTGCTGCGCTGGAACGCCGAGCACCGGCCGGCCGACCTTTACGGGCTGGCGGTGGTGTTCAGCTGGCTGGTCCTTCTGCGCCCCGAGAACGAGGTGCTGGCGCTTGCCGGCGCGGGAGTGATCGTGTTCGGCATGTGGCGGAGCGGGTGGCGGCGGCACCTGGTCCATGCGAGCCTGGCCCTGGCGGTGTTTGCGCTGCCGGTGGCGGTCGGGTCCCACCACCGCTACCAGGCCTACGGGGTGTGGGGGCTGCAGTCGGGCAACGGCCTGGTGCCGTTCAGCGGCATCATCACCTTCGGGCGCAGCCACGGGCACGCCTTCGGCCGGGCGGACGGACCGATGCTGGCCGACATCGTCGACACCGTTTACGCCTCGGGCCGGCTGCCGGCTCAATCGCCCGACGCCGTGCTGGATTCGGGCGCCAACATCGTGCGCGACATCTACTGGCAAGAGAAGGGCATCACCGAGGAGGAGACCGACGACCGCTTCGCCCGCGCCGCCTTCGAGGTGTTCAGGGCCCGCCCGGCGGAGGTCGGGCGCCTGCTGCTGCAGAAGGCTTACATCCACGTTTTCCGCGACGTGAAGGTGCATGCCTTCACCAGCGTCCTTCCCGGCGAAGCGCTCGCCGAGCCGCCGGCCACGTTCAACCGCTACACCAACGGACGGTTCCTGGCGGTCGATGCCCTGTCGATCCTTGATGATCCACCGGTGGTCTGGTTCGACCACATCCGCACCGGCCACTCGCCCCACGCCTGGGCGATCCATGCGGTTCGCGCCTGGCACCGCGCCTCGCAGAAGTGGATGGCCGCCTCGGGGCTGTTCTGGAACCACCTGATCCTGGCCGGGATCGTCCTCGTCGGCTGGCGGGGGCTGCGGCAGTGGCCGTTCGCCCTGCTGGCCCTGTACCTGGCCCTGAAGGTGGCGGCGCCCATCGCCATGGGGCTGGGCGACCAGCGCTATTACCTGCCGGGATATCCGCTGATGGTGCCCGCCCTGTTCGTGGCGCTGCAGGCGTGGTGGCGCTGGTCGCAAGCCCGCGTCAGCGGCGGGGACACTCGCGCAGCGCCCGGCTGACCACGGGCGCGAGCTTGCGGCTGACCGCCTCGGCGCCGCGGCTGTCCAGGTGGGCGGCGTCGATGTACAGCGACGGATCGCGGAAATCGGGATCGGCGGTCAGGTCCACCAGCCCGACGCAGGGCCGGGCGGCGGCCTGCTCGATACGGGCCTGGATCTCGGCGAAGTTGGGGGCGACGGCGCGGATGTCGAAGCCCCACGGCATTTCCACCAGGACCAGGGCCAGCCCGTGCTCGCGGCAGAATTCGACGACACGCTCCAGCTTGTCGACCTGCGCCGCGTCGTAGGCGATGGCCAGCGGCCCTTCCAGGGTGTTGCGATAGCCCGGGCGCGGCGGCCGCAGGATGGCGCCCTTGACGTGGCGCAGGCCGGCGCCTTCCTCGCGCGGGCGGCCACGCGCAGCGGCGATCACGTCGAGCACCCGGTCGCGGAAGGCCAGGCTGGGCAGCAGGTGGCGGTACAGCAGGCGCTCGACGGTTTCGGCCGGGCCGGGGCGGGTGCCGTTGACCAGCCGGTATGCCTCGTCCGAGACCATGGCGTAGGGCCGGAAGATCTCGGAGCGGACCTTGAGCGCATAGGGGTGGAAGGCGCCGGGCGGCGGCTCGACGCCGTCGGCAAAGGACGACACGTCGATGCCCAGGACCACGACGCGCGGCGCGCGATTGAAGCGGACCGCCTCGGCCAGGGTGAACAGGTGCTGGTCGAGCCCGGTGCCGTCCAGTCCCAGGTTGTAGGCCTTGAGACCCGTCGCCGCCTCGATGACCGTCGGGTCCACATGGGTCAGCATGCGCGACGACCCGAACAGCAGGACTTCGGCGTCCAGCCGGCCGTCGTACAACCGCTCGAGCTGGCCGTCCCAGGCACCCGACCCGCGCTTCAGCCGGTCGAGGGCGGCCCAGACCCCATGGTCGAGCACCGTCAGCACCAGTGCGAACAGCGCCAGGCCGACGGCGATGCGGCGCAGATCAGAACTGGAAGTAGATGAAGGCGCGCGCACCCGCTCCCCCCGGAAACAGCAGGACCAGATAGACGGCGGCGTAATAGGCGGCCCAGCGCAGGGCGCGCGGCCGGGCGGAGAACCAGGCGGCCAGCCGGCCGTGCTCGGCCAGCCATTCCACCGCCAGCAGGCCGACGGCCAGGCCCCCGGCCAGCACCAGCTGCGAGCGCGGCAGCCCGCCGTCGAACACCAGCGGGGTCGACGCCTTGGTAAGCGCGTTGCCCAGCAGGACGAAGGCGTCGCCGAAGGTCTTGGCGCGGAAGAACACCCAGGCCACCACCACCGCATGGAAGGTCGCCAGCCAACCCACGAACCCGGCAAGCCGCCCGCGCGGCACCGGCAGGGCACGCCCGGCCAGCAGCACCAGGCCGTGGATGGCGCCCCAGGCGACGAAGGTCCAGCTGGCGCCGTGCCAGAACCCGCTCAGCACGAAGGTCGCCATGATGTTGGCGGCGTTGCGGCCCGCACCCCGGCGGCTGCCGCCCAGCGGCAGATAGACGTAGTCGCGGAACCACAACGACAGCGACATGTGCCAGCGGCGCCAGAACTCGGTCGGCGACGAGGCCAGGTAGGGCCGGCGGAAATTGGGCACCAGCTCGATGCCGAACAGCCGCGCGCTGCCGCGGGCGATGTCGGTGTAGCCCGAGAAGTCGCAGTAGATCTGGAAGGCGAAGAAGTAGATGGCCAGCGTCGCCGCCAGTCCCCCGTGGTCGCCGGGATGGTCGTAGACCTGGTCGACATAGACGGCCAGGCGGTCGGCAATCACCACCTTCTTGACCAGCCCCCACAGGATCAGCCGCAGCCCGGCGGCGACGTCGTCGTAGGTGGCAGGCCAGAAGCGGTCGAACTGACCGATCATCTCGGCCGGGCGCTCGATGGGACCGGCCACCGACTGGGGGAAGAACGCCATGTACAGGGCGACCCGGTCGAACCGCCGTTCCACCGGATAGCCGCGGTAGACGTCGACCATGTAGGCGATGGCCTGGAAGGTATGGAACGAGATGCCGATGGGCAGGACGATGTCCAGCCAGGGCAGCGGCGGCCGACCCGCGACGTCGAGGACGGCGTTGAGGTTGCCGATGGCGAAGTTGGTGTACTTGAACCATCCCAGCAGGGCCAGTGCGGCGCCGATGCCCACGGCCAGCGTCCGCTTGCGGGCGGCGGGCGCAGCCGTCGCCACCGCCAGGCCGCCCAGGTGGGCGATGACGGTGGATGCCAGCAGCACCAGGGCGAACTCGACCCGCCAGGCCATGTAGAACCAGTAGCTGGCCGCCAGCAGCAGC
>JBLNBU010000212.1:0-5626 GCA_050260215.1 Actinomycetota bacterium
GCGTCGGCATCTATGGCCTGCCCGCCTTCTATGGGCGCGAGCGGCCGATCCACGACGTGGTCCGCGACGGCCCCATCGGCGTCGACATCTCCCACCGGCTGGAGGCCGCCACCGGCACCCAGGTGCTGGGCCGCTGGATCGATCTAGGGTTCGCCAACATCTACGGAGTGCGCCGCACCATCGCCGGCCACGGTGATCTCAAGCGCCTGCGGGTGCGCATCCCCGGCGGCGAGGCCAACCTGTACCGGCTGGCGGCGCTGGGCGCCCAGGGCAAGGTGGTGGCGTGGCGCGACCTGCCCCAGGCCATGGGCGACGGCTCGCTCGATGCCATCTTGTCGACCCACGAGACCATCGTCAGCGAACAGCTGTGGAGCCAAGGAGTGACCTCGGCGTTCGAGGACCACCAGTACTTCGCCCAGTACGTCCCGCTGGTGTCCAGGCGCCTGCGCGCCCACCTGCCGCCCGATTTATGGGACGTGGTCGTCGGCACCTGGGAGGAAATGGTCGGCGGCTTCCGCGCCGAGGCCGAGGCGGCCCAGGCCCAGGCCCGTACCCGCCTGGCCGCCGAAGGGGTGGCCGTTGCCCGTCCGTCGCCCGCCGCCCTGGCCGAACGCCGCCGCACCCTGATGGCGGTGCAGCCGGCCATGGTCGCCGCCATGAACATCAACCGCGAGCTGGTGACGCGCACCATGTCGGTCCTGGCGCGCGAGGACTGACACCCTAGCGCAGGAACGGCCCGATGGTGGCCAGGAAGGCCTCGGGGGCGTCGGCATGAACCCAGTGGCCGGCGGCGTCGATGGTGGCGAAGCGGGCCTGGGGGAACAGCTGGCGGATGCGCCCGTGGTGCTCGGGCCGGACATAGTCCGACCGCCCGCCGGCGACGAACAACGCCGGCCCCATGTAGCGCGCCGTGGGCGGCAGCGCCGGGAAATCCAGGATGTCGTCCATGTGCGCCCCCAGCACCGCCAGGTTGGCCCGCCAGCGATAGCCGCCGGCGCCACCTTCCAGGTTCTGCATCAGGAAGGCGCGCACGCCGGCGTCGGGAATGGCGGCAGCCAGGGCCTGCTCGACGTCGGAGCGCCGCGCCGCGGAATTCAGCGGCGCCGCCCGCATGGCCTTGATGTAGGGGGCGAAGGTGTGCGCATAGCCGACCGGGGCGATGTCGACGACCACCAGCCGCTCGACCAGCGCGGGGCGGGTAAGCGCCAGCACCATGGCCGCCTTGCCGCCCATGCTGTGGCCCATGACCGCTGCCGGTTCGCCCAAGGCGGCGACGGCATCGGCGACCTGGCGGGCCATGAACGGATAGTCCATGACCTCGGCCCAGGGCGAGCCGCCGTGGTTGGGCAGGTCGAGCGCGACCACCCGGCGATGCTCGCCGAGCGCCTTGGCGACGCCGGCCCAATTGCGCGCCGAGCCCAGCAGCCCGTGCAGGATGACCAGCGGCCGGCCCTGGCCGGCAGTGATGGCGTTGAGGTGCATGACGGTGAAGATGGCGACGCGGCCGGGCCCCGGCTAGTCGCGCTCGAAATTGGCGCGCATCAGCAGCATGCTGACCTTGGTTTCCAGCTTGCCCAGCCGGGCTTCCAGGCCGTCGATGGCGGCGACGATGCGCTCGGCGGCCTGCAGCAGGCGCTCGGAGCGGCGCATCTCTTCCATGCCCAGCTGGAAGACGTCGGTCTTCAGCTCGTGATGGGAATAGCGCATCTCGACCGAAGACAGCACCAGGGCGCTGATCTCGATGCGCGAGGCGATGGACTCCAGGCGGTCGAGGTCGGGATGGCCGTCCCGCCCGGCCTCGGCGACCATGTCGCGCGCGGCTGCCGCGGCAGCGTCCCACGCTTCGGCCGAGTGTTCCTCGATGCGGGCGTCCGCCTCTGAGCGGACCATGCTTTCGGTCGGTCTGGTGTTCTTGCCCATTCCCCACATCCCTGGTGCGCCACGAGGGTATCGACAGCCGGGCGGCAACGCAATGCCGGACTGGCGCGCCCTACAGGATTCGAACCTGTGACCCACGGCTTAGAAGGCCGTTGCTCTATCCAACTGAGCTAAGGGCGCCCCGTCCGCCGCTAGAAGCGGCCGAACTCAAGCTTGTCGAAGCGGAAATTGTCGGCGTAGTTCTTGATCTTGAACGCCTTGCCCGGCTCGCCGGCCACCTGGTAGTCCAGGCCCTTGCGCTCGGCATAGGCGACGGCCTCCTCGCGGGTGGCGAACTTCAGGCGCACCTGGCCCGAGGTGTCGCCGGACCCCAGCCACCCCATCAGCCGGTCCGGCTGCTTGGGCGCCTTGGGCTCGTACTCGAGCACCCACGCCTTGGCATTGCCCCGGCTGCCGGACTGCATGGCGGTCTTGGCCGGACGGTAGATGCGGACCTGCATTCGACGACGCTCCTTGCGAACTGGCCTTCAAATGGTCGGGGCGAGAGGATTCGAACCTCCGGCTTCCTGCTCCCAAAGCAGGTGCTCTACCAGGCTGAGCTACACCCCGCCGTCGCCGGTTCTAAGGGGTTTCGGGGGTTTGCGCAAGGCTGCCGGAAGACGGTCGCGGTACCGGATTCGTGGAAGGCTGACCCGTTGGGCCTAATCTCGACGCGCGGGGGTGAAGGTGGGCGGCTCCCCGGTCGCGCGCATGACGCCTGCCCGCCCCGTCGCCATGTGACACGGGAACGCGCCCCCAATGAAAGGCCACGGCCATGCTCGAGATCGGCGTCGCCGCCACCCTGATTTCCGCCACGCTCGCTTCCACCCCGGCCCAGCTGGTCTGCGCCGAGCGGCAATCCCTGCTGGAAAGCCTGGCCCGCCAGTACCGCGAAGCCCCCACCGCCGTGGGCGTCGCCAACAACGGCAGCCTGATCGAGCTGTTGCGCACCGTGGACGGCAAGACCTGGACGCTGTTGATGACCCGGCCCGACGGCACCTCGTGCGTGGTGGCCGCCGGCGAGGCATGGGAGGACACGCCGCAGGTGGCGGGCGGCCAGCCCCTTTGACCTGGTCCGCTGTGATCTAGTTCGCTCCGGCGAACAGGGCGTGGCTGACGTGGTCGCCGGTGTGGATACCCAGGCGGTTGGCGGTGCCGGCATTGACCTCGAGCACCGCGCGGACCGGGCGGCGCGGCCCCAGGGGCTCGAGCGAGCCCGGCACCGTGTATTCGGCAATGTGGATGATGCGGCCGTCTGACGCGATGAACAGCATGTCCAGCGGGATCAGCGTGTTCTTCATCCACATGGCCACCTGCTGTTCGTGGCCGAAGTCGAACAGCATGCCGGCGTCGGGCGCCAGCGCCTTGCGGAACATCAGCCCCTGGGACAGCTGGTCCGGCGTGGTGGCGACCTCGACGGTAAAGCCCTGGTGGTGCCCGCCGGCGGTCTCGACCTCGACCCGCGAGCGGCCGAACTCGGCCGCCCAGGCCGCAGGCCCGGACAACAGCACGACGACCGCAAACGCCCGAAGCACACGTTGGATGGCCATATTCGCGCCCTCTGCCCTCGCTGCCGCCATGGTGCCTGCATGGACGCCGCCCCGCAAGCCCGCCGGAGAGGAGATGCCCGCGGCAATTCGATAAAATTTTATCGAAAAGTGTCTTCAAATAAATATCATATTTTTACTTCGCATATGCTTTGGTATGTATATTTTTTACTTGCGCACGAACCGGGATGAATTAATATCAGAACCGTGAGCCGGACAGGACGATAAGTCGCAGGCCGGCGAACGGAAATCTGTCGGGGGGCCTTCCCGCCCATCCCCACCCCCCGAGAGGGGAACCGCCGCAGCACAGTGCGGCGTTTCAATTTTCCGCCCCCCAAAAGAAAAGACGCCCACGCAGAAACGACGATGGCCGGGACGAAGCCCGGCCATTGCAGATCGTTCGGTGATGGAAAGAGGCTCGCCTACATCCCCATCTTGGCAGCCAGGATGGCCGCCTGGGTGCGGTTGTCGCAGCCCAGGGTACGCAGGATGGCGGTTACGTGCAGCTTGACGGTGATCTCGGCCAGCTGCAGGTCGCGGGCGATTTCCTTGTTGGACTTGCCCTGGCGCAGCATGGCCAGCACGTCGCGCTGGCGCGGGGTCAGGCGACCGCCGATCTTCTCTGCGTCGGCCTCGGCGGCCGAGGCCTCGCGCGGGGGCGGCATCATCGACGGCGGGCTGACGAAGGTGTCGCCGGCCAGGACCGAGCGGATGCCCTGCATCATCGCTGCGGTGCCCGAGCACTTGCACACATAGCCGTGGGCGCCGACATCGAGGGCGCGGCGAACGTCGTTGGGATCTTCCGAGGCCGAGACGACCACCACATAGACGTCGGGGGCGGCGCGACGAATCGCTTCAAGGCCGGCGAAGCCGTCCATGCCGGGCATGGACAGGTCGACCAGGGCGACATCGATGCCGGGATCTGCCCGCACCGCAGCCAAGGCTTGGACGAAATCGGAAGCCTCTACAGCCTCGACATCGACTTCGTCGAGGCCTTCGAGGACCATGCGGACCCCTTCGCGGAAGAGCGCGTGATCATCCGCCAGCAATACCTTCATCGCGCGAACCCCTGATCCAACGCTAACCAAACGCCTCACACCCCGGCAGCACTTTATGCTTAGGGCGTTCGCCTCGCAATCCCCTATCGTCCTATGGCATTCGAGGCCGCCTCCGTGCAACAATGGTGGCCTGTCGGCAAGCGTAACTGCCGGTTACGTGTGAAGGAGAAAACTAACGTGTTGAAAAAACCGTCCATTAAGGTCGGTGACCGTTTCGTTAAGATTGGCACCTTTCAAACTGCTGTTTGGGTTGTTCTAAGGATCTTTCAAATCCCGTCCGAACCGCCCCACGCGCGCCTGGCAAGAGAAGGAGATGAGCGAGAGTCGATTACCGTTTCTCTTCCCACGCTCGGCGACAACCATTATTTCAAGCGCGCCTGAAACGGCGGCGGGTGCCGGCAATCGACTGCCGGCGCCCGTTTTCGGCGCTTGAGCTCAGCCTGCGAACCCGGCGATGAAGTCCGCGATGGCATCGACGTCGTCGCGGCGAAACAGCGGCAGCCCCACCCCCTCTACGGAAGCGTCGGCGGCCAGGGCGACGATGTTGCTGCGCCCCTCGGCGGCCAGCAGCGGCTTGCCAAGCGCCGGGTTCCACACTTCGAGCTTGGGATGGGGCGCCCATTTGAACCCCTCGATCAGCAGCAGGTCGATGCCGGCGAAGCGGCCGACCAGCTCGTCCAGGCCGGGTTCGGGCGCTTCGCCCAGCTCGTGGACCAGGGCGAATCGTGCCGCCGAGGCCACCACCGTCTCGCACGCCCCGGCCGCCGCCAGCGCCCGGCATTCGTCGTCGCCGACCGCGGGGTCGTGATGGGTGTGCTTGACGCTCGCCACCTCGAGCCCGCGGCTCACCAGCGCGGGGATCAGGCGGACGAGCAGGGTTGTCTTGCCGCTGCCGCTCCAGCCGGCGATACCGAAGATCCTCATGGGAGCGCAGCCTAGCATCCCCTGCATGGCAGGCAAGAGCAGTGGCGGCCTTGACCGTTCCGCGCGCCCCCGCCTTTACTGGACCGGCCATGACCCTGCCCGACGCCCCTCTTGGCCGGCTGGCGCTGGCCGGGCTGGTCGCCGAAAGCACCGCCGTCCAGGCGCTCGCCTCATTCGCCA
>JBLNBU010000213.1:0-9452 GCA_050260215.1 Actinomycetota bacterium
ATCAGCGCCTGGCCGCCTTCGACCAGCACCACGTCGACGCGGGTGGCCCCGGCGTCCAGCGCGTTCTCGACCAGCTCCTTGACCGCCGACGCCGGCCGTTCCACCACCTCGCCGGCGGCGATCTGGTTGACCAGGGTCGAGGGAAGCAGGCGGATGGGCATGGAGGCGATTCTAGCGTGGCGGCGGGTAGGGATCAATTGCCCACAGATGAACACAGATGCACACAGATGAAGAAAAAGATGAATCCTTATCTGTGTTTATCTGTGTTCATCTGTGGGCTGAAAATCAGGCCGGGGGCCGGAGATCGGCGGGTTTGTGTCAATTGCCCAATAAAACTTTCCATCGTCACCCCCGGGCTCGACCCGGGGGTCCATGGATGCCCGGATCAAGTCCGGGCATGACGAAGGATGAGCCTAGTCCTCGCTCTCCAGCGAGGCGACGTAGCGCAATCCGTCGAGAGCGGTGTGGAACCAGTCCTCGCGGCTGTCGTCCAAGGGATAGACCAGGAAGGCGGGGCGGCGGAACTCGGGCGCGCCCGAGACCTCGAACAAGCGGCCGGCGGCCAGTTGGCCGCGCACCACCCGCATGGGCAGATAGCAGGTGCCGCCATAGGCCAGGATGTGCTGCAGGCCCAACGCACCCAGGCCCACCGACACCGCAGGCGTCCGCAGGTCGGGGAAGGCCTGGCCGTGGGCGGCGCGGAACTCGGGGCCCCAGTCGACCAGCACGTAGTCGTCGTCCCATTCCTCGGCGGTGCGGCGCTTGGTCGACACCATGACCAGGCGTTCTTCCAGCAGCTTCTCGGTGTGCAGGCCAGGCCTGGCCTGGGGCGAGTACATGACGCCCACGTCCAGGAGGCCCTCGGCCAGCTGGCGCATCAGCCCTTCCGACAGGCCGACCTCGGCGCGCAGCGCCACGTCGGGCATGGCGGTGCGCATCCACGGGATCCACTGCACCAGCAGCCGGTCCCACAGCGAGAACTGGCCGCCGACGTTAAGCACGGTGCGGAAGCCCCGGGGCAGAGCCAGCTCCTGGCGCGCCTGCTCCCACACCCGCACCAGGGTGGTGGCATAGCGGCGGAACTGCATGCCGGCGGTGGTCAGCTCGGTGCCCGACTTCGAGCGCACGAACAGCGGCCGGCCCAGCTCGTCTTCCAGGGCCTTGATGCGCATGCTGACGGTGGACTGGGTGACCGACAGGCGCTCGGCCGCCTTGTTGAAATTGCCGGTCTCGAGGATCTCGAGGAAGGTACGGGCGAGGTCGATGTTCATCGGGGGCGGTCTAAGGAGGGCGCGACAGGGTGTCGCAGCCGCGGAAAAGCCGCTGCGTTCTAGCGCAACCGCACGACGACATCAACGGTTCGCGTGAGATCTATCGAAGATTTTGATGACAGTGGGCCGCCCCGGGCTGAACCGGGGCGGCCGGACCGGGCAGCGGGCGGCGTGCGCCTTGACGTCGCCACGCTGGCGGGCGACGTATTCCTTGACCTGGCGCTCCATGGCGCCGAAGGCGTCGCGCAGGGCGACGTAGATATCCTCGTTGATGTGCGATTCCTTGGGGTCGCGCTTCACCACCAGCTCGCCGCCCGGCAGGGTGACGTCGATGCGGATGTGGAAGGGCTCACCCTTGTGATGCAGGTTCGAGGTGTTGCGGTGGTGCGATTCGACCGCGACGCGGCAGCTGGTGATGCGGTCGCACAGCTGCTCCAGCTTCGCCACCTTCTCGCGGATGCGGGTCTCCACCGCCTCGGAGTGGTCGATCCCGTGGAAGGTGATCTGGAGGGGAATCTGCATCAACGTCTCCATTGGGTCCTGGCGCCGCCCTTGGCTGGCGGCATGAAACACTGTTCCCGCGCCGGGAGGCGACGGGGCCGATATTCATAGCCGGTCGCGACGCTTTGGGCAACGCCGTTGCGCCCCGGTCTCACTCTTTGGAGAATCGAGCGGGCTTGCAAGGCGGCCGAGACGGCCTCATATCAGAGCGCCCGTTGGGCATGCCAACCGAGACGTTCGTCAGGACAGGGGAGTTCGAGGATAGCCATGGCGGAAGAAAAACGTGAGTTCCAGGCCGAAGTCGCCAAGCTGTTGGACATCGTCGTCCACTCGCTCTACTCCAACAAGGAGATCTTCCTGCGCGAGCTGATCTCGAACGCGTCCGACGCCTGCGACCGGCTGCGCTATGCGGCCGTCACCCAGCCCGAGCTGCTGGGCGGCGAGGCCGAGTTCAAGATCCGCCTGGTTCCCGACAAGGATGCCGGCACGTTGACCATCGCCGACAACGGCATCGGCATGAACCACGACGACCTGATCGAGAACTTAGGGACCATCGCCCGCTCGGGTACCGCCGAGTTCATGAAGCAGCTGTCGGGCGACGCCAAGAAGGACGTCAGCCTGATCGGCCAGTTCGGCGTCGGCTTCTATTCGGCCTTCATGGTCGCCGAGCACGTCACCGTGGTCACCCGCAAGGCCGGCGACGCCTCGGGCTGGCGCTGGGAAAGCGACGGCAAGGGCACCTTCACCATCACCGAGGCCCCCGACGCCCCCCGCGGCGCCGCCATGACCCTGAAGCTGCGCGAGGGCGAATCCGAGTTCCTCGACCCCTGGCGCCTCAAGGCCATCGTCAAGCGCTACTCCGACCACATCGCCATCCCGGTGGTGCTGAAGGAGGGCGACGCCGACGAGACGGTCAACTCGGCCAACGCCCTGTGGACCCGGCCCAAGTCCGAGATCAGCGCTGAGCAGTACAAGGAGTTCTACCACCACGTCGGCCATGCCTTCGACGAGCCGTGGCTGACCATCCACTACAAGGCCGAAGGCGCCATCGAGTACACCGGCCTTCTGTTCGTGCCGTCGCAAAAGCCGTTCGACATCTTCCACCCCGACCGCAAGCAGCACGTCAAGCTCTACGTCAAGCGGGTGTTCATCACCGACGACTGCGCCGAGCTGCTGCCGCCCTACCTGCGCTTCCTCAAAGGCGTGGTCGATTCCCAGGACCTGCCGCTCAACATCAGCCGCGAGATGCTGCAGCACAATCCGGTGCTGGCCAAGATCCGCGCCGGCCTGGTCAAGCGCGTGCTGTCCGAGCTGAAGAAGAAGGCCGAGGACGCTCCCGAGGACTACGCCAAGTTCTGGGAGGTGTTCGGCGCGGTGCTGAAGGAAGGCATCTACGAGGACTTCGAGCGCCGCGACGAAGTGGTGGCACTGTCGCGCTTCCGCACCACCGCCGGTGACGGCCTGGTGTCGCTGGATGCCTATGTCGGCCGCATGAAGGAGGGCCAGGAGGCCATCTACTACGCCACCGGCGACGACGCCGAGAAGCTGAAGCGAAGCCCGCAGCTGGAAGGCTTCCTGGCCAAGGGCATCGAGGTGCTGCTGCTCACCGACCCGGTCGACGAGTTCTGGGTGCCGGCGGTGGCCAAGTGGAAGGACAAGGAGTTTCGCTCGGTGGCCAGCGCGGCGGCAGACGTCTCCAAGATCAAGGGCGACGAGGCCGCCGAGGCCAAGCGCAAGCAGGAGGAAGCCCCCGCCGATGAGCTGTCGGTGCTGATCGCCGCGATCAAGGGCGCCCTGGGCGAGCGCGTCAAGGACGTGCGCGCCTCGGACCGCCTGACCGAATCGGCGGTGTGCCTGGTGGCCGAGGCCGGCGACATGAGCCTGCACCTGGAAAAGCTGCTGCGCGCCCATCGCCAGATCGAGGAGGAGCACACCCGCATCCTCGAGATCAACCCCACCCATCCGCTGATCAAGGGCCTGGCCGCCCGCGTCCGCGCCGACGGCGCTGCCTATCCCATCGACGACGCGGCCTTCCTGCTGTTCGACCAGGCCCGCATCGTCGAAGGCGAACCCCCCGCCGACCCCGTCGCCTTCGCCCGCCGCATGGCCACGGTGATGGAGAAGGGGCTTTAGGGTCTTAGGCCCCCTGATCGTCACCCCCGGGCTCGAGCCGAGGGGGCCATGGATACCTGGAACACGTCCGGGCATGACGGTCAGGGGCCGCTTTTCGCCTTGGCGGCGCGGGGCAACGGGCCTATCCTGCCACCATGCGGCCACACGCAGTCGCATAATCTTTGGCGGCGAGGGCCGGCGGGGACGATCCCGCCCTCTCAGGTCGTCAACTCCGGGCTCGACCGGGGGTCCATGGATGCCCGGATCAAGTCCGGGAATGACGTCAATGAAGTGCAGGGGAACGGCGTTTGACGCAGTCGCATAATTTCCGGGGCAGGTGGACGGATGCTGTCCTGGCGGTGCTGGCGCTGCTGACCGCTGCCCCGGCCTCGGCGCATTTCCAGGAGCTGATCCCCGACACCGACATCCTGCCCGACGGCGCCCGCTCGGTGCGCCTGGAGCTGGCCTTCACCCATCCCATGGCGCGCGGGCCGGTCATGGAGATGGGCACCCCGATCCGGTTCGGCGTGGTCTCGGGGGGCAAGGTCGAGGACCTGAAGGACCGGCTCAAGCCGCGCAAGCTGGACGGCCGCACCGCCTTCGAGGCGACCTGCGACATCAAGTCCCCCGGCGACCGCGTGTTCTTCGTCGAGCCCGCCCCCTATTGGGAGGCGGCCGAGGGCAAGTGGATCGTCCATTACGCCAAGGTGGTGGTCGACGCCGGCTCGGGCACCGGCTGGGACAGGCCCGCCGGGCTGCCGGTCGAGATCCTGCCGCTGTCCCGGCCCTATGGCCTGTGGACCGGCAACCTGTTCCGCGGCCAGGTGGTGCGCGCCGGCAAGCCGGTGCCGGGCGCCCAGGTCGAGGTGGAATGGCGCAACGACGGATCGGTCAAGGTGCCGTCCGACCCGTTCCTGACCCAGGTGGTCAAGGCCGATGCCGACGGCGTGTTCGCCTATGCCATGCCGCGCGCCGGCTGGTGGGGCTTCGCCGCCCTTGTGGACGGCCCCCGCATCAAGGGCCCCGACGGCAAGCCCGCCCCGGTCGAGCTGGGTGCGGTCATGTGGGTCAAGACGGTGGACATGAAATGACGAACCGCCGGCCCCCTTCGAGCGAGGCGCAGCCGAACGCCCGGTGCCTGAGGGGCAAACAATAATGGCCCACATTCCCGACGGCGTGCTGTCCATTCCCGTACTGCTCGGCGGTGCCGCCATCACCGCGGCCGGCGTCGCCATGGGCCTGCGCCGCCTCGAGCCAGAGCGCATCCCGCAGGCGGCGGTGCTGTCGGCGGTGTTCTTCGTCGCCTCGCTGGTCCATCTGCCGGCGGGGCCCAGCTCGGTGCACCTGCTGTTGTCGGGGCTGGTGGGCATCGTGCTGGGCTGGGCGGCGTTTCCCGCCATCCTGGTGGCGCTGCTGCTGCAGGCGGTGCTGTTCGGCTTCGGCGGGGTGCTGGTGCTGGGGGTCAACGTCGCCACCATGGCGGTGCCGGCGGTGCTGGCCGGCATGGCGTTCCGCCGCCTGTGGAAGCCCGACCGCCCGCGGCGCGCGGCGGTGGTGGCCGGAGTGCTGGCCGCGGCTGCCGTGCTCGGCACCGCGGCGCTGGTGGCATTGGCTTTGGCGGCGTCGGGGCGGGAATTCGCCACCGCGTCGCGGCTGGTGGTGCTGACCGCGCTCCCCGTAGCGGCGGTCGAGGCGGCGTTCACCGCCGCCGCGGTCGGCCTGGTCGCCCGGGTCAAGCCGGCCATGCTGGCCGGGGCCGCGGCCTGCCTGCTGATGCTGGCGGCGGCGCCGGCCGAGGCCCATCGCCTCAAGCTGTTCGCCACCGCCGAGGGCGCCGTGGTTGTCGGCGAAGCCTATTTCGCCGGCGGCGGGCCGGCGGTGCACGTCCCCGGCCGCATGCTGGCCCCCGACGGCAGCCTGGCCGGCGACTTCACCACTGACGCGGACGGCCGCTTCCGCATCGGCGTGCACGTCCGCCAGGACCACACGCTGACCGTCGACGGCGGCGACGGCCATGTGGCCTCGTACGTCCTGCCCGGGTCCGAGCTGCCCGACACACTACCCGCCGGCCACGCCGGCACCGCTGCGCCGCCGGGCGCCATCGCAACGGCTCCGGCCGCCGCTCCGCCCGAGTTGGCTGCGCTGGTCGAGTCCGCGGTCGCCCGGCAGGTCCGCCCCTTGCGCGAGCAGCTCGACGCCTACGAGGCCCATGTGCGCCTGCACGACGTCCTGGGCGGCATCGGCACCATCTTCGGCATCTTCGGCCTGGCCGCCTGGCTCGCATCGCGGAGGAAACCATGAGCACCGCTCCCGCCTGTCTCGACCACGGGCCCATCCTGGCGGCGCCGGTCGCCCGCGGCATGGTGGCGCGGCTGGATCCGCGTACCCGGGTGGTGGTGGCGCTGCTGTTCGCCGTCGCCGTGGTGACCGACGCCCGCCTGGACGTGCTGGGCGGGCTTTTGGGCATGGCCGCCGTGCTGGCCGTGCTGGCCCGCCTGGCGCCGGGCCCGACGCTGCGCCGGCTGTTGGCGCTGGAAGGGTTCATGCTGCTGGTGCTGGCCATGCTGCCGTTCACCGTTCCCGGCCGCGTCGTCGCCGAGCCCCTGGGCCTCGCCGCCACCGCCGAGGGGCTGGCGCGCGCCGGCGCCATCGTGCTCAAGGCCAATGCTGTGGCGCTGGCCACCCTGGCCCTGGTCGGCAGCCTGGAGCCGGTGGTGCTGGGCCGTGCGCTCGCCCGCCTGGGGGCGCCCGAGCGGCTGGTGCACTTGCTGCTGTTCACCGTGCGCTACGTGGATGTGCTGGCCGACGAATACCGGCGCCTGCGCCTGGCCATGCGGGCGCGCGCCTTCCGCCCGCGGGCGGGCCTGCACACCTGGTGCAGCCTGGGTTGCCTGTTCGGCATGCTGATGGTGCGCTCGGCCGAGCGCGCCGAGCGCATCCACGCCGCCATGCGCCTGCGCGGCTTCACCGGCCGTTTCCACCTGCTCGACGACGGCGCCCCCGGGGTGCTGGACTGGGGGGTGGGTGCGGCCTCGGTCGCCGCGCTGGCGGTGCTGGCCCTGCCATGGTGAACCTGATCTCGCTGGCCGGCGTGGCCTTCTCCTACGGCGGGGCGGCGGTGCTGGACGGCGTCGACTTCGCACTCGCCCCCGGCGAGCGGGTCGCCGTCGACGGGGCCAACGGCGCCGGCAAGACCACCTTGCTGCATGTGATGGTCGGGCTGGCCACGCCCCAGGCCGGCACCGTCACCGCCTTCGGCCGCGAGCGCCGGCGCGAGGCCGACTTCCACGAGGTGCGCGCGCGCGCCGGCCTGCTGCTGCAGGACGCCGACGACCAGCTGTTCTGCCCCACCGTGGCCGAGGACGTTGCCTTCGGGCCGCTCAACCTGGGACGGTCCAAGGCCGAGGCTCGCGCCATCGTCCACGACACGCTGTCCATGCTGGGGCTGTCGGGCCTGGAGCACCGGGTCACCCACACCCTGTCGGGCGGCCAGAAGCGGCTGGTGTCGCTGGCCGCCGTGCTGGCCATGGCGCCCGAGGTGCTGCTGCTCGACGAGCCGACCAACGCGCTGGACCAGGCGACGCGGGCGCGCCTGCTCGACATCCTGGCCGGCCTGCCCCAGGCCATGGTCATCGTCTCGCACGACCAGGGCGTCGTCGACCGGCTGGCGACCCGGCGCGTGCGGCTGGACAACGGAAGACTGGTCTAGGGGGGAAGCATCCATGCACGACGGCCACCACGAGATCGAGCACCGGCACGAGCACAAGCACCAGCACCAGCACGAGCATACCCACGTCCATACCCATGCCCACCGCCACGGCGAGTTGGAGCACAGCCACGCTCACGCCCATACCCACGCCCACGAGCACCTTCACCAGCACAGCCACCCCCACGACCATGGCGAAGGCGAGGGACATGAGCACGGGCACGACCAGCCCCGCCATGCCTGGAAGCCCCACGAACACCGTCACGACGACGACGAGCTGGTCGACCACGATCACCGCCACTGATCCGTTCGGGCGATAAGGCACCCACCCGACTTCCCCGCCGGGGCCGCGGCATGTAGGATTGCCGGGGGCAGAGTGGGGCAGGCGAAGAGGATATGGCGGCAGGATCACGACAGTGGCTGGTTGCCGTGCTGGCGGCGGCCACCGTGGTCGGCGGGCTGGTCTTCGTCGAAAGGCTGGCCTGGCAGCGCCATGTCCAGGAATCGCGCCTGGACACCCTGAACCGCCTGTCGACCATGCGGGCGCGGCTGGAAAGCGAGCTCAACGGCACCCTGGCGCTGACCCGCGCCCTGGTGGCCACCGTCGCCCTGCACCGCGACCTGTCGCGCGCCGACTTCGAGGCCATCGCCCGCGAGGTCATGGCCCAGCGCCGCCATATCCGCAACGTGACGCTCGCCAAGGGCACCGTCATCACCTACGTCTACCCCATCGAGGGCAACGCCTCGGCGCTGGGGCGCGACTACCGCGACCTGCCCAACCAGTGGCCGGCGATCAAGCGCATGTTCGAGACCCGCCAGCCGGTGCTGGCCGGGCCGGTGCCGCTGGTTCAGGGCGGCATCGCCATCATCTCGCGCTCGCCCATCTTCGACACGCCCCCCGGCGCACCGCCGGGCAGCGGCCCGGCCTGGGGCGCGGTGGCGGTGCCGATCACCTTCGATTCGCTGCTGGAAGACACCGGCATCAAGGACAGCGGCCAGCCGTTCGAGGTGGCCATTCGCGGCGCCGACGGCCGCGGCGCCGACGGTGCGGTGATCTATGGCGACAGCAAGCTGTTCGACCGCGACCCGGTGGTCCTCGACGTCACCCTGCCCGGCGGCACCTGGCAGATCGCCGCCCTGCCCATCGGCGGCTGGGGCGCGCGGCCGCCGCCGACGGTGCTGCTGCTGCGCGGCCTGGGCAGCGGGCTGGCTCTGCTGGCCGGCGTGCTCGGCTATCTGCTGGTCGGCTATCTGGAGGCTTTGCGCCAGGGCCGCCAGCAGGTCGCCGCCAGTGAAGGCAGGCTGGCCGCCATCCTGTCGGCGGCGCCCCTGCCGCTCACCGTGCTGCGCCGCGACGACGGCGTGGTGCTGTACGCCAACCGCCGCGCCGGGCTGCAGATCGCCAGCGACGCCGAGGCCATGGTCGGCCGGCCGCTGCCGCC
Organism: Actinomycetota bacterium; assembly: GCA_050260215.1. GTDB lineage: Bacteria > Pseudomonadota > Alphaproteobacteria > Rhodospirillales > Magnetospirillaceae > JBLNBU01. Next base: position 9,033 of record JBLNBU010000213.1, read on the forward strand.
GCGCTGCGTCCACCCCCGCGACCTGGTGCAGATGCGCCGCCTGCTGGCCCAGCGCGGCCAGGTCGCCGACTTCGAGGCGCGGTTGCGCACCACCAGCGGGGTGCCGTTCTGGGCGCTGGTGTCGATCACTCCGCTGGACCACGGCGACCAGCAGGCGCTGCTGGTGGCGGTCAACGACATCACCGCCCGCAAGATCGCCGAGCAGGCGCTGCGCGACCAGCTGGCCCTGCACCAGACGGTGATGGACACCATCCCCAGCGGCATCTTCTACAAGGACGCCGACGGCCGCTATCTCGGCTGCAACCGCGCCTACGAGCGCCTGGTCGGGCGCGAGCGCCAGGAAATCCTGGGCCACACCGTGTTCGAGCTGGCATCGCCCGAGGTGGCCGCCTTCACCTCGCAGAACGACCGCTCCATCCT
>JBLNBU010000214.1:0-8835 GCA_050260215.1 Actinomycetota bacterium
TGGTGCAGGCGCTGCTGCTCGGCCGCCAGGCTTTGCAGCTGGCCGCGGTTGACGACGATCTCGGCCAGCATCTGGGCGATACGGCCGAACTCGTCGCGCCGGCTGGCCGACAGGTGCATGCCCGAGGTGGTGTTGTCCAGGCGGATCAGCTCGATGTCGTGGCTCAGCGCCCGGAAGCTGGTGGTGATGTACCAGTACAGATAGACGACGCCGCCGACCACGAAGACCACGCCCACCGCCGTGCCCAGCAGCAGGAACGCCAGCATGCGGGTGTTGGCGGCCAACACCTCGCCCAGCAGCTGGGCCAGGCGCTCCGCCTCGCTGCCGCTCATTCCCTGGATCAGGGCGACGGCCTGCTGGATGTCGCCCCGGGTCATGGCAAGGCCGGCGATCACCACCACGGTGGAGACCCCGGTCACTACCATGACCAGGCCGAAGACGGCCAGAAGACGTTTCCGAAAGCTCATTCCCGCACCCCCGAGTGCTTTCGGTGAAGTTGGTAACACTAAAGTAGCACTTTTAAGGTATTAGGCATAGGGACAGGTCTGGGGGGTGGGGTATCGGGCTTGCCTTGGAACGCGCTTTCCAGCAAGCTTCCCGTCGTCGCGGACCGACAACGGGCCGCATCCTCATTATGGCGTAAGCATGGAACACAGTGTCGTCTCGTCCACCTTCGACATCCTGCTCGTCGACGACGAGCCGGGTGACATCGAATTGGTCAAGAAGGCCCTGGCCGAGGGGAGGTTTCCCTGCCGGACCAGCGTCGCCCGTGACGGAACCGAGGCCATGGCCTTCCTGCGCAAGGAACCGCCGGTGTTCGAGCGCGCGACCACTCCCGACCTGGTGCTGCTCGACCTCAACATGCCGCGCATGAACGGCCGCGAGGTGCTGCAGGCCATGAAGAACGACCAGCGCCTGGCCGGCATACCGGTGGTGGTGCTGTCGACTTCCGAGGCCGATCGCGACGTCAAGCAGTCCTACGACCTGGGCGCCGCCGGGTTCGTCACCAAGCCGGTGGACATCGACGAGCTGTTCACGGCCATCCACACCATCCAGGAATACTGGTTTGGCGTGGTCCGCGGTCCCAACGCCAAGCACCACTGAAGCGGCGCTTTTCAAAACACCATCACCAGGGTGCGGCCGCCGTCGCGGCCCTCGACCGCGCGGCACAGCTTGCGGATCAGGCCCAGGCCGCGGCCGCTCTTGGCCTCCTGCTCGGCCGGCTTGGCCAGCTGGGCCCCCAGGTCGAAGCCTTCGCCCTGGTCGCGCACGGTGATGCGCAGGCCCTCGGGCGAGGGCAGGGCGGTGATCTCCATGCGCCGGCGGCCCATTTGCGGGTCGGCCAGATTGGCCAGCAAGGTGGCGCGGAATTTCTCGAACTGGTCCATGTCGTTGCGCAGGGCGCTGTCGATGCCCAGGTTGCCGTGCAGCAGCGCGTTGGCCACCGCCTCGGCCAGGGCCAGCTCGATGGCGCCGGCGGCGTCGGAGCCGATGCCGAAGCGCGCGGCCACCGGCGGCACCAGCAGGGCGGGGATGTCCATCAGATAGGCCGACATGGTGGTCATGGCCAGGCACAGGCCGCCCTTGCGCACGGCGTCCAGGCAGTCGGTGGACAGCCAGCCGTCGTCGAAGTCGTCCTCGGGCTCGCATTCGACGAATCCGGCGAAGGGCACGGTCAGGCCCGACTGCATGCGGTATTCCTCGGCCGGCCCCAGCATCAGCATGGGCGACCGGCCGCAGGCGGGGTCATCCTCGAAGGGCTCGACCACCATGCCCATGGCGCAGGCCACTTCGGCCAGCCTCGGGGGCACCGAGCCGGCATCGAAGAAGGCCTGGACCACCGGTCCAAGCGGTCGGGCGCGCAGGGCTTCAGGCATCGCCGCTGACATGGACCAGGGTGTCGACCGCCGCCAGGTGCAGCAGCTGCGCGACGCGGCCGCTGGGCGAGACCAGTTCCATGTCGGCATTGCGCTTGGCCAGCTCGTCGCGGGCGATCAGCAGCATGGACAGGCCGGCGGAATCCATGAACTCCAGTTCGGACAGGTCTACCGAGATGTGGCGGAAGCGACCCTCGTTCAGGGCCTCGACGAAACGCTCGAAGGTGTCGTGGTCGGCGAAGGTGAAGCGCCCGGCCAGCGACACCGCCGCGGTGCCGTCCCCGTGGTCGCGCAGGGGCGACACCGCCAGCCCGTTGCGGATCGGCCGGCGGGTCGGTGCCACCGCCGGCTGGGTGGCGGGGGCGGCATCGGCGGACGGGGCCTCGACCGTGAGGACCGCGTCCAGGTTGGCCAGCTTGAACACCCGCTGCACCGCCCCCTGGGGGTTGCGGACGCGGAAGGTGTTGTGGCAGCGGCGCGCCTCGTCGATGGCGATCAGGAACAGGCCGATGGCGTATGAATCGACGAATTCCAGCTTGCCCAGGTCAAGGACGATGCTGCGTCCGGTTCCGGTCGAGACCTCGTTGAACACGGGGCGGAACAGTTCGTTGTCCTTGAACGTCATGCGGCCGCCCAACACGAAGACGACCTCGTCCTTGCCGTCGCTGCGTTGAATGTCCATGGGCGAACTTCTCCTAGTCGAACAGGGTGACGTCGGCCTGCGCCGGGGCGGCCGTGACGACGGTTTGGCTGGTGTCGCTGGCGAACTTGCCGTCGCGGGCGAAGTCCTGCAGGCGGCGGGCCACGCCTTCCAGGCGCTGGTGGACCCGGTCCTCGAACTGCATGCCGGTGACGATGCCGCCCACCGCCGCCTCGATGCCGCGGGCGGCGTCCAGGCTGGCGGTGGCGACGGCATAAAGCTGGCTGTTGCGGCTCATCAGCGCGTCCAGGGTGCGCTCGATGTTTTCCTTGGCGTCCATCTCGCGGGTCAGGTCCATGGACGCGACCTCGGCCAGGGTCTCGTAGGCGCTTTTCAGCGACGACGAGATGGCGCCGATCTCGGTCTTGATGCTGGCGGCCAGCTCGGCGCTGCCGCGCGACAGGTCGCGGACCTCGCCGGCGACGACGCGGAAGGTACGGCCGGCCTCGCCGGCGCGTTCGGCCTCGATGCGGGCATTGAGCGCCAGCAGGTTGGTCTTGGCGGTGATGCGGTCGATGCCTTCGACGAAGCCGGTCAGGGTGTGCAGGTTCTCCATGATGGCGTCAATGGCGCGGATCATGGTGACCGCCTGCTTGGACACGGCCAGCACCTGGCCGACGAAGTCGGTCAGGGTGTCGCCCAGCCCGCCCACCACCTGGGCGAAGTCGACGGTCTCTCCTTCGGTGGTGGCGATGCCGCTGCTCAGGCCCATGACCTCCTCGACCCGGCGGGTCTGTTCGGCGGCGTGGTCGGCCAGCGAGAAGAAGCGTTCGGTCAGGCCGCGGGTGGTCGAGCGCACCTCGTCGGCGACCTCGACGATTTCGGTGGCCAGGCTGGTGGCGGAGGTAGAGTCGCTCACGGCTGCCCTCCCTCGCGCCCCTGGGCCAGCCGGCTGATCCAGATGGCGGTCAGGTCGTCCTCGACAGTTCCGGGCACCGCGGTGAAGAACCGGTCCAGCAGGCAGGGCAGCCCCGTTGCTTGGTCGGGTTCGGAAAACAGCTGCAGCAGGCCCTCCTCGCCGATCATCTCGCCGTGGGCGTCCACCGACTCGGTGATGGCGTCGGAATAGAGGAACAACGAGGACCCGGGCGGGAAGGAACAGCGGCGGTTGGGGTACTCGATCTCGGCCATGACCCCCAGCGGCACCCCGCGGGTGTCCAGCCAGCGCATGCCGGTCCGCGGCGACGCCAGCAGCGGCTGCGGCGCCCCGGCCGAGGCCCACACCAGCTCGCCCGCCTCGATGTCGACGATGCATACCACCATGGTGGCGTACTGCCCCGGTCCCAGCAGGCCCTTCAGCCCGTTGTTGAGCACGCCGAGCAGGGCGCCCGGGTCGCCGTAGAGATCGGAATGGTCGTCGATCAGGGTGTGCAGGCGAAACACGTTGAGCGCGGCGCTGATGCCGTGGCCGGAGAAGTCGAAGGCGAAGAAGCCCTGGCGGCCGTCGCCCGAGTCCAGGCACCCCCACAGGTCGCCGCCGATGCCCGACGACGGCTCGAAATAGGCCTCGACGTTGAGGCCCAGCGACGCCAGCCGGTCGCCCAGGCGGTCGGGCCTGGGCAGCAGGTCGAACTGCATGGCGCGCGCGGCCTCCAGCTCGCGGTGGATGGCCGCCTGCTCCTGCTCCAGGCGCTCGATCAGCATCTGGCGCTCGATCTGGGCGTTCATGCGGGTGATGGCGTAGCGGATGGCGCGGCCCACCAACAGGCCGGGGTCGTCGCTCTTCACCAGGTAGTCCTGGGCGCCGACCTCAAGGGCGTAGGAGGCGAATTCCGGGTCGGAAATGCCGGTCATCACCACGATGGGCAGGTGCGGAGCGGCCGCCTGCACGCGCGAGAAAGTGCTCAGGCCCGCAGAATCAGGCAAGGTCAGGTCCAGCAGCACCACGTCGACCGGCTGCTCGCCCAGGATCTTCAGGCCTTCGGCCAGGGTCTGGCCATGGACCACGGTGAACCGGGCCTCGGTGCTGGCGCGCAGCGCCTCCCACACCAGGCGGGCGTCGCCCGGGTCGTCTTCGACCAGCAGCACGCGCAAAGCGGCGCGATCGGGCCGGCCGACGGACATGGGGCGCACGGACAAGTCGCGCGCGCTGCCGACCTCCGTCCGGCGCACCATGGGCGCGGTCAGGTTGGTCAGGCCACCGAGCCCTTGCGGGCGGGTTGATGTGTCCGAACTCGTCTGCATCCCCATCTGCTCCGAGGGTACATCGTTCGTATAACACAGCCGCGATAAAAGTCGCACGGCCAATCTCGCGCAAATCCTCGCCATTCATGACCGGGCTGCAGTGCTGCGCCGCGCAATCGGCATGGGCGAAGGCCGGCGGCTTTACCGATCCTTAGGCCGGCGGGATCATCATTACCGCAGTGCAGCAATCGTCGTGAGCGCCATGACCACCCAGGCCGAGACCAAGAAAACCGCCAGCGGCAAGGCCGCCGCCGCCAAACGGCCGCAGCGTCCGCGCGGCAAGGATGTGCCCGAGCGCGACGATTATGACTTCCGGGTGCTGGGCTCGCTGGTGGACGCGGCGGAATGAGGCCCGCGAAGACTATTCCCTTTGGCTGGGCATCTCCACTAACCTACGGCCGGTTACGCGCGTCGATGGGGTAGGTCGTGGCAGATCGGTTGAGGGCGATTTCCTGGATGGTGGCCATGGCGCTGGGCGCGTCCCAGGCCGCCGGTGCCGCCGAGGCACAGAAGGAGGATGGCGGCGGGTTCCTGTCCGACATCGCCGATTTCTTCGCCGAGAACTACAACAAGGCTCCCGCCGAACCGACGCCGCCTTCGGGCGATCCCCTGGGCAGCCTGGTCGGCGGCATCGTCGACGCCTTCAGCGGTAACAGTGCCCAGCCGGCTCCTGCCGCGCCGCCGGCCCCGCCCGCGGCCGTCGCCGCCCCGGCGCCGATGCCGGAAGCGGCCCCTGTCGTTCCCGTGGCCCCTGCCGTCCAGGCGCCGCCGCCGGCACCTCCCGTGCCGGTCGCCAGCCGTGCGCCGGCGCCTGCCGCGCCGCCGCCCCGGCCCGCCGCGGCGCCTGCGGTGCCGGTGGTCTCGGTCGCGCCGCCCCGTCCGGTCGAGCCGCCCCATCCCGAGCAGCCCCGTTCCGAGCCGGCCGCCGCCCCGTCGCCCGAGCCGGTGGTGCTGGCGCCGCCGCCGATGCCGGTGGCCACCCAGCCAGCCGACCTGCGCAACGCCTATTGCCCGCAGGGCCGCGCCACCCGGGTGGCGGTGACGGCCACGGTCGAGCAGGCCCGCCGCATCGCCGCCTGCAGCCAGCTGGCCCAATAGGTCAGTCGGCGGCGCAGACCCGGTCGCGGCCTTCGTTCTTGGCGCGATAGAGCGCCTTGTCGGCACGGCCCAGCACGTGATCGACCACCGTCTCGCCGGTGGCGCGCTGGGCCACGCCCAGGCTGGCGGCCAGCTTCAACCCTTCAGGCGCCGAGCGCGGCACCGCGGCGGAGATGGCGCGGCGCAGGCGTTCGGCCACTTCCAGCGCGCCGGGCAGGGCGGTCTCGGGCAGCAGCACCGCGAACTCCTCGCCGCCCATGCGGCCGACCACGTCCACCTCGCGCAGCGAGGCGCGGCAGGCAGCGACCACGGCGATCAGCGCCTCGTCGCCGACCGAGTGGCCGAAGGCGTCGTTGATGTGCTTGAAGTGGTCGATGTCGATCATGATCATCGACAGCGCGCTGCCATAGCGCAGCGACCGCTCGATTTCCTGCATCGCCAGGTGAATGAACTGGCGGCGGTTGGCGGCGCCGGTCAGCGGGTCGGTGGTGGCCAGCCGATGCAGGTCGCTTTCCATCTGCTTGCGTTCGGTGATGTCGGTCAGCACGCCGATGATGCCGCCGCCGCTGCTCCCCGTCTCGGCCTCGACCGCGCACTTGGCCAGCAGCACGGTGCGCTGGGCGCCGTCGGCGCGGCCCAGGGTCACTTCCTGTTCGATGCGCGCCGCCTTGCCCGACGCCACCAGGGCGTCCGAGCCGGCGTCGGCCTCGGCCAGTCCGGTGCAGGGCAGGTCGTCGACGACGCGCCCCTGCCAGTCGCCGCCGCCGGTGAAGAACTCGCAGAAGGCCCGGTTGGTCAGCCGGTAGCGGCCCTTGTCGTCCTTGAACCACACCGGGTTGGGCAGGGTGTCGATCAGCCGCTCGGCAAAGCGCCGGGCCGCCGCCAGTTCGCGGGTGCGTTCCTCGACGCGGGCCTCCAGCGTCGCCTTCAGCTTCTCGACGGCGACGATGTCCGACCACGACCGCACCGCGCCCACCACCGCGGTGAACAGCTTCTGGGCGGTCAGCTCGGTCTTGCTCTTGTAGTCGTTGATGTCATAGGCCAGCACCACGTCCCGCTCGGGCGCCTCGCCGGGCTGGCCGGTGCGCAGGATGATGCGGACCGACTGGTTGCCCAGGTCGCGGCGGATGGCGTGGACCAGGTTCAGCCCGGCATCGTCGCTTTCCATCACCACGTCGACCAGGGCAACGGGGATGTCGGGCCGCGTTGCCAGCACCTCGCGCGCCTCGGCGGCGGTAAACGCGCTGACCACCTCGAAGCCGCGCCCTTGGAAGGCCAGGTCGCGCAGCAGCACCCGGGTCATGTCGTGCACCCCGGGATCGTCGTCGACGACCAGCACCGGCCACGGCTCTGCCGCGGACGAGGGCTCGGCGCGGCGGGGGCGGAGCTTGAGGGGCTGCCTGGCGGCGGGCATTGCGGCGGAGTTCTCCGACGTCATTGGAATGGATCCTAACGATGCCGGCAGGGGCTGCCCCGGGGCAAGGCGCGAATTGTGATCCGCCGTCACGGTTGGCCGGCCGCAGCCGAACATGTACACTCGGCCTTCGTCCAGTCACGAGGTGCCCGGTTGAACCGCATCGCGACCGTGACCTCTGCGGCCCCCGTCCCCAGCGTCGGGGTGCTTCAGGGGCTGTCGTTCAAGCAGGCCTTTGCCACCCTGATCATTGCGCTCGGCCTCGGGCTGGTCTCGGGGGCGTGGGAGCTGCTGTCCGACTATCGCGAGATGCGCGGCCGCATCCACGACACCGTCGACGCCAACCTGGCGTTGGTGCGTGGCCTGGCGGTCGAAGCGGCCTACCAGCTCAGCGCCGACCTTGCCGGCGAGGTGGCGGGCGGCCTGGCGCTCGACGACGCCGTTTCGGGCGTGGTGCTGTCGGACAACTACGGCGGCCAATTGGTGCGCATCGGCCGCCAGCCGGTCGACACCGCCTTTCCCGGCTTGGCGGCCAAGCTGTTCGGAGACGTGGCCGAGTACCGCCTGCCCTTGCGCGCCCGCGCCCCCGACGGCTCGAGCAGCGAGGTGGGCTCGCTCGAGCTGCAGCTCGACACCAACATGCTGATGAACCGCTACCTGTCGCGCGTCGGCGAAAGCGCCCTGGCCGGTGCGGCGCGCACGGCGCTGTTGTGCGCCATGGTGGTGGCGGTGTTCTACGTGCTGATCACCAAGCCGTTGCTGCGAATCACCGCCTCCATCGCCAAGGTCGACCCGGCCTTGCCCGGCCGCTTCCTGATCGAGCCGCCCCAGAACCACCGCGGCGACGAACTGGGGCTTCTGGTATCCACCGTCAACGCGCTTTTAAGCGAATCCCAGCGCGGGCTGGAGCGGCGCGACACCGCCGAGGCCGAGCTGGCCGAGCTGGCCCGCGACCTGGAACAGCGCGTCGATGACCGCACCGCCGAGCTGGCCCGCGGCAATGCCCGGCTGGAACAGGCCAACCGCTTCATCTCCGACGGCATCCGCTATGCCAGCCGCATCCAGACGGCGCTGCTGCCCGAAGAAGGGGCGCTGGCCGGGGTGGTCGACGACATGGCGGTGGGATGGCTGCCCCTGCAGGTGGTGGGCGGTGACTACTACTGGGCCGGCACCTTCGGCAACAAGGGGCTGGTGGCGGTGATGGACTGTACCGGCCACGGCGTCCCCGGCGCCTTCATGACCGCGGTGGTCGCCTCGGTGCTGGCCCGCGTGCTGCAGCACCACGACCACGACGATCCGGCGGCAGTGCTGGGCGAGCTCAATCGCCTGGTCAAGGCCGCACTCCGCCAGGACCGCCCCGACGCGCCGGCCGACGACGGGCTGGATGCCGCCATCTGCGTCATCGACCACCCAGCCGGCCAGGTCACCTTCGCCGGCGGCAATTTCCCGCTGATCGTCCATACCGACGGGGCCTTCCGCACCATCAAGGGCGACCGCTGCAGCCTGGGCTACTGCAGTTCGCCGGTGGACCAGGTGTTCACCACCCACCGGCTGCCGATGAC
>JBLNBU010000215.1:0-24014 GCA_050260215.1 Actinomycetota bacterium
GTGATGGCGTGAACCTGGCCGCCCAGTTCGGCGGCGACGCCGGCAAGGCGCTCGCTGCGCCGTCCGCACAGGACCAGGCGCGCACCTGCGGCGGCAAATCGGCGGGCGATGGCCTCGCCGAAGCCGGCCGTGGCGCCGGTGACGAAGACGGTACGGTTGGTCCAGTCGGTCATGGCTTGGTCTTCAGTTCCTGAGGACGTTCGGGCAGGGGGCGCTCGGGGTCGGTGTCGCGGATCATGATCAGCTTGGGCGACGGCGCGAAGGGGCCGTCCATGCGCCAGACATAGACCTTGAAGGCGCCGAAGGGGCGGACCTCGGCGGCATTGTGCTCGACCACGTTGGCGTCGGTGGTGATGCGGAACTCGCCCTTCATTTCGATGCCGAGCTTGGCCAGCGTCTGGGCGTCGCCCGGCTTCAGCGCGTTGGCGGCAACGCCGATGGCGCCGTTCTCGAACGATTTCAGCGACAAGATGCGGGCGTCGCGGCGCACCAGCGCCACCAGTTCCACCCGGCCCAGGCGGCCCATGCGTTCGTAATGGACGGTGAAGCGGCCCTTGCCGCGGGGCTCGATCTTCTTGAAGGCGATGTCGCGGGCCATGTCGCGCCGGATGTTCTCCTGGCGCGATTCTTCTTCTTCCGGCTTGATCTTGTTGTCAGCGTAGTCGTGCAGGATGGGCACGTACAGCAAGTCGCCGTCGTAGGTGATGGCATAATCGCCATAGCGCGACAGCCGCAGTTCGGCCTTGTACTTGTCGGGGATGTAGCAGGACCCCAGCGTCAGCACGAGGGCAAGAGCCCCCAGCCGTTTGCCCCAAGCCAGCATCCAAAGCCCCCCTAGAGAAAGACTACTGGCCGCGTTCCTGCGCCTTGGCGGCCACCCACAGTGCTTCCATCTCGTCCAGGGTAGCGTCCTCGGGCTTGCGCCCGCCGGCGGCCAACCCGGCCTCGATGTGGCGGAAGCGGCGCTCGAACTTGCCGTTGGCGCGCTTGAGCGCCCGTTCCGGTTCGATATTGAGCTTGCGGGCTAGGTTGACGCAAGCGAAGAGAACGTCGCCCATCTCGTCTTCCAGCCGGTCGTGGGGGGCGGATTGCGCCACCTCGACGCCGATCTCGGCCAGTTCCTCCTCGACTTTGCCGATGACATCGGCCGGGTCCGACCAGTCGAAGCCGACGCGGGCGGCGCGGTTCTGCAGCTTCAGCGCGCGGGTCATGGGGGGCAGGGTGCGGGCGACGCCGTCGAGCACGCTGGCTTGGGCCTTGGCGGCACGCTCGGCGGCCTTGGTGGCCTCCCAGGCGACGGTCTGGGCGGCGGCATCGGGGATGTCGGTGTCGCCGAAGACGTGGGGATGGCGCCGGATCATCTTGTCGGCGATGCCGGCGGCGATGGCCTCGAAGTCGAAGCCGCCGGCCTCGCGCGACATCTGGGCATAGAACACCACCTGGAACAAAAGGTCGCCCAGCTCGTCCTTCAGCGCCGCCATGTCGCCGTGGTCGATGGCCTCGGCCACCTCGTAGGCTTCCTCGATGGTGTAGGGGGCGATGGTGGCAAACGTCTGCTCGCGGTCCCAGGGGCATCCGCCCTGCGGGTCGCGCAGCCGGGCCATGATGTCCAACAGCCTGTCCATTGCCGTCACGAACGCTCTCCCTTCTCGCACCAGTCACGCCACATTTCGCGCAGCGACGCCTCGAGCCCGCGGGTGAAGGTGGCCGCATCGCACAAGGCCGAGGCCGCCAGCCGCCCGCGCAAGCCTGCCCGCAATGCCGCGCGGCGCACGGGGTCGCCGGCCAGCGCCACCGCGGCGTCCACATAGCCGTCGACGTCGCCGGCGACCAGTTCGTCCATCCCCACGGCCTTCAGCAGGCTGGCGCCGACCCGGGCGGCATGGCAGCCGCCGGCCCAGGTGACCACGGGGACACCCATCCACATGGCCTCGCAGGTGGTGGTGGTGCCGTTGTAGGGAAAGGTGTCCAGCCCGATGTCGACCAGCCCGTACGCCCCCAGATGGCCGTCGCGGTCGGTGATCCAGCCGCGCAGGTCCAGGCGCTCTGGGCTTATGCCGTGGGCGGCGAAGGCGGCGGCCAGGCGGTCGCGGGTGGCGGGCTCGTCCAGCTGCTTGGACTTGACGAACATGCGCGATCCGGGCACGCGGGCCAGGATGGCCGACCAGGCGGCGACGGTGGCCGGGGTCACCTTGGCCAGCTTGTTGAACGAGCCGAAGGTCACCGGACCGCCCGGCGGGCGCAACTCGGGCTCGGGCGAGGGGATCGGGGGCTGGTAGCACAGGAAGCAGCCGGGCAGGCGCAGCAGCCGCTCGGCCGCCAGGGTGTCGGCGGGCCCGGGCGGATCGGTCACCGCGTCGACCATGCGCCAGTCGACCGCCGCCAGGCCGGTGGTGTTGGGATAGCCGATCCAGCTTGCCTGCACCGGCGCCGGCCGGCGGGCGAACATCGGCAGGCGGTTGCCGGCGGTGTGGCCGGCCAGGTCGACCAGCACGTCGATGGCGTCGTCGCCGACCAGCCGGGCGGCCTGCTGGTCGTCAAGCGCGCTGATGTCGCGCCAGTGATCGGCTGCGGCCTGCAGCCGTCGGGTGGTGGCGTCGCCGCCGGCCCGGCAGGAATAGGCGAACACTTCGACCACGGAACGATCATGGGCCTCGATGACGGGGGCGATGAAATAGGCCACCGAGTGGGTGCGGAAGTCGGGCGAGACGTAGCCGACCCGCAACCGGCGCCCCGGATCGCGCCGATTGGGGAAGGGGGCGGGGGAAGCGGGCAGGGTGGCGCCCCATTGCCGGTGCGCGGCGGCGACCTCGACCGGGTTCTTGCCGTCCTGATAGTTAAGCGAAAACAGCAGGTTGGACCAGGCTTCCTGATAATCGGGACGAAGGGTCACGGCCCGGCGATAGGCCTCCTCGGCCTCGGCCAGGCGGGACTGGGCTTCAAGGGTGTTGCCGAGCGTGTTCCAGCCCTCGGGGAAGGCCTCGCGGATGGCCAGCGCCTTGCGCACCAGCGTTTCGGCCTCGGACGGCTTTGCCCGCCCGTCCAACAGGTTGGCGAGATTGCTGTAGGCTTCGGCGTAGTCGGGCTTCAGCGCGATCGCGCGGCCCAGCGCCGCCTCGGCCGCGGCCGTGTCGCCCGCCTCTTTCAGCGCGCAGCCCAGGTTGTAATGGGCCTCGGCATAAGCAGGCGCCAGCACGGTCGCCTCACGGAAGTGGCCGACCGCCTCGGCCGGGCGCCTTGCCGCCGAGGCCGCCAGGCCCAGGCCGAAGGGCGCCTGCACCACCGTGGGGTCGAGGCTGCGCACCGCGGCGAACTGTTCGGCCGCCTCGGCGGGGCGGGCGCAGTCCAGCAGCATCACTCCTAGGTTCAGTCGAGGCTTGACCGCGGCCGGTGCCGCCTGGACGGCCGCGGCGGCCGCAGCCAATGCCTGGTCGCGTCGGCCGGACTGCCAAAGCAGCAGGGCCAGGAAGTGCAGGGCGCCGGCGTGGGCGGGCTCGTCGGCCAGGATCCGGCGGCAGCCGTCCTCGGCCTCGGCCGGGCGGCCGGAGCGGTGGGCCGCCAGCAGCGGGTCGAGACGGGGGTCGGTGAACGGATCGGACATGCCAAGGGTTGTACGCCAGCCCATCCAGGCCGGCAAGGCGGAGGCGGCTTGATTCCCGGGCGCGGCTGGCCCCTGATAGGGGAATGCCCCGTGTCCCAGGGATCACCCATGGCCGACGTGCCCTATTTGTATGACGTTCTGGCGCTGTTGCTGGCCGCGGTGGTGATCGTTCCGCTGCTGCAGCGGTTCTCGATCCCCTCGGTGCTGGGCTATCTCGCCGCCGGGATGGCGCTGGGGCCGCACACGCCGGGCCCGGTGGTCGACGTCGAGGCGACCCGGCCGCTGGCCGAGCTGGGGGTGGTGTTCCTGCTGTTCGCCATCGGCCTGGAACTGCCGCTGGCCCGCCTGAAGACCATGCGCCGCCTCATTTTCGGCCTGGGCCTCCTGCAGGTGGTGGTGACCGGCGGCGCACTCGGCGGGCTGGGCGTGTGGCTGGGGCTGTCGCACCAGGCGGCGCTGGTGGTGGGGGCGACGCTGGCGTTCTCGTCGACCGCGACCGTGCTGGCCATCCTGGTCGAGCGCAACGAGACCGTTACCCACCAGGGCCGGGTGTCGGTGGCCATATTGGTGTTCCAGGACCTGGCGGTGGTGCCGGTGCTGGCGCTGTTGCCCATGCTGGCGCGCGACACCCATCGCATCGGGGCGGCGCTGGGCATTGCCGGCCTGAAGGCCTTGCTGGCCATCGGCGGCATCTACCTGGCCGGGCGGCTGGTGCTGCGGCCGGCCTACCGTTACGTCTCGGCCGTCCACAATCCCGAGGTGTTCGTCGCCGCCAACCTGCTGCTGGTGCTGGCGGTGGCGTGGGTGACCGCCGAGGCCGGCATGTCCATGGCGCTGGGCGCCTTCCTGGCCGGGCTGCTGCTGGCCGATTCCCCCTATCGCCACCAGGTCGAGGCCAGCATCGAGCCCATCCGCGGCCTGCTGATGGGGCTGTTCTTCATGACCGTGGGCATGACCATCGACCTGCCGGTGGTGGCGGGCAGGGCGCCCGAGATCGTCGGGCTGACACTGGGCGTGCTGGCCATCAAGGCGTTGGTGGTGGCCGGGTTGTGCCTGCTGTGGCGCATGGAGCCCGCAACCGGGGTCCAGGTTGCCTTGTTGGTTTCCCAGGTCGGCGAATTCGCCTTCGTCGTCTTCGAGCGCGCCGTCGGCCTGCACATCCTTGCGGCCGGAACGGGGCAGGTGCTGGTGGGGGCGGTCGCCTTGTCCATGGTGCTCACCCCGGCGCTGGCCGCCCTGGGGCGCCGCTACGCAGCGGCAAAGCGCCGCCGCCTGGGCGAGGACCTGGTCCCGGTGGGCACCGAGGCGCTCCAGGGCCATGTGGTGATCGCCGGCTACGGCCGCGTCGGCCGGGCGATTGCCCGGGTACTGCAGGAAAACGGCGTCGCCTATCTGGCCCTCGACCTCGACTCGGCCGAGGTGGCCAAGGCGCGGGAGGAAGGCCGGCCGGTCTTCTATGGCGACGCCGGCAACATCGGCGTCCTGCGCGCGGTCGGCATCGAGCGGGCGGTGGCGGCGGTGGTCACCGTCAACGATCCGCGCACTGCCGAGAAGACGGTCAACCGCATCCGCCAGCTGGCACCCTCGCTTCCCGTCGTCGCGCGCGCCCATGACGGCCGCCAGCAGGCCATCCTGGGGCAGGCGGGCGCAACCGCGGTCGTGCCCGAGACCATGGAAGCCAGCCTGCGCATGGCCGGTCTGGTGCTGGGAACCGCGGGCCTGGATGCAGGCGCCATTGAGCGCAGCCTTGAGGGCCACCGGGCCGGCCAACAGGACGGACAGGCCGGAGGGTAAACCCGTCGTCGTCTTCCTGCGTCGCGGCCGGGCTTGACCCGGCCATCCATTGCCAAGCCCCGGGGGGGGCGAGCGAAGCGGGGACGGCACGGATCGTCTGGGGAAGATCCTGGACCGGGCCTAGATTTCCCCATATCCGATTGTCGCATAATGCATATTATGACGACGAATGGATATGGGTCTCTTCGAGGGCTACCGGGTGGGCAGCAGCGGCTGGCCGCGGCTGACGAAGGCGGTCGACTGGGTGCCGTAGAAATAGGTGTGCACCGTCTCGACGATCGGCGGATTGATCGGCTTGTCGGCGTCCCAGACCACCAGGAAATTGGCGCCCGATCCACCGGCGTTGTCCTTGTGCTCGACGAACACTTCGGTGGTGCCCATGGGCTCGAGGCGGACCGCGGCGACCGGATACTCGCGAATCAGCTTGCCGTGGCTGTCGTAATAGCGCACCGAGCGCACGGCCATCGCATTGTCGGGATCGGTGTTGCGGACCGACAGCATGGCGGCCATCAGCCATTGGCTGGGCGTGCCGCTCTTGTCCTGGTTGCCGTGCAGGACGTGGGAATAGACCGGCACATAAACCGTCTGCCCCTTGGCCAGGGCCGGCCCGTCGCCGGCAACCGCGACTGCGGTGCCAAGGCACAAGGCGGTGGCCAGGATCGCGCTGCGCAAGGTGGTGATCATGGTCGTCCCCAGGAAAGTCCGTCGTCCCAGGATCATGCCATAAGCCACGGCGCCGTAAAGCTATTCCACCTCGATGACCAGCCCGTCCCAGGCCGGTTCCACATGGGCCGGCAGGCGGGCCTTCAGCGCGTGGTAGTCCAGCCGGGCGCTCATATGGGTGAGCACGGCGCGGCGCGGCCGCACGCGCTCGACCCAGGCCAGCACCGCGTCCACATGGGCGTGGGTCGGATGCGGATGGTCGGTCAGGCAGCCGACGATCCAGGTGTCGATGCCGGCCAGGGCCGTGAAGGCCTCCTCGGTCAGGCCCACCGCGTCGGTCGAGTACGCCACCGGGCCGAAGCGCAGGCCGACGGTGCGGGCATAGCCGTGGTCCTGGTCAAACGGGGTCACCTCCACCTGCCCCACCCGGAACGGCCCGTCGATGCGGTGCGGGATCAGCATGGGCTTGTAGATGGGCTCGCCATGCTCGACCGGGCCGATGGCATAGCCGAAGCGCCGCTCGATGGTCTCAAGCACGCCGGCGGTGGCGTGGATGGCAATCGGCGCCTTCATGGCGCGGTTGACCTCGCGCAGGTCGTCCAGCCCGTGCAGGTGGTCGGCGTGGTCGTGGGTGTAGATCACCGCGTCCAGTCGCTTTACCCCGGCGTCGAGCAGCTGTTCGCGCAGGTCGGGCGAACTGTCGACCAGGATGCAGGTGTCGTCCTGCTGGACCAGGATCGACGGCCGGCGCCGCCGGTTGCGCGGCTCGGCCGGGTCGCAGGCGCCCCAGCCGCCGGAGACCGAGGGCACGCCGGTGGCGCCGCCGCAGCCCAGCACGGTCACCCGCATGGGGGAACCTTGGTGAACAACCGGTGGAAGTTGGCGGTGGTGGCACGCTCGATATCGCCCATGGCGACGCCCTTGACCTCGGCCAGCCTGGCCGCGGTGCGCGCCGTATAGGCCGGCTCGTTGCGCTTGCCACGGAATGGGATCGGCGCCAGATACGGCGCGTCCGTTTCGACCAGCAAACGGTCCAGCGGAACCGCGGCGACGGTGTCGCGCAGGCTGTCCGCCGTCTTGAAGGTCAAAATGCCCGACACCGAGACGTAAAGCCCAAGTTCAACAACCTTTTCAGCCAGTTGCGGGCCACCGCTGAAGCAGTGGATCAGGCCGGTGAAGGCCCCCTTCCCCATTTCCTCGGCCAGGATGGCGGCGGTGTCGTCGTCGGCGTCGCGGGTGTGGACCACCACCGGCAGGCCGGTGGCGCGCGCCGCGGCGATATGGGTGCAAAACGAGGCGCGCTGCGCCTCGCGCGGGCTCTTGTCGTAGTAGTAGTCCAGGCCCGTCTCGCCGAAGCCGACCACCTTGGGATGCGACGACAACTCGACCAGGCGGTCGAAGTTGGCGGCGGGTTCGGTGCCGGCCTCGTGGGGGTGGATGCCGACGGTGCACCAGACGCAGTCGAAGCGCTCGGCCACTGCCAGCACACGCTCGAACCGGGTGACGTGGGTGTTGATGGTCAGCATGCGGCCGACGCCCGCCTCAACGGCGCGGGCGACGACGCCGTCCAGGTCGTCGGCGAAGTCGGGGAAATCCAGGTGGCAGTGGCTGTCGACCAGCATCAGCCTGCCCCCTCCTCCACCGCTTCGACGAAGCGCGGGAACACGCCCTGGGGCGCCGGCAGGGGCGTCCCGGGCTTCAGCGCATGGTGCTGGCCGATGAAGGCGAGCGTCCGCTTGTCCTCGGGCACTGCCAGCTGGTCGAGAAGGCGCGCCGACGACGTCGGCATGAACGGCTGGGTCAGCAGCGCCAGGTGGCGGATGGTCTCGGCCAGCACCCACAGCACGGTACCCATGCGGGCCGGATCGGTCTTCTTCAGCGCCCACGGCGCCTGGCGGTCCACATAGCCGTTGGCGGCGCGCACCACCACCCAGATGGCTTCCAGCGCCTCGTGGAACAGCTGGCGGTCCATGGCGTCGCGCACCTTGCCCAGAAGCGCCCCGGCCGCGTCCAGCATTTCGCGGTCGTCGGGCGCCAGTTCGCCGTGCTGGGGCACCTGGTTGCCGCAGTTCTTGCCGATCATGGATAGCACGCGCTGGGCCAGGTTGCCGTAGTCGTTGGCCAGCTCGCCGTTCATGCGGTTGACCATGGCGCGGTGGCTGAAGTCGCCGTCGTTGCCGAAGGGCACCTCACGCAGCAGGAAATAGCGCACCTGGTCGAGACCGTAACGATCGATCAGGCCCACCGGGTCGATGACGTTGCCCAGCGACTTCGAGATCTTCTGGCCCTCGTTGGTCCACCAGCCGTGGGCGAACACCCGCTTGGGCGGCTCGAGGCCGGCGGCCATCAGGAAGGCCGGCCAGTAGACGGCGTGGAAGCGCACGATGTCCTTGCCGACCATGTGCAGGTCGGCCGGCCACCACTTGGAATACGCGCCGTCCTTGTCGGGATAGCCGACCGCGGTAATGTAGTTGGTCAGCGCGTCCAGCCACACGTACATGACGTGGGCCTCGTCGCCGGGGACCGGAATGCCCCAGGAAAAGCTGGTGCGCGACACAGAAAGGTCGGTCAGGCCGCCCTTGACGAAGCTCATCACCTCGTTGCGGCGCGAGGCCGGGCCGACGCAGTCGGGATTGCGGTCGTACCAGGCCAGCAGCTTGTCGGCCCACTTGGACAGGCGGAAGAAGTAGCTGGGCTCCTTGACCCATTCCACCGGCGCGCCGGTGGGGGCCAGCTTCTGGCCGTTGGCCCCGGACACCAGCTCGTCCTCGCCGTAGAAGGCCTCGTCGCGCACCGAGTACCAGCCCTCGTAGTGGCCAAGATAGATCTCGTCGCGGGCGACCAGCTCGTTCCACAGGGCCTGGCAGGCACGCACGTGGCGCGGCTCGGTGGTGCGGATGAAATCATCGTTCGAGCAGCCGAGCACGCGGGCCAGCTCGCGGAAATTGGCGGAATTCTGGTCGGCCAGCGCTTGCGGGGTCATGCCGGCGGTCTCGGCCGACTTCTCGACCTTCTGGCCATGCTCGTCGGTGCCGGTCAGGAACTTGACGTCGAAGCCGTCCAGGCGCTTGAAGCGCGCCAGCACGTCGCAGGCCAGCGTGGTGTACGCGTGGCCGATATGCGGCTTGTCGTTGACGTAGTAGATCGGCGTGGTGACGTAGAAGGTTTCGGCCGCGGTCATCGCCTTCCTCCCTTGTTTTCGAGTTGTAGGTCGGCCCGCCGCGGATCAAGGGCGGGCCAGCCGCTCCACCGCGAGGAATGCGCTCAAGATCGCCTGCTTGCGGTCCAGGTTGACCGCGTCGGTGCGGGCGAACAGCGAGGTGATCTTTTCCCACACCTGCAGCCATTGATCAAGGCTGGCTGCCGCCAGAAGCCGGCCGATCAGGGCTGCCTCGCCGGGCACCACCTCGGTCATTCCCTGGCCCTGCCGCCCCCCTGCCCGCACCAGGCGGGCCAGCCACCAGGTCAGCAGTTCGGTCACCGTGCGGAAGGCGGCGTCGTTCTCGGGCCGGGCCACCCGGTCGCCGAAGCCGTGCAGCGCCGGCACGTCCAGCTTCGGCAGGCCGTCCAGCAGCCCCAGCAGGTCGCGGTAGAGGTCCAGCCCGCCCTCGGCCGCCAACCCCAAGGCCTTGCCGATGCTGCCCTCGGCCAGGCGCGCCAGCGCGGTCACGTCGGCATCGGTCAGGTCGGGGCGGTGGCGGGCCAGCAGGGCGGCGACGCGGTCCTCGGCCAGCGGCTGCAGCACCAGGCGGCGGCAACGCGAGCGGATGGTCGGCAGCAGGCGGCCGGGGCTGTGGGAAACCAGCAGCATCAAGGCGTTGCGCGGCGGTTCTTCCAGCACTTTCAGCACCGCGTTGGCGGCGTTGCGGTTCATTTCGTCGGCGGAATCGATGATGGCGACCCGCCATCCGCCCTCGGCCGGGGTCAGCGCCATGAAGCCGCCGACACCGCGGACGTCGTCGATGACGATCTCGGTGCGCAGCTTGGTCTTCTTGTCGTCCGTATAGCCGCGCTCGACCACCTTGAGGTCGGCATGGCCGCCGGCGGCGACGCGTCGGAACACCGGATGGTCGGGGCGCAAGTTGAGGTCGGTGGGCCCGTCGCCGAACAGCCCGCCCCCTTCCCCGCCGCCCGACAGCACGAAGCGGGCGAAGCGATAAGCCAGCGTCGCCTTGCCGATGCCCTGGGGCCCGCAGATCAGCCAGGCATGGGCCATGCGCCCGGATGTCCACGCGTCCAGCAGCACCCGTTCGGCGGGCTCGTGGCCCAGCAGGTCGGCGGTGTCGCGGGGATGGGCGATGTCGGTCATGGCGCGACTGTAGCCGAGCGGCCGGCGCCTGGGTAGAGCCCTTGGCCACGGTGGGCACGTCCCACCGCGTGGATGGCCGGGGCAAGCCCGGCCATGACGCTCATTCGTTCAGAACTTCACACCCCCAGCCGCGCGACGGCCGTCATGATGGCGGCGTGGATCGCCTCGACCTCGCCGGTGGCGTCGACGACGGTGCAGCGGCCGGGTTCAGTGCGGGCGATATCCAGGAAGCCCTGGCGCAGGCGTTGGTGGAAGGCGGTGCCCATGCGCTCGTAGCGGTCCTCGGCCCCGCCCCGGCCCCCTGCCCGCCTCAAGCCCTCGTCGACGGGCAGGTCCAGGATCAGGGTCAGGTCGGGGGCGAAGTCGCCCACGGCGATGCGGTAGAGGTCCTTCAACTGGCCGATGTCCATGCCGTGGCCATAGCCCTGGTAGGCGACGGTCGAATCGGCGAAGCGGTCGCACACCACCCAGTCGCCGCGCTCGATGGCCGGCCACACGGTCTTGGCCAGGTGGTCGCGGCGGGCGGCGAAGTGCAGCAGGGCCTCGGTCATGCCGTCCCAGCGGTCGACGTCGCCCTGGACCAGAAGGGTGCGGATGTGCTCGGCGCCCTGCGAGCCGCCGGGCTCGCGGGTGGTCACCACCGTGCGGCCCGACGCGCGCTGGGCGTCGGCCAGCAGACGCACCTGCGTCGACTTGCCGGCGCCCTCGCCGCCTTCGAAGGTGATGAAGCGTCCCTTCATGCGTCGATCAGCTCTTGGGCCCCCAGACGATGCGCTTGATGGCGGTGGTGATGCGGCCCGAAAAGCCCAGGCGCTGCACGTCGGCGCCCGCGGCCAGCGGCAGTTCCATGGCCTGGACGCCCGGCGCGGTGATCACCAGCTTACCGACCACGTCGCCCTTCTTGATCGGCGCCGGGATCGGGCCGGTGTAGACGGCGGTGACCTTCATTTCGCGGCGAGCCTTGCGCGGCAGGGTCACTTCCAGCTTCTTGGCGGCAACCAGGGGCACGGTCTCGGCATCGCCCAGCCACACCTCGGCGTCGGTGATCTGGTCGCCCGGCTTGAACAAGGAGTAGTCGTCGAACTCGCGGAAGGCCCATTCGGTCAGGCGCTGGGTCTCCTCGGCGCGCTCCTTCATGCTGGACATGCCGTTGAGCACCATGATGATGCGCCGCTCGCCGCGCTTGATCGAGCCGGTCAGGCCGTAGCCGGCGGCCTCGGTATGGCCGGTCTTCAGGCCGTCGGCGCCTTGGGTGGTGTACAGCAGCGGGTTGCGGTTGCCCTGCTTGATGTTGTTGAAGGTGAATTCCTTCTCCGAGAAGATCTGATAGTACTCGGGATAGTCGGCAATGATGTGGCGGGCCAGGATGGACAGGTCGCGCGCCGTGGTCAGGTGGTCGGGCTCGGGCCAGCCGCTGGCGTTGCGGAAGTTCGAATGGGTCATCCCCAGCTGGTGGGCGCGTCGCGTCGCCTCCTCGGCGAAGGCCTCCTCGCTGCCGGCATACGCCTCGGCCAGCACCGAACAGGCGTCGTTGCCCGACTGGATGATGACGCCGCGCAGCAGCTCCTCGACCTTGGCGGTCGAGTGCACCGGCAGGAACATCATCGAGCCTTCGGACTTGTAGTGCTTCTTCCACGCCGTCTCGGTCACCGGAAGCTGGTCGGTGGGCTTCCAGCTGCCTTCCTTCAGCTTCTCGAAGACCATGTAGACGGTCATCAGCTTGCTCATGGACGACGGCACCATCAGGTCGTCGGCATTCTTCTCCATCAGCACGGTGCCGGTGTTGAAGTCGAGCACGATGGCCTGCTTGGCGCTGGTCTCGATGGACTCGGCACCCGCCGGCAGCGCCGCGGCCAGGCTGACGAGGGAGACGGCCGCAAACAGCGTGCGGCGGAAGCTGGAGAGGATCATCGACGCTTACCCTACGACTGACAAAGGACGCCGGACGGCGTCCCGACGGAAATATTTAGCCCGCATCAAGAGCCACGCGAATGCGTCGGAACTAAGGCGGGGCAGACCTAATCGACCACCACGCGGGCGTCCTGGGTGCCGCGCGCGATCACCGAGTCCAGCATCCGGTCGGCCTCCTCGACGGTGGGCACCGGCCCCAGGCGGACGCGGTAGACCGTCTTGCCGCCGACGGTGGCCTGCTCGACATGGGTGTTGCCGACCCCAGACAGCCGCGCCGACAGGCGCATGGCGTTGTCGTGGCGGCTGAACGATCCGGCCTGGATGTAGATGTGGGTGGGCTTGACCGGCACCACCGAGACGTCCTGGCGGGCCAGGACCTGTTCCACCGCCTCGACGCTGACGCCGCGCTGGGGGACCCCGTTGGCCGCAGTCTGGATGGGGCGGGCCGCCTCGCGACTGCCGGGCGGCGGCAGGGTTTCGGCGGTGACGGTCTCGCGCGGGGCGGCGGCGACCTTGGGGGCCTCGGTGCCGTCGGGGCGGGATTTGCCGGCCAGGGCGCGGCTTTCCTCGGCCAGCACCTGCACGCGCACCCGGGCGGTGCCCTTGCCCTCCATGCCCAGAAGCTGCGCCGAGCGGCGCGACAGGTCGATGATGCGGCCGTTGACGAAGGGGCCGCGGTCGTTGACGCGGACCACCAGCGACCGGCCGTTCTCGAGGTTGGTCACCCGCACGATGGACGGCATGGGCAGGGTCTTGTGGGCGGCGGTGACGGCGTTCATGTCGAACACCTCGCCGTTGGCGGTCTGCTTCGCGTGGAAGTCGGGGCCGTACCACGAGGCGATGCCCGTCTCGTCGTAGTCGAAGTCCTCGGCCGGATAGTACCAGACGCCGGCCACCTGATAGGGCTTGCCCACCTTGTAGGTGGACGCAGCCGTCGACGACACCGGCGGCGGCTGGCCGCCGTCGCCGCCGGCCGCCCGCTTGGCGAAATAGCCGAACAGGTTCGCCTCGGCGCAGCCCGACAGCAGCGCGGTCGACATCAGCAGCGCGGCGATCCGCCTGCCCGGATGTCCATTCCGCATATCTGGTACCCCCATACCCTTACTCGCCGAAGATGTTGTAGTCTACTTGGCGCCGATCCTGTCCGCAAGATGGCCGGCGGCCAGGGCGAAGAAGGTCGAGCGGTTCCATTTCATGATGGTGCGGAAGTTGTCGTAGACCAGGAAGGCCGGGCCCGTCTTGCCGTCCGCCAGGACGATGGACCCCTGCACGTCCTTGTGGGGCAATGCCTTGCCGTCCGCCCCGTGCACGCCCAGGTGCGACCATTCGGCCAGGCTCTTGCGGGTGTCCAGGCCGATCAGCCTGGCGTCGAACCCGGCCGGCAGGCTGACCGCCCTGCCCCAGGTCTGGTCACCGCGCCAGCCCTCGCTGGCCAGGTAGTTGGCGGCCGAGGCCAGCGCGTCGCCGCGGTTGGTCCAGATGTCGCGCCGCCCGTCGCCGTCCCAGTCCTGGGCGAACTTGACGAAGGTGGTGGGCATGAACTGGCACTGCCCCATGGCCCCGGCCCAGGAGCCGATCATCCTGGCCGGGGCGATGTGGCCCTGGTCGAGGATGGTGAGCGCATTCATCAGTTCGCCGCGGAAATAGGCCGAGCGCCGCCCGTCATAGGCCAGCGTCGCCAGCGAGGCAACCACCGGATAGCCGCCGGTAACGCGACCGTAATCGGTCTCGATGCCCCACAGCGCCACCACGAAGCGGGCCTGGACGTTGTAGCGCCGCTCGATCTGGGCCAGCAGTTCGGCGTTCTCGGCCATCATGCGCCGGCCCTTGGCCACCTTGTCGGGATTGACCACGCGGCTGAGGTACTGGTCGAAGGTCAGGGTGAATTCGGGCTGCTTGCGGTCCAGCTCGATGACCTTGTCCAGGTGGTTGACGCCGGCCAGGGCGGTGTCCACCGTCTCGGCGCGGATGCCCTTGGCGGTGGCTTCGGCGCGCACGCCTTGCAGGAAGGCGGCGAAGCTGGAGGCGACAGGCGCCACCGGCGCGCCCGCCTCGGGTTGGGCGGGGGCGGGCTGGGTCGCCGGCATGGCGGCCTGCTGCTGGCCCGGCGCACTCGCACAGGCCGAGGTCGCCAGCACCAGGCTCAGCGCCATGGCCGTCAACGATCCCGAGCGCGACATCATCTGGACTCCCCGACCCGCTTGCAACACAAGTCCTTGTGCCACAGGTAGCGAACCAAGGGCAATTAGTGTTTGTCCGCCGGAGCAGGCAACAGCGCGTCGGTCCACCCCGACAGACGATAGGAGGCCAGGCCGATGAATTCGTGGGCCAGCGCGCCATAGCCGCCCAGGTTGAACGACAGCCGCAGCCCGGCGCCCGGACCCGCCGTCTGGTAGTCGACCGGGTACGGCACCACCGGCCAGCCCGCCGCCCGGAAGCAGCCGACCGAGCGCGGCATATGCATGGCCGAGGTCACCAGCAGCCAGGTCTCGCCCTCGGCAGGCTTGGCCAAGTCCTTGGACAGGACGGCGTTTTCGCGGGTAGTGCGCGAATCGCGCTCGTAGATCACGCGGGAATCGTCGAAGCCGATGTCGAGGAAAAAGCGGCGTGCCCAGTCGGCCTCGCGGTTGGTCTGGTCCAGCACCCGGCCCGATCCGCCGCTGAACACCAGCTTCGCCTCGGGATGGCTGCGCGCCAGCGCCACCATCTCGGTCAGGCGCTCGGCCGCCCCGCCCAGGGCTACCTGGCCGCGGGCGGCGCTGACCGCCGGGTCGATGGCCCCGCCCAGCACGATGATGCCATCGACGCGGGCAGGCATTGCCGCCGGCGGCGGGAAGCGGTCCTCGAGCCAGGCGATGCCCCAGCGATCCAGGGGCACCACCCCCAGCGCCGCGACCATGGCCAGCGTGGCGCCCAGCAGGCGCCGCCCGCCGGCGCGCGGCAGCAAAAGCCACGCCAGCGCAGCCGCGACGTAGAAGAGATTGGCCGGATCGGCCAGCCAGCCCACCACCTTGCCCAGCACGAACATGCCCCAGATGTGCCAGGATCATGGCTCTGTGTCATCCGCGATGTTCCCGCTCCGCGCGGATCATGCTAAACCGGCGGCCCCGAACTTGTGGCGAGGATAGGCAGATGGACAGGCTGATCGAGGGCTTCCGCCGTTTCCGCGACACCTATTTCGAAGACAACCGCTCGCTTTTCTCGGCCCTGGCCCAAGGGGGACAGCAGCCCAAGGTCATGCTGGTCGGCTGCTGCGACTCGCGCGTCGATCCCGGCCTGATCTTCGGCGCCCAGCCCGGCGAGATGTTCGTGCTGCGCAACGTGGCCAACCTGATCCCGCCGTTCGAGAACCAGGGCACCTTTCACGGCACCTCGGCCGCCATCGAGTTCGCGGTGCGCAAGCTCGAGGTCGAGCACATCGTCATCCTCGGCCACGCCCAGTGCGGCGGCGTGCGCGCCTTGGTCGAGGACGGCGCCGCCGAAGGCACCGACTTCCTGCGCCCGTGGATGAGCATCGCGCGCACCGGGCGCGACCGCGCCCTGGCCCTGACCCTGTCGGCCAACCAGCCGCTCGAGATGGCGCGGCGCATGTGCGAGCAGGAAACGGTGGCCATCTCGCTGGCCAACCTGATGACCTTCCCCTGGCTGCGCGAGCGGGTCGAACGGGGCGTGCTGGCCCTGCACGGCTGGTGGTTCGACATGGAAGAAGGCGAACTGTTCCGGCTGGACCCGGTTTCGAACACCTTCCTGAAGGTCTGACGGCCTAGCGGAAGCCGGCCTGGGCGTAGGCGTTGGCGGCAGCCTGGTACTTGAGCGCGTTCAAGCCCATCTGCTGCCGGGTCTGGTCGTTGAGCACCTGCACGCCGCCGTTGATCAGGCTCGTCTGCATCGAGCCGGTGGCCGGATTGCCGCCCGCGTTGGTCTGGGCCAGTCCCCCGCCGGTCTGGGCACCGGTTGCCGCACCGCCGCCGTTCTTCTTCAGCGCCTTGGCCCGGTCAATGGCGGAACTCGACAGGTTCTGCAGGTTGACCCGCATGGATTCGGACAGGGTGACCATGGTCGTCTCCCGGAATCGCCGTGACGCCATCATACCACGTGACGCCGGTTGTAACCATGGGTTGATAACCCCATCCCGCCCGAGCCGGCGGCGCGGGGTCCGGCCGCGCTGCGACAGAGGCGGTAGACGCGCCGGGCCGGGAAGGCTAAGAAGGCAAACCTTGAGCGGGATGGGTGGCCGAGCGGTTTAAGGCACCGGTCTTGAAAACCGGCGTGGGGGCAACCCCACCGTGGGTTCGAATCCCACCCCATCCGCCAGAATCGACGTCGCTTCAGCCCCGGTTGGTGCTGCTGCCGACCAGCGGGTTTGGACGTGGCAGCGGCGGCGCCCGTCGGCGTTCGGCGGGAACGGGAATGCCACGGTAGGCAATTCGCCGGCAAGGCCCCACATAGGCCCCGGATCTTACGAAGGGCCGCGGGTTGAGCAGCACGTTGCGAAGCCGGCGGAACAGCGCTTCCGCCGACACCGGCTTGACCAGGTACTCGTTGATCCCGGCGTTGCGGGCGGCAATCACCGTCGCCTTTTCGGTCTCGGCAGACAGCATGACGATTGCCACGTCGCTGCAGGCAATCAGGCCGCCGCGCCGAACAAAGCGGGTGAATGCGATCCCGTCCATGGGCGCCATGTCGTGATCGACCAAGGCCAGGGTGACCGGGGCGCTCTTGAGCAGCTCGATGCCGCTGGGGCCGTCGCCGGCCTCGGAGATCTTGCGGATGCCGAAGCTCTGCAGCGACGTCCTGAGCGCCAGGCGGGCATCCCGGCTGTCATCGACGACCAGTACACTGACCCCGGACAAGTCGATGTCGACGATCATCAGCTCCACCTGCCGGTGCCGCAGAGAACAACTCCGGCATACTACGGCCGTAGGCCTATGTCCGTAATCCGGTAGCCACCCGATGCGCCGACTGGTCCGCCGGGAGCGTGAAGAGGAAGGTGCTGCCCTTGCCCTCCTCGCTTTCCACCCAGATGTGTCCGCCATGGTGCTCGACGATTCTCCTGCAACTGGCCAGGCCGATGCCGCAACCCTCGACATCCACTCCGTGCAGGCGCTGGAAGATGCCGAAGATCCGTTCGGTCTGGTCGGCTGGAATGCCGACGCCGTTATCGGCGACCGACAGCACCCAGGTGGCACCGTCCGGGCGAGCGCTCACCGTCACCGTCGGCACGCGACCGGGATCGCGGTACTTGACGGCGTTGCCCAGCAGGTTCTGGAACAGACGGACCAATTCGCTGCGGTCGCCCATGATCTCGGGCAGTTCTCCCGCGACGTCGATCCGGGCTCCCGTTTCCTCAATGGCAATGCCCAGGTTCGCCACCGCGGTCGCTAGCGCGCTTCCCAGGGCCACGGACCTCATGGGCTCCGATCCACGCCCAAGCCGGGAATAGTCCAGCAACGCCAGGATCATGTTGTCCAGCCGCACGGCGCCGTCCTTGGCGAACGCCAGGAATTCCCGGCCGTCGGTGTCGAGGGTGGCGCCGATCCGCTTTTCCAGCAGTCCAAGATACGAACTGATCATGCGCAGCGGTTCGCGCATGTCGTGGGAGGCGACGTAGGCGAACTGCTGCAGCTCGGCGGTCCGTTCCGCCACGCGGCCATCCAGAAGGTCGCGCTCGCGCGTCAGTGCGGCCATGGCCAGGCGCCGCTGCAACATCGCCCGGACCAGGGCGGTGATCAGGATCGTCTCCAGGACGATGATCAGCGCTGCACCGCCGATCTCCCAGCGGTATATCTCCCACGCCGAGAAGGTCTGGTTGGGTATGACGCTGCCTGGCGGCAGTCGGTCGGGGGACAGACGGAAGCGCTGCATGGCCGGCCAGTCGAACAGGCTGCTGGTCGGAGACCGCATCTCTACCGGAATGTCGTCGGCGCGGGTTCCGCCCAGCACGCGCAACGCCATGTCGGCCACGGCGCGGCCCTGGTCGGCACCGGTCAGCACCTGCCCTGCCAGCACGCCGGTTCCAAGATGGAAGTCCCAGAAGGTAAACACCGGAAATGGCGACAATGGGGCGATCAGTCGGCCGTTCTCGACCGGCGTGTAGTCCCGGCCTTCGGCCTTGTCGCTGGTCTGGCCGGCCAGAAAGACCACTGTGGTTTCCGGCAGTTCGGCCAGACGCTTGCGGATATCGGCAAGGGACGCATCGCGGATCTCGACGATGCGATACCGCGCAGCATACTTGGGGAAGACCTTGTCTTGCAGGGGTTCGACGTTCTGGGCGCTGCTGATGTCGCCGGTCGAACTGATGAAGGCCAAGGTGGTGGTCGCCGGAAAGGTGGCCAAGGCCAAGTCCACCGACCCCGTCAAGTCCACTTCCTCATTTATGCCGGTAATGTTGGTCATGCCGCTGGTGACCGACGGGCGAAAATTGTTGTAGCCGCAAAAGACGATGGAGGCCTCGGGAAACAGCTCGGACCGATACTGGACGGCGAAGTCAAAGGCGGCGTTATCGGATACCACCACCAGGTCCAGTGGGTAGCCGGCCAACTTGGCGCCCAAGGCGGTGGCATGACGTTCCTTGCGGCGGCCAAAGTCGAACCGCCGGCTGTCCAGGTACTCGACGGACAGTTCAATGTCCCGGCCGGATTGCCGCAAGCGCGACATCAGCGCCTGCTCGATGTCATCGCTCCACTTGTAGCCGCGATGATACGAGTTGATGTAGAGCACCCGGCTGGCGGCGGCCATTGCCGAGCCAGCCACCAGCATCAACCCACACAACACCAGGGCGACGGTGACACACCGTTTCAGCCAAGGATTCTTGCACAGTGCTGCCAAGGTGCCTCCCCCATCCATACCGGATAGACGACAGCCGCGCATAACCGGCTCTCAACCTCAACCATAGCATACTATAAGCCTACCCCATCATGGCGATATGCGGCTCGATGTGGCGCAATCGCGCGGCCCCCCCGGGCCCGGCAGGACGGTCCCTACGGGGTCACCAGTCCTTCGCGGATGGCGTACCGGGTCAGCTCGGCAGTGGTGTAAAGCCCCAGCTTCTGCTTGATGTTGCGCCGGTGGGCCTCGGCGGTCGAGATGGTGATTCCCAGGCAGAGCGCGATGTCGGGCGCGCGCTTGCCCTCGGCCAGCAGCTTGAGCACCTCGCGCTCGCGCCGGCCCAGGCGGCCGAGCGGCACCGTCCCCTGCGGCGGATCGTTGGTGACCCGATTGACCAGGATGCGGGTCACCTCGGCCGAGACGTAGTTGTGCCCACCGGCGACGGCGCGTATGGCGGCCAGCAGTTCCTCGGTCCCGGCCGACTTGATGACGTAGGCCTGGGCGCCGGCCTTCAGCATCTCTTCCACATAGAACGGATCGGCATAGCCCGACAGGGCGACGATGCGGACCGGATCGTGGCCGTGGGCCAGTTTGCGGGCCAACTCGATGCCGTTGATGTCCGGGAGGCCGATGTCGAGCACCAGGATGTCGGGTCGGGCGTCTCCCAGCACGGCCAGTGTCTCGGCGCCGCTGCCGGTGCCGGCGACCACTTCGATGTCGGGCTCGGCATCAAGGGCCTTCTGCAGGGCCTGGCGCACCAGCGTGTGATCGTCGGCCAGCATTACCCGTATGGTCATGGCGTCCCCCCATCGTCCAGGCCCAGCGGCATTTCCAGCAGCACCTCGGTGCCTCGGCCGGGGCGCGACACGACCTCCAGGCTTCCTTGCAGGAACGAGATGCGCTCGCGCGCGTTCAAAAGCCCGAATCCCTTCCGGGCCCTGAGGGCCTGCCCCCAGTCGGCCAGGCCGACGCCGTCGTCGACCACCGAAACGAACAGCCGTCCGTCGGTCGCCGCCAGTGACACCCGGGCGAAGTCGGTGCGGGCGTGCTTGGAGACGTTGATCAGCAGTTCGCGGATGGTGCGGAACAGGATGGACGATTGGGCCGGCGACAGCGGCTTGGGCCGCCCGTCGTCGTCGATCTCGACGGCCAGGTGGTGGCTGCGCCCGATCTCGCCGGCGAGCCAGCGCAAGGCGGGCACGAAGCCCATCTCGCTCAGGATGGGCGGGCTGAGCTGCGAGACCAGCGAACGGATCATGGTGCTGGCTTCGCCGATCGCCTCGGTGACCTCCCGGGCCAGGGCCCGCTGATGCTCCTCGGACAGGGTGCGCACCAGGGCATCCTGGCGGATGCGCGCCAGGTGCAGCATCTGCCCGAGATCGTCGTGGAGGTCGGCGGCAATCTGCCGCCGTTCGCGCTCCTCGGCCAGGGTCGCCTCGACGGCCAGGCGCCGCATGGTGGCTTGGGCACGGACCCTGGCGCTGATGTCGCAGACCGAGGCGAAGGTGAGCTGCCGCCCATTCAGCTTGAAGGTGTTGAGGCGGATTTCGACAGGAACGATGCCGCCGTCCTTGCGCCGATGATGGCCCAAAACCGTCGAGATGGTTCCCGGTTCCAGGTGGCGCCACTCGGCCTGGGCCTGCGGCAGGTCGTAGTCCATCTCGATGTCCGCCACCGACATGCCCAGCAATTCCGACTTGGCATAGCCAAGCATGTCGCAGGCGCGCTGGTTGACGTCGAGGAAGCGGCCGCTGTCGTCATTCAGGAACAGCGCATCTGGAATGGCGTAGTCGATGACCGTATGCAGCAGGGTGTCGCGTTCTTTCAGGGCGGCTTCGGCATTCACCCTTTCGGTGACGTCGACGACGATGCCGATATAGCGCAGCGGCCGGCCATCCACTCCGCAGATCGGCTGTCCGCGCCCCAGCAGCCAGCGCTCGGGCTCGCCCGGCGGCAGGGCGACCCGCCATTGGGCCTCCAACTCGCCCCCCGCGGCTGCGGCGGCATCGACCAGCGCCCTCACCCTTTGGCGGTCGTCGGGGTGAACGGAACTGATCCATGCCTCGTATGACGGCTCGCAGCTGCCGTGGGGCAGTCCGTACAGGTGCCAAAGGGAGTCCGACCAGATGTTGCGGTTGCCGGCCACGTCCCATTCCCACACGCCGGCATGGGCGGCGTCGAGCGCCAGGCGCATCAGCATGTCGCTTGACCGCGCATTGGTGTCCGGGTGGGACATGGCGGGCACCTCCGTTCCCCGGTTCCGGGTAGTCCGGCTAATCACTCACGCGAATTACATAAATAGTACTACTAACTTATGATTGGGACCAGGGCCCATGGCGGTCCGGCGGCGGTGGAGAGACTGAATGCACGTCATTCTTGTCGAGGACGATGCCCTGGCGCGCGACAGCTATGCGGCCATTCTCGGCGATGCCTGCCCAGGGGCGCACATCCGCGAATGCAGTTCGCTGGACGAGGCTAGGCAGCCCATCCGCCAGGGGCTGTCCGTGGCCATGGTGGTGATCGACCACGGCATCCTGGCCGGCGGCAAGGCGCTGTTTCCTGACCTGCGGGCCGCTTGGCCTAACGTTCCTCTGGTGGTGACCCAGGCGCCCAACGACACCTTCGAATGCCTGTCCTGGCTGGACCTGGGGGTGGCGGGATACCTGCCGCGGACCATGAGCCGGGCCGCCATCGTCCTGGCCATCGGCCTGGTGCTGACCGGCGAGCGCTATGTTCCGCGGGTGGCGGTGGAAAACTGGGGTGCGCTGTCATCGGCGCGCCGGATCGATGCCGACATCCGAGCTGACGCCATCGTCTCGCGCCTGACCCCGCGGCAGCTGGACGTGCTGGCCATGCTGGTCGACGGTGCCTCGAACAAGGTGATAGCGCGCTTCCTCGGCATCCACGAGGTCACGGTGAAGTCCCACCTGAGCAGCATCTACCGCCTGCTCGGCGTCACCTCGCGCACCCAGGCTACCCGCGAGGCCGTCCTGGCCGGCCTGGTCCGCTCGGCCGCCATGTCCGAGGTCCGTCCCATGTAACCGATGGTTTAATGGCTTCCACCTAAGATTCTGTCCACAGTCCCTATCCCTTTCCTAGTATCTCGGATATACTTGCCGAGCTCACACACAGCGCGGGAGGGGCTGGCCGTGCGGCAATTCATTTCCTGTACCATCGGTTCCGAGGAATACGGAATCGACATCATGTCGATCCGCGAGATCAAGGGATGGGTCCCTGCCTCGCATCTGCCCGAAATGCCGGCCTATTTCCGCGGCGTCATCGACCTGCGCGGGACCATCATTCCCATCCTCGATCTGCGCGCCCGTTTCGGCGCCGCGCCGACCGAGCCGACCGCACGCCACGTCATCATGGTGGTCGCCGTGGGCGACAAGATGGCGGGCATCCTGGTCGATGCGGTGGCCGACATCCTGGCCATCGACGACAAGGATATCCAGCCGGTGCCCGAGCTCGAGAGCGACGCCAGCCACGCCTTCCTGTCCGGGCTGGTCACGGTCGACGGCAGGATGGTCGCCATCCTCGATCTCAACGCCGTTTTCGACACCCACGACATCGCGCAGGTTCAGGCCGCCTGATTTCCGCGCCGCTCGTCCACGGAGGACACCATGTTCGACTTCCTGTCTTCGAATGCCCTGCAGCGCGCCGACTATGCCGGCCAGGTGGCCGCCATCAACAAGTCGCAGGCGGTCATCGAGTTCAACCTCGACGGCACGGTGATCACCGCCAACGAGAACTTCCTGAACGCGCTGGGCTACCGGATTGAGGAGATCAGGGGCCAGCATCACCGGATGTTCATCGAGCCCGCCTATGCGGAAAGCATCGAATACCGCCAGTTCTGGGAGGCCTTGAACCGCGGCCAGTATCAGGCGGCGGAATACAAGCGCCTCGGCAAGGGGGGCAAGGAGGTGTGGATCCAGGCCTCCTACAACCCGATCATGGATGCCAAGGGCAAGCCCTTCAAGGTGGTCAAGTATGCCACCGACGTTACCGAGCAGAAGCTGCGCAACGCCGACTTCCAGGGCCAGCTGGACGCCATCAACAAGTCCCAGGCGGTGATCAGCTTCAACATGGACGGCTCGATCATCCACGCCAACCCGAACTTCCTGGGCGCGCTGGGCTACACCCTGGACGAGGTCAAGGGCAAGCACCACTCCATGTTCGTCGAGCAGCAGTACCGCGACAGCGCCGACTACAAGGAATTCTGGGCCAAGCTGAACCGCGGCGAATACGTCGCCGCCGAGTTCAAGCGCATCGGCAAGGGCGGCAGGGAGGTGTGGATCCAGGCCTCCTACAACCCGATCCTCGACCTCAACGGCAAGCCGTTCAAGGTGGTCAAGTACGCCACCGACGTCACCGACATGGTCAAGAACCGCCTCGAGAACGAGCGCGGCATCAAGGAATGCATCGCCGTGCTGACCTCGGTCGCCGAGGGCGACCTGACCCGGCGCATGGACATGGACTATGAGGGCACCTTCAAGGACATCAAGGCGGCGCTGAACGCTA
Source organism: Actinomycetota bacterium (assembly GCA_050260215.1). Taxonomy (GTDB): domain Bacteria; phylum Pseudomonadota; class Alphaproteobacteria; order Rhodospirillales; family Magnetospirillaceae; genus JBLNBU01. The sequence continues at coordinate 23,628 of JBLNBU010000215.1, forward strand.
CCATTGAACGCCTGTTCTCCATGGTCGGCAGCCTGACCGAGGTGGCCCAGGCCATCAGCTCGGCCACCGGCGAGATCGCCGCCGGCAATGCCGACCTGTCCGAGCGCTCGGAGCAGCAGGCCTCGGCGCTGGAAGAGACCGCCGCCTCCATGGAGGAGCTGGCCGCCACCGTGCGCCAGAACGCCACCAACGCCCAGCAGGCCAATCAACTGGCGTCGGGTGCCCGCGATGTGGCTGCCGGCGGCGGCCAGGTGGTGTCGGACGCCATCTCTGCCATGGGGCGCATCGAATCGTCGTCGCAGAAGATCGGCGACATCGTCGGCATGATCGACGAGATCGCCTTCCAGACCAACCTGCTGGCCCTGAATGCCGCGGTGGAAGCCGCGC